>JBKBTZ010000005.1:0-71128 GCA_046290825.1 Limisphaerales bacterium
AACCCACGCTCGTCCTCGCCGGCCTCCTGGCCAACCCCAACCACTGGACGCGCGAGACGGCCGCGCGGCTGCTGCGGGCCACGCCGGACACCAACACCGCCGCCTTCCTCCGGCGGCAACTGGGCTATGGCCGGAACGCGCAAGGCCGGCTCGGCTCGTTGCACACCCTGGCGGCGCGCCGCGAGCTGGCCCCCGGCGACCTGGTCATCGCGTTGCGCGACGCCGACCCCGCCGTGCGCGAGGCCGCCGTCGAACTGGCCACGCCATGGGTGCAAACCGACCGTGCGCCCGCGCCGTTGTGGTCGGCCCTGCTCGATCGCACCCGCGACCCGGCGGTGCGGGTGCGGCTGCAACTCGCGCTCACACTCGGCCACAGTGCGCGTTCTGCAGCCACGCCCGCCCTGTCATTCCTCCTGCGCGGCCACGGCAACGATCCCTGGATGCGCCGCGCGGTGCTCGGCGCGTTGAACGGTCGCGCGGACGCAGTGTTTCTCGACCTGCTGAATGACCCCCGCTCCCGCCAGTCCGACGCGGCGTGGGCGTTGCTGCTGGCGCTCGGGGAGATGGCCGGCGCGCAGCCCCATTCCAACGGCAGCGAACTGCTCGCCGCCATCGAACGCGCGCGGCCCGGCACGGCGGACATGTTCCAACTGGCCGGGGCAGTGGCGCGCGGCCTGCACGATGGCGGACGCGACTGGCCCAGCGCGGCCCCGGACGGCGCGTGGCGGCGGTTCGCGGCGGCGGCGCTGGACATTTCGCTCAGCACCCGGTCCGCCACGATGCGGGCGGCGGCCACGCGCTATCTCGGCGTCAGCGGCCTGACCGCCAGCCAGGTGAGCGACTGGGCGCTGGCCTTGCTCGCGCCGGGGGAATCGCCCGAGGTGCAGGCCGCCGCCGTCGCGTGCCTCAGCCGGTTCGACGATCCGGCGATTCTCGCGGCGTATTTCCAGCGCTGGCCGCGCCTCGCGGAATCCACGCAACGCGAGATTGTGGCCACGCTGCTGCAACGGCCCGACCGCACGTTCTTCCTGATGAACGCGCTCGAGAACGGCGTGGTGCCCGTCACGGCGCTCGCGCCGGAGCAGGCCAATTTCCTCCGCACCCACTACGACGCCACCACCGCCGCCCGCGCCCGGGCCTTGCTGGGCGGTGAAATCAACCGCCGCGCCGGCGTGGCGGAGCGGTTTGCGCCCACCGTGTTGAAACTCGCGGGCGACGCGGGACGCGGGCGGGCGGTGTTCGAGCAGCGGTGCCTCGCCTGCCATCAATGGGACGGCGCGGGCCGGGCCTTCGGGCCGGACCTGGCCGGTGCGGCGGAGCAGCCGCCGGAGGAGTTGCTGCGCGACATCCTCGAACCCAACGCGCGCCTCACGCCGTCGCACCAGACCGAGGTGGTGGTGCGCGGCAATGGCGAGCTGCTGGTCGGGCTGGTGCGCGCCAACCCGGGCGACGTGCTGCGCGTCGAGAGCCGCGAGGGCGTGGTGCGATATGTGCCGCAACGCCTGGTCCTGCAAACGGTCCCGCAATCGTGGTCGCTCATGCCGGAAAACGCCGCCGCCGGCCTGTCCGCGCAGGAACTGGCGGACCTGCTGACGTTCCTGCGGCGCGGCCGTCCGTGACGCCGCCGGGAGGGGCGCAAATGGGAGGTTTTGCCCGGGTCCGTAGCCCTTCCCGGGAATTGTCATCGCCGGGAATGGCCGGCAAGCTGCTACGGTCGTTCCGATGAAGCATTTGCTCTTGAGCCTCCTGCTGCTGTCCGGCGCGTGGCCGGCGATGGCATTCACCTCCCTGCACGTGTTTGGAGACAGCGCCTCGTCCCTGACCAACGGGCCGGGCACGACCAATTACTACGGCGGTCGCTACTGCAACGGCCGCATCTGGGTCGAGGTGCTGGCGCAACGCCAGGGCCTCGTGTCCGATCCGGCGAAGAACTGGTCGTTCTTCGGCCACTACAGCAATCTGCTCGTCACCAACGCCGCCAATTATCCGCCTCCGGCGGACGCCGCCACGGCGCTGTTCGTGGTGTGGGTCAACAACGCCGATTTTGTGGGGATGACGTTCGACAACTCGCCGCCTTACACGTCGAACGCCACCACGATGACCTTCTGGACCAACCGGATGAACCAGTCGCTGGCCAATCACTCGAACATCATCCAGACGCTCTACCAGAAGGGCGCGCGCACCCTGCTCATGCCCAACGTCGTGGACCTCGGCTTCACCCCGTATTTCAATGGCACCGCCGCCGGCAGCCGCGCGTTTCTCCGGCAGCGCATTGTGGATTACAACGCCGCCTTCGCGGCGCTCCTCCAGCAGCGTCAGGCCACGTTGCCCGGGTTGGTCATCCGCTCGCCCGATCTGTTCACCCTGCTGGACCGCATGGTGACCAATGCCGCCGCCTACGGCCTGACCAATGCGCTGGCGGGCGGCATCATGGTGGACGCCCTGACGGACCCCGCTTTCGCCAACAAATCACTCAACGGCCCGGGCACGAACCATTTGTTCTGGGACTACCTGAATCCGGGCGCGAAGGCAGCCGCCGTGATCGCCGACCTCGCGCACCAAACCCTGACCCCCACGCGCGTCGCCGCGCTCGTGCCCCAGGGCGCGACGCTCCGGCTGGACGCAGTGAACCTGCCCATCGGACTGCCCGGCTTCGTCGAGACCAGCACCAATCTCGTCCACTGGACCACCGGGCCGGCGTTCCTGCCGACCAACGGCGTCCAGTCCGTCACCCTGACCCCGGACGGGCCGCGCGGGTTTCATCGCTTGCGCTTTCCGTTCGCGTGGTCGTGGCCGTGACCCGGCCCCGCCGGGCTGCCGCCGTGCGCCGCCTTGTTGTTCGCCCCACCGCTTGCCATGCTCGCGGCATGGGCTTTGATCGGGAACGAATGCGGCGGGACGCGGCGGCGCTGGCGGCGGCGGGCGTTTTCCTCGGCACGTCTTCCTGGAAGTATTCCGGCTGGTGTGGGCGATTGTATGACCCGGCGCGTTACGAGTGGCGGGGCCGTTTTTCGGAGGCACGCTTCGAACGGAACTGCCTGCGCGAATACGCGGAGGTGTTCAAAACAGTCTGCGTGGACGCGGCGTATTACACGTTTCCCAGCGAGACCTCGCTGGCCGGTCTGGCCGCGCAGGTGCCGGGTGATTTTCTGTTCGCGTTCAAGGTGACGGACGAGATCACCGTGCGCCGCTTCCCGAGCCTGCCGCGGTTCGGCCCCCGCGCGGGGCGGCGCAACCCGCACTTTCTTGACGCCGAACGGTTCACGACGGCATTCCTGCGGCCCTGCGAAAGCATTCGCGACCGGGTGGGGCTGTTGATGTTTGAGTTCTCGCGGTTCGGCCCGGAGGACTACGCGGCGGGGCGGGAGTTCGTGGCGGACCTCGACCGCTTCCTCGGCGCGCTGCCGTCCGGCTGGCCGTGTGCCATCGAACTGCGCAACGCGGCCTGGCTGCAACCGGAGTATTTCGCCTGCCTTGCCCGGCACAACGTGGCCCACGTGTTCAACTCGTGGGAGGCCATGCCGCCGGTCGCGGAGCAGATGGCTCTGCCGGGCAGCCGCCCCCAGCCAGCGCTGGTGGCTGCGCGTTTTCTGCTGCGCCCCGGTCGCCGTTACGCGGAGGCGGTGCGGGCCTTCGCGCCTTACGACGGCGTGAAGGACGTGTATCCCGAGGGTCGCGCGGCGGGAGCCGCGCTGATTCGCGAGGGGCGCGCCGCCGGTCCGCAACGGAAGACCTTTCTCTTCGTGAACAACCGGTTCGAGGGCAACTCCCTCGAAACGCTGGCCGCGATGGTCGAGGCGGCCGGCGTCTGAACGTCTGCTCCCGCTGGCTTCCGGCGGCCCCCGCTTTGCCTCATTTCACCACGAGCGGCAGGCTTTCGCTGTGGCTGTTGAACTCGGGCGCATACAGACACTGGATGCTGGCGAGGCCGGTCTGGTATTCGCCCCGCAACTGCACGCGCGTCGAGTATTCGAAGACGTAGGTGCCCTTCGGCAGGTAATCCATGAAGAAGTGGCTCGCCGTGTCGCGCGTGCTCTCGTAGTAGCCAAGGCCGTCCTGATACCGGTAACGCGACAACACGTTCACCGGCTCGGTGCCGCTGCCGCGCTGGTCCTTGAGATGGACGTATTCCATGTCGCGATCCACGCGGAGTTCGAGGCGCACGACGAGTTCGTCGCCGACGGCGAGCGGGCCGGTGACGGGTTGGAGCGCCGGGCCTTGGGGGGTGTTGACCTTGGTGAACAGGGTCTTCTTGAGCTTCAACGGCGTTCCTTCGTAGGGCGTCACCTTGCTGATGTCCTCGAAATACTGCCAATGCACGCTGCCCCAGGAGACGCCCTCGTCCACTTTGCGCACGGTGATTTCGCCCAGGGCCGGTTTGACCTCGGGGCCGGTGAAGCGGCGCTCGTAGAAGCCGGTGCCGGGTTCAACCGTAGTTTCGGGTTTCGGGTTCCGGGTTCCGGGTTCCGCGCCGGGCGTCACATTGATGCCGCCGAGACTCACTTCCACCAGCTTGTCGCTGGCCAGCAGGTCCCGGCCGCGCAGCAGCAGCGCATACACCGCGTCTGCCGTCGCCTTCGTGGTTTTCCAATCCTGCGTCTGCTTCTGCTTGAGCAGCCAGACGCGGCAGTCCTCGACGGCCTGCGCGTCGCCCGCCACCTCGTCGAAGGCCTCGATCATCAGCGCCTGCGTCTCGATGGGCGCGCGATACCACCACCAGCTCAACTCCGTGTCGCGCCAGAAGCGGCCCATTTCCTCATTCGTCACGCTGCGCTCCTTGAGCGACTTCAGGATATCGAGCGGCGTGGAATCGTTCAGCGCGTTCACCGCGTTGAAGCGTTTCAGCGCGATGGCGAGGTGGCCCTGGGTCTGGCGATGGTTGGTTTGCAGCCAGAATTTGCGCGCCTGCCGTAGAAAAAAGTCCACCGCCGGCTTGTGGGCTTCCGCCACGGGCTGGTCTTTCAGAAAGAAGCTGCGGCCGTAGAGATAGAGCGCGTCGGTCGGACTGGGGACGTAGTCCTCCGGCTTCTTCCAGTCGCGGAGGATGCGGCGGTGTTGATCGGACATCCACTCGTCGAGGCGGTTCAGCGCGCGGAGGGCCGGGTCCACGGGCACGTCGGCGCCGAGGTGCCGCAGGCGTCCGAAACCGGTGACGACGTAGAGCGTGATGTAGTCGTTGCCGTAACCGCCCGGGAACCACGGCCAGCGGCCATCGCCGAGTTGCATCTCCGTCAGCTTCTGCAAGACGCGCTGCATCTCGTCATTCAGCCGGTTGTCATCGAACAGAATGCCGACGTTGCGGCGCGCCTCGCTTTCGTTCTTTGCCTGCCGATACCAGGGCGTCTCCTCGATCATCACGGCTTTGAGGTCCTGGTTCTTCTCCAGCGGCGAATCCAGCGCGGGCGTGTTTTTCCACAGGTCGAAGATGCGGCGGATTTTCGGGTCGCTGTTCGCGATGTGACGGGCGAGGGCGTTGGCGTAGAACCGGTTGAATGTCTGCTCGCTGCACTCGTGCGGGAACTTCATCAGATACGGCAGCGCCAGCACCGCATACCACGCGGGCTGGGAGACCATCTGCACCGTCACGCCCGCGTGCTGGAGCGTGGGCGACTGGCCGGAGTTGAGCAGCTTGGTGAACTCGAACTGCTTCACCACCTCGCCGCCGCCGAGCTTGCCGCGAATCGGCAACGGCAGCGACTCGGTCACGAAGATGCGCCGCGACAGCACCGGCAAATAGCCTTCCTCGCCATCGCTCAAGGAACCGGTGGACGCCACGGCTTTGTAGGTGAGGAACGGCGCGCCGTCCGGCACGCTGATGCGCCAGGCGTAAGTGCGCGACTCCTTCGCTGGGATGTCGAACTGGATTTCTCCCTCTCCCCCAGCGGGGGAGAGGGCCGGGGTGAGGGGGCGAAGCGACAACAGCTTGTCCACCGCTTGCTGCGTGGCGGCATCTGCAAAAGTCAGTTTCACCGCGCCGCGCTGTGGCTGGTCGCTCTGATTCGAGATTTTCACGGTGAACTCAACCGTGTCGCCCTCGCGCAGGAAGCGCGGCGGGTTGGGCTGCACCATGATGTCCTTCGCGGTGACGGCCGTGCCTTCAAGCAGGCCGGCGCGCAGTTGCGGGTCGTGCGCAAAGCCGAGGAAGCGCCACTTGGTCAGCGCCTCGGGCATGGTGAAGGTCATCCGCACCACGCCGTTCGAGTCGCTCGTGAGCTGCGGGAAGAAAAACGCCGTCTCGTTGAGGTTCTTGCGCGCGGTGACCTGGCTGAGGTCGGGTTTCGGCGGCGCACCCGCCGCATCGGAAGCAACCTCCAACGGCGCGCCCGCCGCGAGGTTCGCCTCGGCTCGTTGTCCGGGCAGCGCGGTGACGGATTTCGCCATTGCGCGGCCTTCCATCGAATCCGCCTCGGCCACCGCGCCCAGGGCCATCATCGGAGCGGCGGCCGGCATCGGCATGGCACCGCCACGTGTCCGATACAATCGCCTTGGCCAGCCATAACCCCAGACCCGTTGTGTGAGTTCCGCCGGGAATCGGCGGTAGGTCATCTCCGGCACAGCTTCGGTTTCGCGCCAACGACCGAAGGCGTGTTGCAGGCCGCGGGCGGCGTTCCCGAACTGCGGCTGCGCGGTGCTGCCATCCTCGCGAAACACACCGAAACCGCCGGGCCACTGATGCGGTGCGAAGGCGTCCAGCGAGGCGTCGTAAAGCGTGGCGACCAGTTCCGCCGCTTTCTGTTCCGCGATTCGGGTTTCGGGATTTGGGGTTCGGATTTGCAACGTCCACGTCTCCTGCTGTCCCGGCGTCAGTTTCGAGACGAACCGTTCCCATTTCAGTTCCAGTTCCTTGTTCCTCCATGGCACGTTGACGGTGCGGGAGGTCAGGTAGCCGCGATTTTCACGCACCTGGGTGACGTGCAGGGTGAATCCTCCGCGCATGGCCTCGGTGACGGCCAGTTGGATTTGCTGCTGCGTGCGTCCGTGCGTGGTCCAGAACCGCTGGAGGATGCGATTCTGGTGCTCGACCTCGATGAACGCGCGGCCGGTTTCGTAACCCGTGCCCCACAGCGCCAGGAACTCGTCCCCCGGCTGCACCTCCCAGCGCGGCGCGGCGACGAGGTGCGGCATTTTGATCGCCAGCCGGGGTGCGTCAGGTGCCAGCACGGTCAGCGGCAGCCGGCCCGTGACGGGCTGGCCGAAGCGGTCGCGCGTTTCAAGCACAGCGCGATAGGCCCCGGCAGGCAGGGTAAAGGCCAGCGTGGCGGCACCGTTGGTGTCGGTGGTAAAACCGCGCTCGACGATGACCTCGCCCAAGGGCCACTTCGCGGGATCCGATAGATCAGTCGGACGAGCCGGATCCGCTGGATCGCTTGGCTCCTGCCACTCTTCCTCCGTCAGCGGCGCACGCTGCACTTTAGCCGGGGCTTGCAGCGCATATACCTTCACGCTGCCCTCGGCCAACTGCGGTTCGCCGTCGAGCGTGGTGGTGTTGACCTTTAACTCCACCGGCCGGCCAACCACCTGCCATTCAGCGGCGGAAACCTTCGCTTCGAGCGCCGCGTAGCCGATGCGGACGCTGCGTTGATCCGAGCGGGTCTCACCTGCCGTGTCCGTCACATCGGCGGTGATGGAATAAACAAACGTCGGCTCGTTGGTCCGCGAAATGGTGCGATCGGGCCGCGCGACAAACTCGATGGTGAACGAGCCATCCACCCCCGTCCGGGCCGTGCCGTGGGCCATCTGTTGCGCCGAGCCGGACGGCCATCCGCCGCGCCACCAGCCCCACCACCACGGCCAGCGGACCTCGCGGGTGACGCGCCATTTGACGGTGGCCCCGTCCACGGCGGCTCCCGTGTAACTCGTGGCCCGACCGGTCAGCACCACCTTCTCGTCCAGCTTGGGCGCGACTTTGGGCGCGTCGAGCGTGACCTCGAACTTGGGCCGCTTGTATTCCTCAACGCGGAAATGCGCCCGACCGTCGGCCCGGCCCTGCGCCTCGATCCACATCTGCCCGGTCAACCGGTCGCGCGGCGCGATGAAGCTGCCGGCAAAGGAGCCATAATCGTTGGCGCGATGCTGGGCGCGGGCGATTTCCTTGCCGTTGCCGTCGCGGAAGATGACTTCAATCGGTTCGCCGGCCAGCGTGCGGTAGTTGTCATTGCCGTGATTCCATTCGAGGCAGATGCCCTTGTATTGAATCGTCTGGCCGGGACGATAGAGCGCGCGGTCGGTGAAAAACACAGTTTGCTGGCGGGGCCCGATGTCGCGCTCTGCCGAGGTGAAATTCCACAAGTCTTCTGCCGAGGCCAGTTCGCGGCCCTGATGGCGGACGCGGAAAAGGTAGGTGCGCTGCTTGACGGGTTTGAGGCTGAAGAAGCCGTTGGTGTCAGTGGCAAGTGGCGGCGCGGCAACCCGGCGGCCATTCGTATCGAGATACCAAGCCTGCACCTCCGCGCCCGGCAGCGGCTCGCCGGAATCGGCCTCGAGCACGAAACCCTCGGTCAGCCCGGCGCGCGGACGCAGCACGAGCGCGAGGTCGCTGACCCAGACGGTGGTCACGAAAACAATGTTGTCCTGGCCGCCAAACTGCGGATCGGCACTGGCGAAAAGGAAGTAAAACCCCGGCTTGATCTGGTCCGGCGCGCTCGTGGTGTGGGCGCGCTCCTTGAAATCCGGCGTGGCGGGCAGCGTCACGGTCCATTCCCGCGTGGCGGGCCGGGCCAACAGGGCGCGCTTTTCCTTCTCGTCCAGGTTCTCGGGCCGGGGACGGCGGCGGTTGAGAAAGGATTCCCAGTCCGCCGCGATGGCGCGGAAATGGACCCGGGTGAGATTGCGATAGTGGATGGTAATTTCCGAGCGGGTGTTCCACACGCGTTCGGTCGTGAAGCGCAGTTCCCGCGCTTCGATCTCCGCCACCAGCGCGGCGCAATGTTTCGCGCCGGGGGATTGCGGATGGGCATTTTTCCCGGACAACGCGAGCTTCCGCGCCTCCACCCAGTCGCCCTCGTCCCGGGTCACGCGGGCCAGATGCCAGGCCGCAAGCGCGGCGGTTTCGTGGTCGCCCCACCGGGCGATGAAGTTTTGGAGTGCGGCCTTGAAGCGGGTGTTCTTGTCCTCGCCGATGGCCGTGTTCCAGCCCCAGACGAGGCGGGCGAGGTCGGCGTCGCAGAAGGCGGACGGATCGGCGTCCTTTTCGTGAAAAGCGAGCAGTTCCTGGTAAAGCCGGATGGCGCGCTCCGGCGGGGTTACGGGCGCGGGCCGTTGCCACTGGAGAAACTTCGGGGCGTCATCCAGCGCCGGGCTATCCGCCGTGAGTTCAAATTCGTCCTCCGCCTTCGCCCCGGCCTGCTCGCCGCTGGTGTAGAAGGACAAGGCCTCCTGCGCGAGAAAGTCGTAGAGTGTGGGGCGGTAGCGGTCCGGCAGGGTGCCTTTTTCGAGCAGGCCATCCCACGCGCTGATGGGCGTGGCCTTGAGGGTTTTCTCGGCGGCGAGCGCCGCTTGGAAATGTTTGTCAATCTCCGCAAACAGGCGCGGCAGGTCCCACGTCGTGAAGTCCTTGCCCGGCGCTTCGGCGGTCTGGGTGCGCTGCATGAACCGCCAGCGGTTCTGCTGGAAATAGCTCCAATACCAGTGCGCCAGCAGCGTTTGGAGGACGGGTTTCATTTCGTCCGGCGCCTGCGCGATTTCTGCTTCGAGGCGCACGACGTTTTCCTCGGCTTGGTTGCCCTCGAGGGCGCCTTCGAGGGCGATTTTCTGGCCGATGGCCCGGGTGGCCTCGGGCCAGGCCTTTTCGGCCAGCGCGGCGGCAATGATGGGTTGGAGATTCGTGATGGCTGTCTGGGGCAGCCCCTTGTTGATGGCCTCACGCACGGCCCTCCATTCGGCTTCGCGCGGGGCGGCGGAAAGGTGGGGGGACATGGCGGTGATGACAAAAGCGACCGCGAACAACCGGGAGATTCGCTTCATGGTGTCGAGCATAGATGGTTGGACGGGGAAGCCAATCAAATGCTCCCGGCTCGAGCCGCGAAGGGATGACCCTGTGAACAACTTTCGGAGCGGTAGATCAGCATTTTGCTCGCGAACGAAAGGGCCAGCTCGCAAATTCCCCGCGAACAAACAAAACCATCAGATCACCATGCCCGCTGAAGAACGAGTCCTCTGTTTTGAGCGAATCTTGCTGGAACAACTGGGGGTGTTTCAGGGCCTGAGCCTTGAGGTGGAGCGTTACCTCCCCGTGATCACGGCCAGCCAGAACCTGTGCTATTTGAACCGCAGCGCGGCGGAGCAGGACCGGCGTTACAAGCAGTTGATCCCTTATGTGCTCATTTTTTGCCGGGACCGGATTCTGCGTTACCGGCGTGGCAAAGGCGGCCAGGAAACCCGCCTCCACGGGTTATATTCCGTCGGCATCGGCGGGCATATTGCCGAGGAAGATCACGGGCTGTTCACCACCGACCGGGGCTACCAGGAGGGCATGCGTCGCGAATTGATGGAGGAGGTGGCGATCGCCCCGGATCAGGACGCGGCGGTGGCGCTGATCAATGATGACAGCACGGAAGTGGGTTATGTGCATTTCGGCGTGGTGCATGTGGCGCAGGTGCCCGATGAATCCATCGTGGGCCGGCGCAGCGGCATCCTGGCCCCGGAATTCGTGCCGCTAGACCAGGCCCGCCGGGAAGCGGCCGGTTGCGAATCGTGGTCACGGTTCTGTTTGGAGCGGGTGGATGTTCTTCTTGCCCGGGCCGCCGCGCTGGGCGTTCGCCCGCTGGAAACAGCGCTGGCTTGATTGGCCGCCCGCGATGGAAACATTCGCCGCATTTCAAGCCTTGGCAGCGCAAACGCCTGTTTCTCTGCGCAATAACCGCGACCGTTTGCTGCTGCCCGTCACCGGACTCCAACAGGAGGCCGGTAAAGTGGGTGCGCTGCTTGGCGGAGTCCTTGAGGCGGGCGGGGTGCCCCTGTCGGCAGCGCAACAAGACGAATTCCGGGATCGGATGGCGGACCTGCTGTGGTGCATGGCCCGACTTTGTGAAGAAACCGGCGTTTCCCTGGCAAGTATTGCCGAACACTGCGCTCACCAACTGCAGGCGCGCGCCAATACTTTGAATCCGGATCAGCGGTGAGCGGCGTCCCGACTGAAGGGCCGGTTTCTCACCACTGTCTGCGCGCCCACCTTGCTTGAAACCGCCTCCTGTTAGCCGCCGCGCGATGCTGGCCTCCCTCCGGAGGGAAAACGAACGGGCGCTCGTCGAGTTGGTCCGCCGCCGCCTGGCTCTGCCCGTCGGACAGCGATTGAATTTCTTGCGTGTGCGCCTCCCCGGCGGCGGGTCGCATTTGTAGGCAGCGCAAAGAATTCCACACTCGACATCGCGGGCGGCGGGCGGCTTACTTTGCCCGCTTTTTACGCGCCATGCCGCTGACGCCTGAACTCCTCGCCCGTGCCAAGTCCCTCGGTTTTTCCGACCGGCAAATCGCCCATTTGACCGGCACCACCGAAGACGCCATCCGCGCCGAGCGCAAACGCCTTGGTCTGCTGCCCAGCTACCGCCTGGTGGACACCTGCGCGGCCGAGTTCGAGGCCTACACACCCTACTACTACTCGACCTACGACCGCGGCGATGACGAGGTCAAGAAGACCGACAAAAAGAAGGTGATGATCCTCGGCGGCGGCCCAAACCGCATCGGGCAGGGCATCGAGTTCGATTACTGCTGCGTCCACGCCGCGTTCGCGCTCAAGGAGGACGGCTTCGAGACCATCATGGTGAACTCGAACCCCGAGACGGTCTCGACGGATTACGACACCAGCGACCAGCTTTTCTTCGAACCGCTGACGCTCGAGGACGTGCTGCACATCTACGAGCGGGAAAAATGCTGGGGGGCCATCGCCCAGTTCGGCGGTCAGACGCCGCTCAATCTCGCGCTTGGCCTGCAAAAGAACGGCGTCAACATCATCGGCACCTCGCCGCAGAGCATTGAGATCGCCGAGGACCGCGAGCTGTTCGCCGCCATGCTGCGGAAGCTGGACATCCCGCAGCCGCCCAACGGCCTCGCCACCAACGAGGCCGAGGCGCTCACCGCCGCGCAACGGCTGGGCTATCCGGTGCTGGTGCGCCCCAGCTTCGTGCTGGGGGGGCGCGCCATGCAGATCGTGTATTCCGACACGGAGTTGCAGCATTACATGCGCTTCGCCGTCGAGGCCTCGCCCGAACGCCCCGTGCTGGTGGACAAATTCCTCGAGGATGCGACCGAGGTGGACGTGGATTGCATCGCCGACGTGGGGCTGCCGAACGGCGGCACGATTGTCGTCGGGGGGATGCTGGAGCACGTCGAATTTGCCGGGGTGCATTCCGGCGACGCCGCCATGGTGCTGCCGCCGCACACGTTGTCGCCGAAAGTCATCGCCACCATCCGCGACTACACCCACGCGATGGCGCGGGAACTCAAGGTGGCCGGCCTGATGAACGTGCAATACGCCGTCAAGGGCGAGACGGTGTATGTGCTCGAGGTGAACCCCCGCGCCTCGCGCACCGTGCCGTTCGTCAGCAAGGCCATCGGCGTGCCGCTGGCCAAACTGGCCGCCCGCGTCATGGCAGGCAAAACGCTCAAGGAACTCGGGTTCACCGCGGAAATCTGGCCGAAATATTGGGCCGTGAAGGAATCGGTGTTCCCGTTCAACCGCTTTCACGGGCAGGACATCCTGCTCTCGCCGGAAATGCGCTCGACCGGCGAGGTCATGGGCCTGGATGCCGACCTCGGCGTGGCCTACGCGAAATCCCAGATGGCGGCGGGCGACCCGCTGCCGTTGAGCGGGCGGGTGTTCATCAGCGTGAGCCGCGAGCACAAGGCGCAGGCCGTCGAAGTGGCGCGATTGTTTGTGGACCTCGGGTTCGAACTGGTGGCCACGAGCGGCACGGCGGACGCGCTCGAGGCGGCGGGCCTCAAGGTGCAGCGCATTTTCAAGCTTCAGGAAGGCCGCCCCAACGCGGTGGACCTGCTCAAGAACCGCGAGATTCAACTGGTCATCAACACCCCCTCCGGCGCCACGCCGCGCGCGGACGAGGTGAAAATCCGCACCACGGCGGTTTACACTGACACGCCAATCATGACGACGTTGAGCGGGGCGAAGGCCGCCGCGCTCGGCATCGCCGCGCTGCGCAAGAACGGCTACGCGGTGAAGACGGTGCAGGAGTATCACTGAGGCGGGGGATGGCACCAGTTGACCGGCACCGGATGCCCACATAGGATTGCCCCATGGAAATTGTTTTCAGTGTGACGCAGGAAGCCGATGGGGGATACGTGGCGGAATGCCTGTCACACGACATTTTCACGCAGGGCGACACCTGGGCGGCGTTGCGCACCAACGTGCAGGAAGCGGTGTCCGCCTACTTTTTCGATCAACCCAAGCCCGCCACGGTGCGCCTGCATTTGGTGCGGGATGAAGTCTTGACGCCCGCATGAAGCTGCCGCGCGATCTGGGCGGCGCGGAACTGGTGAAGCATTTGTGCCGGAACCACGGCTACACGGTGGTTCATCAGGAAGGAAGCCACATCGTTCTCGAAACCAAGGCGCCGTGCCCACATCGCTTGGCCGTGCCCAATCACTCGCCCGTTCGGGTGGGCACGCTCAATTCCATTCTGCGGGCGGTGGCAGCAGCAAAGAGAATTGATAAAGCGGATGTTCTGCGCGGTTATTAAATCAATTGGACGCGGTAGTTGCACTGGCACGGAGCTTGTCCCGTCAATTCGGCTCGCCAAGCAAATGCTACAACTCGACAACAATCATGGGAAATTTCGACGAGGACCATGTTCTTGCATTCTCGTATGGCAAGCTGAACTGGCGCACTTGTTGTGGCAATGGCGGTATTGGCTCCATTACGCGAGGCGGGACGGTCGGTGGGGGTGGCAATACCCATTGGGAGCCAACGCCGCGAGGACCAAACGTATCTTACCTCATCCGAGTTTTGGTCGCTTACCTGCTTGGTTGCCACCCGCTCCAAAGGTGTGTGGGCTCTCAAAGCGGCGACTGGCTCCGCCAAACCTTTTGATGCGGATTGGTGACAGCGGGCAACCCTGACGAGAAATTCTTGGTGGGTTCGCTCAAGGAGCCGCCTTGATTCGAAATCGTTTCCAAATGCCTGATTAACCACCCGCTCTCGCCGCCAAGGCTCCCCACCCGATGAGTTCCGCCCCGCCGCTGTTGCCGCTGCTGAAGCAATACTTCGGCTTCAGTTCGTTCCGGCTTTATCAGGAGGAGATCATCCGGGATGCGCTGGCGGGACGCGACGTGTTCGCCGTGCTCCCGACGGGCGGCGGCAAGTCGCTCTGCTTCCAGCTTCCGGCCCTCGCGCGGGAAGGATTGACGGTGGTCATCTCGCCGCTGATTGCCCTGATGAAAGACCAGGTGGACGCGCTGCACGCAGCCGGCGCGCCAGCCACATTTCTGAATTCTTCGTTGAACCAGACCGAGAGGCGCGAGCGTTACCGGCGGCTGCACAATGGCGAGTTCCGCCTGCTCTACCTCGCGCCCGAACGGCTCATGCTCGACGGCACGCTCGACGCGCTGCGGCGCTGGAATGTGCGGCTCATCGCCGTGGACGAGGCGCACTGCATCAGCGAATGGGGCCACGACTTCCGCCCCGAATACCGGCAGATCGCGCAACTGCGCCCGCTGTTTCCCGACGTGCCGATCATGGCGCTGACGGCAACGGCGACGGAGCGGGTGCGCGCGGACATTCTCCAGCAGCTCCGCCTGCGCGAGCCGCGCGTCTATGTGGCGAGTTTCAACCGGCCCAACCTCACCTACCGCGTCGCACCCAAGGCGAAGGGCTACGAACAGTTGCTGGCGTTTGTCCGCAACCGGCCGCGCGAGGCGGGCATCGTGTATTGCGCCTCGCGGGCCGGCGCGGAAAAGCTGGCGGAGCGGTTGAACCGCGACGGCGTGAAGGCGCGCGCCTACCACGCCGGGTTGACGGCGGCGGAGCGGAGCGGCAACCAGGAACTTTTCCTGCGCGACGAGGTGCGGGTCATTTGCGCGACCATCGCGTTCGGCATGGGCATCAACAAGCCGAACGTGCGCTTCGTGGTCCACTTCGACCTGCCAAAGAACATCGAGAGCTATTACCAGGAAACCGGCCGCGCCGGGCGCGACGGTTTGCCGAGCGAATGCCTGCTGCTCTTCAACGCGGGCGACGCGGTGAAACAGACGCGGTTTATTGACGAGAAGCCCGACCCGCGCGAGCGGGAAATCGCCCGCGCCCAGTTGCGGCAGATGGTGCATTACGCGGAAACGGCGGGTTGCCGGCGGGTGGAGCTGCTCGAGTATTTTGGCGAGCCGTGGAAGGATGGCTGCGGCGGCTGCGACAACTGCCTTTCCCCCCGCGAGACGTTCGACGGCACGGTGTCGGCGCAAAAATTCCTCTCGTGCGTGTATCGCATCCGCCAGCACAGCGGGTTCAGCGTGGGGCTGAACCACGTCGTGGAGGTGCTGACCGGCGCGGACACGGAGAAGGTCCGCCAGTGGGGGCACAAACAGCTCACCACCTATGGCATCGGACACGAACACGGCCGGAAGGAATGGCAGGCGATTGGGCGGGAACTCATGCGGCTCGGGTTCCTCGCGCAAACGAATGACAAGTTCAGCACGGTGGACCTCACCCGCGAAGGGCTGGCCGTCCTCAAGGAACGGCGGCCCGTCCAGCTCACCCGCCCCCTGCAGACGCCGATGAAGGCCGCGCACCAGGCCGGGGAGATTGCCTGCGACGAAATGCTCTTCGAGCGGCTGCGCGGCCTCCGCAAACACCTGGCCGACGAACGTGGCGTGCCGCCCTACATCATTTTTTCCGACGTGGCGCTGCGGCAGATGGCGCGGCTGTATCCCGCGAGCGAGGCTGAGTTTTCCCGGATCAGCGGCGTGGGCGCACAAAAATTGCGGGAGTTCAGCGCCGTCTTTCTCGCGGAGATCGCGGCTTACCTGGCGACGAACGCACGCCAGATTTTTGCCGACGATTCGTTCCAGGTGGAACCGCGCCCGAAGCCGGCCGTGACGGACACGGTGGCGGATTCGCTGCGCCGCTTCCGCGCGGGCGAGACGGTCGTGGAAATTGCGCGGCAGCGTGGGCTGACCACCGGCACCATCCACGGGCATCTGGCCACCGCCATCGAGGCGGGCGAGAAGCTTCCGCTGCGCGCCCTGCTGAACGAGGAGGACTGGGAGTGCATCACAGAGGTGTTGCGGCCCCACTCGGGGCCATCGCTCACGCCGGTTCACGCCGCGCTGGAGGGAAGGTATGACTTCGGGTTGTTGCGCGTGGTGCGCGCGGCGTTGCAGCAGGGATGGAAATTCGATTGACCGGCTTCGCGAAGCGCCCGGACGGGCAAAGAAAAACGGAGCCGGGCGAACCCGGCTCCGTGTGAAGGAAAATTGGTTTTGCGCTTGCTTAGTAACGGTCGCGGCGGCCCTCATCGCGGTATTCGCGGCGCGGGCCACGGTCACCCCGGTAACCACCACCACCGCCGCCGGGCGGACGTTCCTCGCGCGGACGGGCGATGTTGACGGTCAGGGGACGGCCGTCGAGCTGGGCGCCGTGCATGGCGTCAATGGCCTTCTGCGCCTCCTCGGGGGTGCTCATGGTGACAAACGCGAAGCCGCGGGGACGGCCGGTGACACGATCCATCATGACGTTGGCCTCGAGAACCGTGCCGTGCGCGGCGAAGGCGTCCTGGAGGTCGTTTTCAGTGGTTTTGAAGGAAAGATTTCCTACAAACAACTTGGTGCTCATTCTCTCTAACTGTCGGCGACTAACCGTGGCTTGCTCCTGACTGTTCCCGACCGCCGGGTTTCAAATCATCACTGAACGAAGTTCACTTGAAGATTCACCATGCCGGGTAAGCGACCAGCTATCTACCTGACGGGCGCGACAATGACAGGTTGGGCGGGGAACGCAAGCGTTGATTATGCCCGTCATTGCGGGCCGGAATGGCCGCCAAAGCGCCGGGCCAGTTCCCTGCGCCGGAAGGCAAAAATGCGCTCCACGTCCCGCCGCACGAACCACCGGTTCACGAGCGCTCCGCCGGGCACGGCGTAACGCACCACGTCCCGCGCCAGCGTGCCCCCATCCCGCGCGGCAAAGGTGTGCTCGTGAATCCACTGCCGGTAGGGACCGCGCAACTGCTCGTCCACGAACCGGTGGGGCGGCTCCCACTCGCGGATGAGGGTCCGCCAGCGCAAAGGCACGCCATGGACGCGCAACTTGTAGTCTATCAACGTCCCCGCCCGCATCTCGATCGGGTCGGGGGTCAGCACCTGAAAATCCAGCCACGGCGGCGTGATGGCCTGGAGATTGCGCGCGTCAGCGAAGAACGGGAACACCGCCTCCACGGGACGGGCCAGCCATTGTTCACACTCAAACGTGAATATCTTCATCGCGGGAATTTGCGGTTGCGGCGGGATGTGTTAACCGTCCGCCATGTCGAAATTCTTTTCCCCCAACTTGCAGCGCACCGGACGAATTCTCCGCGGGGTCGGCGGGGTCGCCCTGGTTTTGGGTGGCGTGGCGGCGCTGTTCTTTCTGTGGTGGCTGGGGCTGATCCTGCTGGCGTCGGGAGCCTTTGTGTTGTTCGAGGCCGCGCGGGGCTGGTGCCTGTTCCGCGCCTGCGGTATCCGCACCCGTTGGTGAGAGCGGCTCAGTCAGCCTGCCGTAATTCGTCCAAAGCGCCGCCCAGTTCGCTCAGGTCGGCAATCTGCCGTGCCCCAATCCGATTAAGGACTTCACGGTAGGCTTCGCAGGCCCGGCCTCCGGCCAGAATGCGAACCTCGGACGGCAGGTAGCGGCGCAAGCTGTTCAATTCACCGGCCAGATTCGGATCGTCCTCGGGATAAACGATGCTCAGGGCCACCGCCCGGGCGCGGTTTTGGATGGCCGCCCCGGCGATTTCCGCCGCCGGCAGGTTGACGCCGAGGTAGGTCACCCGCCAGCCGAGGTTGGCCGCTGCCGCATGCACCATCACGGCACCCAGTTCGTGCAACTGCCCGGCCGGGGTGGCTACCAACAGGACCGGCGCGTTTTCCCCGGGAGCGAACTGCCGGGCCGTCCGCCCCAGAAATGTGCGCAGCGCCGCACTCAAAAAATGTTCGTGCGCCGCCGTGATCTCGCCCCGCCGCCACAACTCGCCCACTTCCTGGCTCAGCGGCGCAGCCACCCGGTTCAAAAATCCCATCTGTCCAAACTGCACCACAAACCGGTGCAACGACTCATCCAGCCCATTGGCGTCCAGCGCCCGGACGCGCTCCAAACATTCCGCCACCGCGTGAGTCGCCGGCACCGGGGCACGAGGCGTCCCCTCCGCGCGATGAACCAGTTCCCCGCCACCCGAGGGCGCGCCCATCAGGAGCTCGCGCAACTTCTCCGTTGTAAGCCGCGCGGCCTGGCTAATGTTGTGTCCGGCCAACGTGGCTTGGTGGAGCAGGTCCAGCCGCTCCACCTCCTCATCCGAATAAAGTCGGCGGTTGGTCTCAGTCCGGCTGGGTTGCACGGCCCCGTAGCGCTTTTCCCAAATGCGAATGACATGCGGGCTAAGACCCGTGCGTTTGGAAACGGCTTTAATTCCGTGTTTCATAATTTCGCGTCCTCTAAAATAGACACATCCTAGACAAAACACAACCATTGTGTGGAATATACCGAAATTCCCAAAAAACCTCGAAAATCCGCCCGCAAAATAAATTGAACAAACTCTTGACCAATATAGACAAATGCTATACAAATCCGTTGTAATTCAGACCAAGAGCCATGACAACGTCGCCCCCAAATTCTGATTCACCGGTTGGCGTTCTCTTTGGCGCAACGGGGGGAATAGGCTCCGAACTGGCCCGTCGCCTCACAACGGCGGGCTGGCGCCTGTCGCTGCATGCCCGCACGGAAGCCCCCCTGACCGCGTTGGCTCAGGAATTGTCGGCCACGAGTCGGGTGGCGGACGCGACGGATCCCGCGGCCGTCGGCGCTGCCTTCCAATCGGCAATGGACCAATTCGGCCGCGTGGACGCGGTTGCCCACTGTGTCGGCTCGCTGCTGCTCAAGCCCGCCCACTCGACCAGCGATGCGGAATGGCAACAAACGATTTCCCAGAACCTGACCACGGCGTTCAACGTCGTCCGGGCAGCAGTCCCGGTGCTGCGCACGCGGGGCGGTTCGATTGTGCTTGTCTCGTCCGTTGCCGCGCGCCGGGGCCTGGCCAACCATGAAGCGATTGCCGCCGCCAAGGCTGGGATTATCGGGCTGACCCTCGCCGCCGCCGCGTCCTACGCGCGTCAGCAAATCCGCGTCAACTGCGTGGCCCCCGGCCTGACCCGCACGCCGCTGGCCGCCCCGATTCTGCGCAGCGAATCCGCCCTCAAGTATTCCACCGCCCTCCATCCACTCGGCCGCATTGGCGAACCAGCCGATGTGGCCTCCGCCATCGCCTGGCTGATGCAGCCGGAACAATCGTGGCTCACCGGTCAGGTGTTGGGCGTGGATGGCGGTCTCGTTTCCGTGCAACCCACCCTCGCCCTCGGAGCTTGAACATGATTGCCACGCTCGAAACTCACCTTCCGACCCGCCGCGCCGCGGCCCGCGTTCCGCTCACCCTCAAGCGGCGTGACGCCCGGGCGCAACGACACACGATCCGCGTCTTCGTGATGCCGGTGAGCCGGGAAGAGGCAGCGCCGGTCAAGAATCAGTTGCCCGTTCAATTCACCGAAACCAGTTTCATCCCGCGCATCCAAACCGCGCGCCTTTAATTTTTCATCATGTCCAAACACGTCATCATCATCGGCGCCGGTCCCGGCGGACTCGCCTCGGCCATGTTGCTCGCCGCCGCCGGCATGCGCGTCACCGTCATTGAACGCCTCCCCCATGTCGGCGGGCGCACCTCGACGATCGAGGCCAACGGCTACAAATTTGACCTCGGCCCCACCTTTTTCCTCTACCCGCGCGTGCTCAGCGAAATCTTCGCCGCCGCCGGGCGGGACATGCGGCAGGAGATCGAAATGGTCCGCCTCGATCCGCAATACCGCATCGAGTTCGGCGCGGGCGGGAAGATTGACGCCACGCCAAATCCCGAGCGCATGGAACGGGAAATTGCCGCGCTGTCCCCCGCCGATGCCGCCGGCTTCCGCAAGTTCATCACCGAAAACCGCACCAAGCTCGCGCTCTTCGAGCCGTGCCTCGAACAGCCCTTCCTCGGCTGGCAGGACGTGTTGAACGTGCGCCTGCTCAAGATGCTGCCCATGCTGCATCCCACCGAATCGGTGGACACCTACCTGAAGCGCTTCTTCCAGGACGACCGCGTCCGCCTCGCGTTCTGCTTTCAGTCGAAATACCTCGGCATGTCGCCGTTCCGCTGCCCGAGCCTGTTCTCGATTCTTAGCTTCCTCGAATACGAATACGGCGTCTGGCATCCGCTGGGGGGCTGCGGCGCGGTGTCCCAGGCGATGGCCCGCGTCTGCCGTGAAATGGGCGTCGAAATCTGCCTGGGCGAGTCGGTCGAAGAGATTCTTTTCGCCGGCAAAAAGGCCGTTGGCGTGCGCACCTCCGCCGGCATCCGCCACGCGGATTCGGTGGTGGTGAACGCCGATTTCGCCCGCGCCATGGAACGCATGGTCCCCGACCGCCTGCGCCGGCGCTGGACCAACAAGAAGCTCGCCCAGAAGAAATACTCGTGCTCGACCTTCATGATGTATCTCGGCGTCGAGGGCACGTTCGACCTCCCGCACCACACCATCCACATCGCCGACGATTACGTAAAAAACCTCGACGACATCGAGAACAAGCACGTCCTCAGCGAGGATCCGAGTTTTTACGTCCAGAATGCCTGCGTCACCGACCCCTCGCTCGCGCCCAAGGGCCACAGCGCGCTCTACGTGCTCGCACCCGTTTCGCACCAGCACCCGAACATTGACTGGAACCGCGAACGCGGCCCGTTCCGCGAACTCCTCTACCGCCAGATCGCCAAGGCCGGCTACGGCAACCTCGAGGGCCGCGTCCGCTACGAACGCATCATCACCCCCGCCGACTGGGACACGCGCTACGAAATTTACCGCGGGGCCACCTTCAACCTCGCCCACAGCCTGGATCAACTCCTGCACCTCCGCCCGCAGAACCGGTTCGAGGACCTGGACGCGGTTTACCTCGTCGGCGGCGGCACGCATCCCGGCAGCGGCCTGCCGGTCATTTTTGAATCGGCGCGCATCACCTCGCGCCTCCTCCTCCAAGACCTCGGCGTCGAACACGACCGCGAACGCTTCGAGCCACGCCGCGTCCTGCAACCCGCCACCGTCGCCTGAACATGGCCGCCCCCGTCACCATTCTGAACCCGCCCTCCGCGTCACCCGCGGAATCGGTGGATTCGTTGGTGGCAACGGCGCGACAGGCGGCCCTGCTCGCCCAAACCGGTTGGGCCGCCACGCCCGTGCGGGATCGCGTGGCGATTTTGCGTCGCGCCCGCCGTCTCATTGCCAGCCACGCGGAACAGCTTGCGGAAGCCTCCGCCGCCGCGCGCCGCCGGCCCGTGTTGGAATCCCTGACCGCCGAAGTCATCCCGCTCGCGGAGGCGTGCCGCTTCCTCGAACGCAACGCGGAACGCCTCCTCGCGCCCGGCCGTCTGGGCCGCCGCGGCCGCCCGCTCTGGTTGAATGGCACCGTCACGGAAATTCACCGTGAGCCGCTCGGCGTCGTGCTCATTATTGCGCCGTCGAATTACCCGCTTTTCCTGCCCGGCGTGCAGTTGCTGCAAGCCCTGGCCGCCGGGAACGCGGTCCTCCTCAAGCCCGGCGCCAACGGCACCGCGGCCGCGCAGACACTGGTCAACCTCCTCCATCACGCCGGACTCGATCACCGCCTCGCACAGGTGCTCCCCGAATCTCCGCGCGCCGCGCAGTCCGCCATCGCGGCCGGGGTCGCCAAAGTTTTCCTCACCGGCTCCGCCACCACGGGCGCGGCGGTTTACGCGGAACTGGCCCCGCGTCTCATCCCGGCCACGATGGAGCTGTCCGGCTGCGATGCCGTCCTCGTCCGCGCCGACGCCGACCTCGATCTGACCGCGCGGGCGCTGCGCTTCGGTCTGGAACTCAACAACGGCGCCACCTGCATCGCCCCGCGCCGCGTGTTTGTGCATCGCGCCGTCGCCTCGCAACTGGAAGGCCGCCTCGCCGCCCTGCCGGGAGCCGCCGCACCGCTCGAACTCGCGCTGCACGTCCGCCGCCACATTGACGACGCGCTGGCGCAGGGCGCGCACCTGATTCAAGGCCGGCTGCTTTCCGACCAGGCCTGCCTCCCGCCGCTCGTGATTGCGGGCGCCTCCACTTCAATGCGCCTGCTGCACGAGGACATTTTCGCGCCCGTCATGTCGCTCGTCACCGCCGAGGACGACCACGAGGCCGTGGCGATGGCGAACGACTGCCCTTATGCCCTCGGCGCGACCATCTTCAGCGCCGACGAAACCGCCGCCCGCGAACTGGCCGCCCGCCTCAACGCCGGCCTCGTCATCATCAATGATCTCATCGTGCCCAGCGCCGACCCCCGCGTGCCGTTTGGCGGGCGCGGACGCAGCGGCTTTGGCGTGACTCGCGGCGCGGATGGGCTGCTGGAAATGACCGCGCCCAAGGTTGTCACTGTCCGCCGGTCGCGTTTCCTGCCCCACCTTGACGCGCCCGGCGCGAACGACGCCGAGCTGTTCCGGCAATTTCTCGTGCTCCAGCATGGCACCGGCTTGAAAGCCCGCTGGCAGGCCCTGAAAACCATTCTCCGCCTCGCCCGCGCCCGTCGTCAAAACTCATCCAACCGTTAACTTTTCAATCCTTCAACCAAACCACCATGAAACAACACCCCATCGGCATCATCGGTTCCGGGCTGGGCGGTCTTGCCGCCGCCTGCACCCTCGCGGCGCGCGGCCATCGCGTCATCGTCTTCGAGAAAAACCCCTGGCTCGGCGGCAAGGCCGCGCAACTGGACCGCGCCGGCTACCGATTCGACATGGGGCCGACCATCCTCACGCTGCCCTCGGTGCTGCGCCGCATCTTCGCGGAGGCCGACCGCCGGTTGGAGGATTACCTCGAACTCGTCCGGCTCGACCCGCAATGGCGCAGCTTCTTCCAGGACGGCTCCGTGCTGGACCTCTGGCAGAACGTGCCGCAGATGACCGCCGAACTGGCGAAGTTTTCGCCCGACCCGCGCACCGGCCCCGGTTACGCGCGGTTCATTGAGTTGAGCGAACGCCTCGACCGCATCTCGAACAAATTCTTCTTTTACAAATCCGTTGGCGGGCTGGGCGACATGTTCAACCTCTCCAACACCTTCAGCGCCTCGACGCTGAGTGACGTGCTCGCGATGCGAATGCACCGCACCGTGGCAAGCACCATCCGCTCGTTTGTGCCCGACGCCCGCGTGTCGCAGATGCTCGACCATTTCACGCAATACGTCGGCTCCTCGCCCTACGCCTCGCCCGCCGTGCTGTGCGGGATCGCGCACATGCAGACCAACGAGGGCGTCTGGTATCCGATGGGCGGCACCCGCGCCGTCCCGCTCGCCCTGGCCCGCCTGGCCCGCGAACTCGGCGTGGAATTCCGCCTCAACACCAGCATCGAACGCATCAACGTCGAATCCGGCGAGGTGCGCGGCGTCATCACCGGCACCGGCGAAACGGTGCCGCTCTCGGCGCTCGTCTCCAACAGCGACTCGGTCCGCACCCACAAGGAACTGCTCGGCGGCCAGCCAGCCGAGCGCGCGTTCCTCAACCGCCGCCATTACGAGGCCGCCTGCTCCGGCGTCGTGCTCTACCTCGGCCTCAACCGGCGTTACGAGCACCTCGCCCATCACAACTTCGTCTTCAGCCGCGACCCGCATGAGGAATTTGACTTCATTTACAACCGCGGCGAGCCCGCGCCCGATCCGACCTGTTACCTCGCCGCGCCCGCCCAGACCGAAGCGGCGGTCGCCCCGGCCGGCGGCGACGCGCTCTACGTGCTCGTCCACACGCCGTATCTGCGCCCGCATCACGACTGGCGGCGGATGCTCCCCGCCTATCGCCGGACCATCCTCGAAAAGCTCAAGACCACCGGCGGCATGAAAGACATCGAGGAGCGCATCGTCTGCGAGGACGTCCTCACGCCGCAGGACATCAACGACCGCTACCGCGTGCTGAACGGAGCCATCTACGGCCTCGCCAGCCACGGCAAATTGCTGGGCGCGTTCAAGCCCGCCAATCACAGCCCCGACGTGCGCGGGCTTTACCTGGCCGGCGGCTCCGCGCATCCCGGCCCCGGCATGCCGATGGTGATGATGTCGGGCTGGATCGCCGCCGATCGGTTGGACCGCGACGGCGTCACCGAACCCGGCAACAAAAAGCAGCAGCAACCCGCCACCGAGCCGGCCCCCGAACTCGCCGCCGCCGCATGACGTCGCCATGAACCTCACCGCGCTCACGCCGTCCGTCTCCGCCGCCCACCGGTCGGCGACGGACGGCGCGCGCCGGACCCCGGAAGTTGCCGCGCCCAACCCCGCCATCCCCGAACCGTTGCGGAAAGATTCCGACGCTGGAAGTTCACGCAGCACGCAGCACGCAGCACTCCCCCCCATTTCCCCCCGCCTCCTCCGCGCCTTCACCGCCTACTCTCGCTGGTATGTGGGCCGCCACTTCCACGCCGTCCGCGTGTGCGAGACCGGCCTCCCGCCGAAGGTTCACGGCCTGCCGATGGTTCTCTACGTCAACCACGCGGCCTGGTGGGATCCACTCGCGTGCCTGCTGTTGCAGGACGAGTTCTTCCGCGACTGCCGCGCCTTCGCGCCGATTGACGCCCGGGCGCTGCGCCAATATCGCTTCTTTGCCAAGCTGGGTTTCTTTGGCGTGGAACAGGATTCCCCGCGCGGAGCGGTGAGTTTTCTCCGGCACGCCACGGCCATCCTGCAACACTCCGACACCGCGTTGTGGCTGACGCCGCAGGGCCGCTTTGCCGATGCCCGCGAACGGCCCGTCCGTTTCAAACCCGGTCTCGGCCACCTGCCGGAGCGCGTTGGCCGGGCGGTGTTTGTGCCGGTCGCGCTCGAATACACCTTCTGGGAGGAACGCAAACCCGAACTGCTCGTCCGCTTTGGCGAGGCGGAAATTCTGGGGCGCGAGGTCGGCCTGCCGCCCACGGAAAAGAACTGGACCCGCCATTTCGAGCAACGCCTCGAAGCAACGCAGACCGCCCTGGCGGCCGAATCGCAGGCGCGAAATCCGGCGCGGTTCCGCTGCATGCTGCGGTCGGGTTCCGGCGTGGGATTCTTCTACGACGCCTGGCGTCGCTGGCGCGCCCGGTTGCGCGGCGAACGCTTCACCTCCGAACATGGCCGCCTATGAACCTCGAACCGCTCGCCATCACCGCCCTTGCCCTCGCCGCCATCCCAGCGCTGATGTTCCTGTGGAACGCGCCGCAACTGCGGCGGCTGCGTGGCTGGCGGCCCGCGAGTGACGTTTCACCCGACGCCATCTCCGTCCTCATCCCCGCCCGCAACGAGGCGGCGAACATTCGCGGCGCGTTGACCGCCGTGCTGGCGAACCGCGACGCGCGCTTTGAAGTCGTCGTGCTCGACGACCACTCCGAGGACGGCACCGCCGACATTGTCCGCGAGTTCATGGCGGAAGATGACCGCGTGCGCCTCGAGACCGCGCCGCCGCTGCCGCCCGGCTGGTGCGGCAAACAACACGCCTGCCATGTGCTTGCCCAGCGCGCCCGGCATCCACTCCTGCTCTTCGTGGACGCCGACGTGCGCCTCGCGCCGGATGCGTTGGCCCGGTTGGCCGCATTCATGGCCTCCGGCGAAGGCGCCCCTCCCCCTGCCCTTGCCAGCGGCGTTCCGCGCCAGCTCACCGGCACCTTCCTCGAAAAGCTCCTCATTCCGCTGATTCATTTTGTGCTGCTTGGCTTCCTGCCCGTGTGGCGGATGCGTCGCTGCACCAAGCCCGCCTACGGCGCGGGCTGCGGCCAGTTGTTCATCGCCCGCGCCGATGCCTACCACGCGGCAGGCGGACACGCGGCCATTCGCGATTCCCTGCACGATGGCGTGAAGCTGCCGCGCGCGTTCCGCCGCGCCGGCTTCCGCACGGACCTGTTCGACGCCACGGACCTGGCCACCTGCCGCATGTATCACAGCGGCGGTGAAACGCTCGCGGGACTGACCAAGAACGCCCACGAAGGGCTGGCCGCGCCCGCGCAAATCGGTCCGTGGACGCTGCTGTTGTTCGGCGGGCATGTGCTGCCGTGGCTGCTGCTCGCGCTGGGTCCGTGGTTGACGGCAACGACGCTGAACCTGGCTGCCGCTGCGGCTGCAGCATCCCTGCTCCCCCGGCTGCTCGCCGCGTGGCGGTTTCAACAGTCCTGGCTGGGTGCGTTCCTGCATCCGCTGGGCCTGCTGATTTTTCTGGGGGTGCAATGGCGCGCCTTTTTCCGGCGGCTGAGCGGAGAGACCCCGAATTGGAAAGGACGCAGCTACCCGGCCGCACCCGCGCCGGAGGATCAGGAAACGAAGGGCAAACTGGCGGCGTTGCCTGCCAAGGCCGGTTGATCGGATGAAGAAACTCACCGCGAGCATTGTTGCGGCGGTGAAATGGTGCGCGCTCAAGGGTTCGAACCTTGGACCCCTTCCGTGTGAAGGAAGTGCTCTACCACTGAGCTAAGCGCGCCGGACGGTTTGCGGAACGCCGGGAGGTGGCGTGCAAACGTCACAGTGCGGATTATTCGGAGAGACCCCCGCCAAAGCAATTCCATTCTCGCTGCGGTTCCCGCCGAGTTCTTGGCCTGGCAACCCGGAGCCGACCATTCTCCCGGCTCACAAGGAGCGGAACGGCATCGTCCACGGGTCGAACCGGCAGACGGCCTGGTAGGCGCACCGGTCGCAGGCAGTTTCGCGTTTGAGCCGATACGGCGAGACCGCCGCCTCGCCGGCAAAGATGCGTTCGCCCGTTTCCCGCAGCCGCGCCTCGATGTTCGCCAGCAATTCCGGCAGCCCGCCCGGCGGCAGGGCTTCGTTGCCGCGTTTGGCAAATTCCCCTTTCGTGGTCAGGACATACCTGAACTGGTCCCCCTTGCCCGCGCCGCGCGCGTCGAACTGCCGCAGCCACGCGCCATCGAACCGCCCGCGATGCTGGAAACTTGCCATCGCCCCGGCCGCCTCCGCGCGGGTCGCTGCCGAATCCGCCTTGCCCCGGAGCGGCACATAAAACACGCCCGCCGGCACCAGCTTGTCCGCGCCCAACAACACCCGCGCCTCCGGCATCTGCGCGAGCGCGGCGAGGTAGGCCAGCAACTGAATTTCCAGCCCGCTCTCGAGCTTCGCGTCGTCCATCTGGCGGGCCGAGGATTTGTAATCGCAAATCACGAGCAACGCCTCGCCTGTCGGCGTGCGGCACAGGTCCACGCGATCCACCCGGCCCCGCAGGAGCAGGGCGCGGCCGCCCGTCAATGGAATCCGCCACGCGGGCAGTTCCGCATCCCGCAGGCCGAACGAAACCTCCACACGCTCCGGGTCGAACTGATATTGCGCGGTCCAGCCGATGAGCGTCTCCACGAGCCGCGCGAGATTGTCCACCAGCGTCGCGGCGGTGAACCGCGCCACTGGGTCGGCGTGGAACAAGCCGTCGCGGAACACCGGAATCAGTTCCGCGCCAATCTCGCGCACGAGCTGCCGCGCCTCCGCCGGGGCCAGGTCGCGCCAGCGGCGGCCGGACGCCGTGACGCGCCGGTGAAACGCCTCCATTACCGCGTGCTGGAAACTGCCCCGCTGCCGGACGTCCGGCGCGAATTCCTCGCGCTCCTCGGTCCGCAGCGCGCGGGCGGCGACGTAATGAAACGGGCAGCCGAGAAACTGCTCCAACGCGCTGACCGAGGTCGCGAGTTCGCAGCCATACAGCGCAGCCGCAATGGCGGGGCTGAGTCGTTGCTGGGCCAGCGCGGCGCGGGATTGGGACCAGCGGGTGAGGAGTTCGGCGAAGTCGTCGAGGTCCACGAGCGCGGACGTGAGGCGTGAGGCGTGAGGCGTGAGGCCGGGTGCGCTGTGCTCGGAGGTTCGGGCATGTTCGAGCAGCAGGGGCACCTCCAACTCGCGCGGGTGGACGGCCTCCGGCCACGGCGCGGCGGCGAACGGCTCCACCCGAAGGTGCGGCAATGCGCGCTGCACAGCAGCCACGAGCGGGGACGGGTTCAGCTCGTTGCCCTCGGCGTCGGCGCGGCTCCACGAAATGACGAGTTCCCGCCGCGCCCGGGTGAATGCGATGTAACCGAAGTAACGCTCGTGACCGATTTGCAGCCGCTCGTTCGCACTCAACACCACCCCGTGCGCCTCCAGTTCCAGCCGGTCCGCCTCCGTCAGCAGCGGCCCGGGCCGGGGAGGCGCGGGGAACACGCCCTCGTTCACGCCCAGCACAAACACCCGCTGCAAATCCGGATTGCGCGACCGGTCCACGCTGCCGACCAGCACTTGATCCAGCGCGGGCGGCACCGCACCCACCGTCAGCCCCGCCAGACCGGCCTCGAGCACCGGCAGCCATTCCCGCAGCGGCATCGCCTCGGCAGCGAACGCGCGCTCGACGTTCGCCAGCCAATCATTCATCTGCGTCCAGACGGTCTCGTGCGCCGCGCGCGGCAACCCGAGTTCCGTTGCGCGCTCGTTCCAGTCCGCCAGCCGCCGTTCGACGTTCAATTCTTCCCACAAGCCGCGCACTGCCGCCACGAGCGATGCCCCGGTCGGGCCGGAAGCATCCGCCGCCAGTGCCCGCGCGAAGTTCAGGAACGGCGGCATCGCCTTCGCGCGCAAGTGCTCCAGTGGGTGGTGTGGTGGCGTCGTTTCGGGTTTCGGATTTCGGGATTCGCGTTTCCCGCTTTCGCTGTCCGCTTTGCCCGGCAGCGTTTCCCGCCACACGCGCCCCTGCCAGCCCAGGCGCAGGGCCTCGTTTTCGAGCGCGTCCACCTCGTCGTCGGCCAGGGGAACGAGGCCGGTTTTCAAGGCGCCAAACCAGTCCTCGTGCCGCCAGTCGAATGTCACCGTGCGCAGCGCAAACCGCGTCAGCTCCGCCAGCGGGTGATGCGCCACGGGTTCGCGGCGATCGAGGAAAAACGGGATCGCGTAACGCTCCAGCACCCGGCGCAGGCTGTCGTGATGCAATTCGAGGGAACGCACCAGCACCGCGCAGTCGCGGAACCGCCCGCCCGCCTGGACGTGCCGCAGGATTTCACGCGCGGCGAAGGTGGCCTCGGCTTCGGCGTGCGGGCATTCGATGAGACGGACGGCGGGGGGAGGCGCGATGCGTGAGGCGTGGTGAGTGAGTTCAGTAGCGGGGGCCAATGTCATCGTCGCCTGGCCGGCGAGGGCGCGTTCGAGCGTGGCCAGTTCCGGCGCGTCGGAAAAACGGCTGCGCGCGGGGTCGCGGGGCAGGACTTCGACCGTGGCGGGCCAGGCGCGCAAGGCAGTGCGGCACCGGCCAAAGGTGCGGCCCACGATCGCCCACGGCGAAAGCCACGCCGGGTCCGTGGCCGGCTCGTCGTTCAGGCAGAACGCCAGCGTCATGCGCCCGCAATGCGGAGCGAGCGCGGCGAGCAGGGCGATTTCCTGCGGCGTCATTTCCGCGAACCCGTCGAGCCAGAGCGCATCAATCGAAAGCGAGACGCCGTCAGCGGTTGCCCGGCGCAAGGCTTCCGTGGCCAGGTCGGGCAGGCGGTTCGCGTCCTCGAGGGAACCGCCGGCGGCGCGGTGCGCAGCAAGCCACGTCTCATAACCTTCCAGCAGCCGCGCGAGGTCATGCAGTTTGTCGTCGAGCCGTCCGCTGCGGGGCACGCGCTGCGCCAGTTCGACGAGGCGGGCGGGGCCGACGCGGCTGCGTTGCAGTTCGCGGAGCAGCAGGCTGAGTTGCGCCGCGAAACCCGTCAGCCGGGCGCTGGCGCGGAACACACGGAGTTGCGCCTGCTCCCGCGCGAGCAAGGCCCGCAACGCCATGACGCGCCCCTCCTCGCTCAACAATTCCGGCACCGGCCGGCCCAGTTGGGCGAAGACGAAGGCCGCGAGACGTTCAAAGGAAAGGATGTGCAACCGGGAATAGCCGGGGAGGGCGGCGTCGCCGGAGCCGGCGAGGAGCTGACGTTCGAGCTGGAAGGTGGCCTGCTTGGGCGCGAGGAAGAGCAGCGACGGGCCGACGGGGGCGCGGCGCAGTTCCGCGCGCACCTCTGCCACGCAGCGGAAGGTTTTGCCGCTGCCGGCGGGACCGAGAAGGAAGCGCGCCTGCATGGGGACTTTTTGGCGGATGCCTTCCGGACGGGCAAAGGAATTCGCCCGGAATCCCCTCGACGCCGAGCAACTGTTTGACTCCCCCCGGTTCCGTGGCAGTGTCGCGGCCATGAGCATTGTCACGAAGACGGGCGACCGGGGCACCACGGCGGTGATGTATGGGCGGCGCGTGCCCAAAAGCCATCCCCGTGTCGAGGCCTACGGGACGGTGGACGAGTTGAATGCCGCCCTCGGCATGGCCCGCGCCACCACGCCCCACGCGCCGATGCGCGAACATCTGCTCGGCATCCAGCACGACCTGGTGGTGTTGATGGGCGAACTGGCCACGGCGGTCGAAGACCTGCCCCGCTACGTGAAGGACGGGTTCACGCTCGTGACCTCGGCCATGACGCACAAGCTCGACGCGCTCATCCGCGAGCTGGAGGCGCAGAACATCACCTACAAGGGTTGGGCCACGCCCGGGGCCACGGTGGATTCCGCCGCGCTCGATGTGGCCCGCACCGTGTGCCGTCGCGCCGAGCGCCGGGTGTGCGCGTTGCAGGAGGCCGAACTGCTGCACAACGCCGAGATCATCATCTACCTCAACCGCCTGGCCGACCTGCTCTGGCTGATGGCGCGCTGGGTGGAAACGCACGCCCCCGCGCCAACCACCCCGACCACCACCTGACCGCCAACGCGCGCGATCGCATCGCCGGAATTCGCTCTTGAATTGCCCGGTTGATTCAGGCGTAAATCCCACCACGGTTGAACGTATGGACCTCGGCGACATCCTCTCGAAAGATCAGATCATTCCCGACCTGCAGGCGTCGGACCGCTGGCAGGCGATTGACGAGCTGATCGGCAACCTCGTGGCCACGGGCAAAATCAAGGCCGAGCATCGGGAGGCCATCACCGCCGTCGTCCGCAAGCGCGAAACCTCGATGAGCACCGGCATCGGATTCGGCATCGGCATCCCGCACGCCTCCACCGACCTGATCTACGAGGTCGTCGGCGCGCTGGGCCGGTCCAAAAAGGGCGTGGACTTCAACGCCCTCGACAACCAGCCCGTCCACCTCGTCATGCTTTTCCTCGTCCCCCAGGGCCAGTTCCAGAAGCACCTCCACACCCTCGCCAACATCGCGAAAATGCTCCACAAGTCCGACTTCCGGCAGGCCCTCGAACAGGCCCCGGACGCGGAAGCGATGCTCAAGGCCATCCGCGAACAGGGGAAAAAGTAGCGGGCGGGCCGGATTGGGTTTCGGGTCTCCCGTTTCTGGTTTCGGGTTCTCTTGCACGCTTCGTTTCTTGCCGGAGCAGCGTTTGCGGGTAACGTTCCGGCTCAAGCATGTTCCCGTTCCCGTGGTTCCTCCGCCTGACCGGCTTGGCGTTCTTCGCGCTGGTCGGGTTGTGGCCCGGCTTGGTCCGCGCGGAGTATCGCGCGACCTGGCTGGCGCGGGATTCCCTCGACACCAAGGACAAGCTGGCCGCCGCGATGGCCACCGCAGCCTCGAACCATTTCAACGTGGTGCTGGTGAACTGCTGGAGCCGCGGTTACCCGCTCTGGCGCAGCCAGGTGTTCTCGAACGAAACCGGCCTGGCGATGGACCCGCACGCGATGTTCGCCGGGCGTGACATCCTGGCCGAGGCGGTGGCCGAAGGGCATCAGCATGGCCTGCGCGTGATGGCGTGGTTCGAGTATGGCTTCGTCGGCGGATGGACCGGCTACCTGCCCGGCACCAGCGGGAAGGGCAAAATTTTTGACACGCACCCGGACTGGGTGGCCCGCACGGTGACCGGTTCCGAGATGGACACCAGCAACTTCTACTGGATGGTCCACACGCGGCCCGACGTGCAGGACTTTCTCATCGCGATGAAGGCCGAGGTGCTGCGGAACTACGACCTCGACGGCCTGGAATTCGACCGCATCCGCTACCCGAGCCTCGGTTACGGCTACGACGCCTACACGACGAATCTCTACGCGCAGGAACACGGCGGCGCGCTGCCGCCCACCCAGACGAACAACGCCGCCTGGCTCCGCTGGCGCGCGGACAAGTTGAACGCCTTCCACGGCCGGGCCTACGACGCGCTGAAGGATTTGCAGCCGTCGTTCCTCCTCGCCAACGCGCCCAGCGCCTACAGCGCCAGCGCCTACTCGGCCTACAACAGCTTCGCCCAGGACTGGGTCTGGTGGGTCAACAGCAACAAGGTGGACCGCATCGAACTCCAGTCCTACGTCAGCACCGCAACCTCATTCAGCAACATCCTCCAATTCGTTGCCACGCAGGTGAACGACGTGGGCCGCCTTTCCCCGGCCTACGCGGTGCGGCCCAACGGCAACTGGATTGATTACGCGGAGATGCTCAAGTTCGTGGATGTGGCACGGGCGGGCGGCTTCGGCGGGCAGGCAGGCTGGTATTTCACCGACCTCAACACCTCGAACTACTTCGGCAACTTCCGCGCCAATCGCTACACCAACGCCGTTGCCCCGCCCGGCTGGCCCGCCGATTGGCGCGACCACGTCCGCGTCGTGGCCATCACCAACACCACCGACGCCGTGCGCAACGGCACCTGGACGACCAGTGCGAACACCGGATTGACCGGCCCCTCGCTCTTTGCGGCAGGCGGCTCGGGAGCGACGCTGGACTACTATTTCGAGGTGCCCACCAATGGTGTCTATGAGGTGTATGCGTTCGTGGTGGCGGCGGCCGGACGCTCGACGAACGCGCCGCACCTCGTCTTCGACGCCAGCGGCACGGCGCACACCAACCGCGTCAACCAGACCGCGGCCACCAACATGCGCTGGTTCAAGCTGGGCGATTACCGCCTCGCCGCCGGCCGACAGCGCGTGCTGCAAATCACCACCGCCGGAACGGCGGGCAACGTCGGCGCGGACGCGGCGATGATTTCGCTCCATCGCCGGCTGTCCCGGACGCCGGAACTGGCGCATGCCGGGGCGGAGAGCCTGACGAACGGGCAGTTCCGCTTCGCCGTGCGCGGCAACGCGGGCCAGCGCATCCGCGTGGAAAGCTCGCCCGACGCGGTGACGTGGTCGCCGCTCACGACCGTGACGCTCACGAATGTCACCCGCTGGCTGGTGGACTCGAACGCCCCGGCCAGCGCCCGCTTCTACCGCGCGGTGCTGCCTTGACGGCCTCGGGCCGTGTGGGAAATTCCCGTCGTGAGCCAGATTCTCTACATGGACAAAGGCCGCATCACGATTCCCAAGGAATGCCGCGAGCGGCACGGCTTGGAGGACGGCGCGCGAATCGAGTTTTACGAGACGAAGTCCGGCGCCCTGGTGCTCAAGCCAATGAAGGCGCGCCCGGCCCTCTCGCTGGCGGAACATCTTGCCCGCCTGCCGGATGCGGACGCCCCGGCCCGGAAGGCGCATTGTCCGCCCCGCGCATGATCTACTTGCTGGACACGAACACGGTTTCGGAACTGCGGAAGCCCAAGCCGGATGCCCGGTGTGTTGCGTGGGTGAACCGGCGCAAGCTGGAATGCGGGCTGTCCGTGGTGACACTGGCGGAGCTGGGTTACGGCGTCGAACGCCTGCCCGAAGGCAAACGCAAGGAGCAGCACCGCCGCGATCTGGCGTATCTCGTGGAGGATTACCGGGGTCGCTTCTTCGACTTTGACGGCCCGGCAGCCACGGAGTGGGCGCGTTACGCCGCCTTGCTGGAAACCGAATTTGGCGCGGACTGGTGGAAGACCTTTGATTTCCGTGACACGCAGATCGCCGCCACCGCCCGGGAATACGGTTTGATTGTTGCTACGCGCAACGCGAAGCACTTCCCCTTTTGCGACGTGGAAAATCCGTTCGCTTAGGTTACTGCCGCTCCGCCCTACCTCGTCGCCGGCTGGAAGGGCAGTTGCGACTGCACCTGCGAGGCGGCCTGCGTCGGGCTGAGGTTCTTCGCGTCGGCCAGGCCGGCGGCCTGACCGGCCACGAGCGCCGAGGCGGCCGAGGTGCCGGAAATGAGATACGTCTGCCCGTTGTAGGTGACCACGCTGGTGCCCGGGGCCATCACGTCCACAAAACTCCCCACGTTGGCGTAGGGCGCGGGCTGGCCGTTCTGCCCAGCGGTGACGGCCGTGACCTGGGGATAAGCGGCGGGATACGTCGGCGTGGTGACGGGCTGGTTGCCCGCCGCCGCGAAAATGGGGATGCCGGATTTGCTGACGGACTCGATGACGCTGCGCAGGAACGCGCTGTCCGCCGTGCTGCCCAAGCTGAGATTGATGACATTTGCGCCGCCGTTGACCGCCGCCATGATGCCGACGGCCACGTCGTAGGTGGAGGCCAATTGGTTCCGGCCATACACGTCCACCGGCAGAATCTGCGCGGAGGTGCTGCCGCCGGTCGCCTGCTGCAGGCCGTTAAGCAGCGTGTTCGCCATCGAGGTGCCGTGGGTGGGGCTGGTGCCGGACGCCGCCCCTTCGCCCGCCACGGAAATCGCCGGCAACAGGAAGCGGTCCAGCCCGTTGCCCAGCGGTTGCACCGCCGTGTCAATCAACCCCACCACAACGCGCCCGTCGCCCGTCGGCGGCTTGAGCGTCAACTGCGGCGGGCCAACATGCCGGCCCGGCGCAGCCTGCGGGGAAGGCGGACGGTCCACGGTGTAGTTGTAATCCACCCCCTCGACGCCCGGATCATCGAGCAGTTTTTCGCGGGCCGTGTCACGCGCCTTCTCATCTTCGAATTCGAGGCGATACACGCCAATCTTGTCCAGCCGGCCCGTGATTTTCGCACCCAGCTTCTTTGCCAGTTCCGCGATGTCCGTGCCGGGCATGATTTTGATGACCAGCTCGTTGGCGATGCGCCGGTCCGCGCTGTCCGCGTCCACGCCGCGAATCAGCCGCGTCGCGGCATCGCGTGAGGAGCGAAAGACAAACAGGCGCGTCGGCCCGTCCGGCTGCGGCGCGAAGGCGTAGTTCAGGTCGCCCAGCAGCACACGCATTGCCTCGCCCCGGCTCAGGCCGGCGAATTTGGTGGTGATGGTCTTGCCCGGGGTGGGTTCGAGATAGATGTGCCAGCCGGTCTTGGTGGCCAGCCGGTCCAGCACGGGAATGAGCGGGGCGTCCTGCAAATCCACGTCCAGTGTCTGTGTGTCGGGCCGCCAGACCAGTGAATCGGCCGCCGCAAGATGCGGGGCCGCTCCCAGCAAAACTCCAGCCATCACAAGCGCGGGAAGAAACTCCAGCCACCGGTTCATGCGTGTTTGGACCATGCCCGGGAGTGTCGGTTCGAAATCCGTCCGGCGCAACTGGAACGTGCACGGGCAAAAGATGCCCCCCGCCGTTCCGTAAAAGCGTTCGTCCGCGAGCGGCCATCCCCTTCCTCGTCGGCGGCAACCCGCCCGGAACCGCCGAATGCAGCGAGTCCACCGCGGTTCAAACCCCCGCATTTTCGTGCGGTTGAGGGTTGGCGTTCCAGGCTTATCTTGCGCGCAAGCTGCCAACTCATCCGCCCATGCATTTCCCTGTCGTGTCCCTTTTCGGTCGCCGCCTGTCGCGCCGGTTTGCCGTCCTGCTCCTGCCCGTGCTGCTGCTCGGGAGCGCGCCCGCCGCGCGCGGCGAGGCCATGCTCCAGTTGTTCAACGTGAACTGGGATGAGCTGGCCCAGAAAATGCCGGAAATCGCCGAGGCCGGTTACACAAGCCTGTGGTTGCCCCCGCCCGCCAAGGCCGGCAGCGTGTTTTCGGTGGGTTACGATTTGTTCGACCCCTTCGATCTGGGCGACAAGAACCAGCGCGGCACCGTCCGCACCCGTTACGGCACCAAGGAGGAGCTGCTCCGGGTCGTGGAACTCGCGCACCGTTTCGGCCTCCGCGTCTATTTCGACAACATCATGAACCATCGCGGGTTCGACACGCCCGGCTACAACGCCAACACGCCCACCAACCTCTATCCCGGCCTGACGGTCGGCGACTTCCACCTGCAACGCCTCGCCAATGGCGAGCACCGGAACTGGAACAGCATCAGCGATTACAACAACCTGTTCCAGGTCCAGAACCGTCCCCTCTTCGGCCTGGTGGACCTTGCGAACGAACCTGGTTCCCTCAATCTCAATTACGGCCTCACCGAAGGCAGCACCCTGCCCAAGCCCGTGTTCGTCCGGCAGCCCGCCAATCCCAGCTATTACATGGACACCAACCTCCCGCCCATTGCCGGCCCGTGGCGACCCTTCAACGGCAACAATGGCGACCCCGTCCCGGAGGACGTCAACGCCCATCTCATCCGCGCCGCGCTCTGGATGGTGAACGAGACGAAGTGCGACGGGTTCCGGTTCGATGCCGTGAAGCACACGCCTTCGACGTTCTTCGGCTCCACATCGGCCACGCCCGACGGCTACACGGGCGCGATCCAGACCATGTTTGATTACGTTCACGGTTACGGCAACAACGCGCTGGGCAACGGCTACATCGAGGGCGACAGCAACCGGAACAGTTGCTTCGACACCGAGGCGCCCCGCAACGATGCCCTGCTCTTCGGCGAGCACCTCGGCCAGCCGCCGGGTTTCCAGGAATACATTGACCGCGGCATGCGGTTGCTCGGCGCGCCGCTCCATTTCCACCTCAACAACGTCTTCGGCAACCCCTCCGCCTCACTGGCGGGCCTCGAGCAGCGCGACCCGGCCGCCGCGTCGTTCAGCCCGATCAACAGCGTGCTGTTCGCGCAGAGTCATGACGACGGTTTCGCCAATCGCCGCGAACTGCACAACGCCTACAACTTCTTCCGCGAAGGCCTGCCCTCCATCTACTCCGACGGCTACAACCAGTCCGGCGCGCCTGATTACTTTCCGCGCGTGGCCAACGCCCCCTACCTCGGCCAGTTCGGCGACAACAAGATGCCCGAAGTGGCGTGGCTGCATCATCAACTCGCCCGCGGCGGCACCCGTCCCCGCTGGGGTGACGCCGACATCGTGGCCTTCGAACGCTACGACTACCGCGAGCCGGGCAGCGCCGCGGACCAGACCGTCGTGTTGTTCGCGCTCAACGACAATTACGGCTTCCCCGGCGACGTCGCGTTTGTGGACGGCGAGGGCGAGGCGTTCCCGTCCGGGGTCAACCGCCCGCCCGGCGCCGGCAGCGACTCGCAGGGCCTGGCCGTTGGTTTCCCGCCCGGCTCCGTGCTCTCGCAACTGGCCGTCAGCACGCCCGGTTATGACCGCACCTACAAGCGCGTCACCGTCCGCCCGGCCACCAACAGCCGCTCGGTCGCGCAGGCCAGCGGCGGCACCACCGTGTATGTCGGCAGCCAGACGATTCCGCCCGGCGGCGGCGCGATTGAAATCCTCATCCCCAGCGGCGGCTACGTCGCCTACGGTTACCACTGGCCCGAACCCAGCCGCGCCAACCGCAAAGACGTCATCACCCTCCGCCAGGGCGGCCAGGACGCGCCGCGGATCACCGTGTTCCGGCGCGACGGCGTGAACGGCGACGACGGCTTCAATCCCATCTACCCGTTCCGCCACCGCGGCAGCGTGAACGAACACGGTCAAACCGTCGGCGGCGTCAATGTCTCGAACAAGACCTACGCCATTGACGTGCCCATCCTGACCAACGCGCCCTTCGACCTCGTGTTCCGCGTGGACGGCTCCGCCAACAACATCCTCGCCAAGCTCGACGGCGGCATGGACCTGAACAGCCACCTGGGCTTCGGCCCGCTCACCGGCGACAAGCGCGACAACAAGCCCGGCACCGCCACCGATGTCTTCCTCGGCTACGAACAGGCGCAATTCGTGTCGCGCACCGGCCCCGAGAAGTTCGCCGCCATGGCCACCAACCGGAACAACACCGTCTCCGAGGGCGCCGAGACCTATCACTACTTCGTGGGCAACAGCGCCAGCAACCGCGTGGTCAACGGCAACGGCAACGACTGGACCGTCACCAACGCCACCCCCGTCTTCGCCATTCACAGCCCGAGCAACGCGACCACCATCGTGGGCGGCGGCCCCGCCACCCAGCGCGTCCCGCTGAACCCCGTCGCCGGGCAGGACGTGGACATCTACATCCGTGCCGGATTCAAGTTCCACATGGACCGCTGCCGCCTTTACTACACCACCGACGGCTCGAACCCCGAGGGCGCGTTCGGCGTCGGGCGCGGCACGACCAAGGTGGTCTCCGGTTCGTGGGTCAATGAGGATTCCCTCAACAACCAGGTGGACTGGTGGAAGGCCACCATTCCCGCCGCCGACAACACCAACGGCGCCCAAATCCGCTACAAGATCGGCCTCTACCAGAATTTCGTCCTGCCCATCTCCGACGCGCTCAAGGACCGGCAGTTCGGGCTGACCACCTTCGCCATCACGAATTTCAACCCGACCACCGCCGCGGTCTGGCTGCACAACAACCTCAACCCGGCGCACACCGCCACCGGCCTCGCCGAGGGTTTCCACATCGTCCGCGCCCGCACCTTCCTGCCGCGCGACGGCAAATCGTCCGTGTTCAACACCTTCGCCCAGACGTTCTACTACGACGCCGCGCCGCCCGAGGCGGCCATCGCCTTCCCGACCAACGGGGCCAGCATCGCCGTGGTGAATTACGAGGTCATCATCCGCACCGACGCCTCCGCCACCGGCGTCGAAGTCAACATCCTCGACAGCAGCGCCGCCAACGACGACGCCGTCACCGGCCTGCTCCAGGGCAACGGTCTGACCAACGGCGTGCCCGCCTTCGCCCCCGCCAACCCGGTCAGCCCCGCGCCCACGCTCGACCCGCTCTATCCCGGCCTGCCCAAGGAATGGCGTTTCACCTACGCGGGCGTGCCCAGCAGCGGCACGGCCCTGCTCACGGTCCGCATCCGCGAGGCCACCACCGCCGTCCTGCCGGGCCGGGTCACGATCCTGACCAACACGGTGAACACCGTGGCCCCGGCCCGCGTGCTCTACTTCAGCACGCCCGCCAGCAACGGGCCCATCGCCCTCGCCGCCACCAACTCCACCATCTTGTTGCGCGCCTGCAACACCACCTCCGGTGCCGAAACCGCCAACCCGAACAATTATTCGCTCAAGATCAATGGCGTTTCGATCAATCCCACGAACTGGGTCTTCGGGACCAGTCCGGCCTGCGGGGCGGGCTTCAACTCCCTCGCCTACCGCTGGGGCAACATCCCTGCCGGCACCAACGTCCTCGAAGTTACTTTCACCGGCTCCGTGGTCCTCTCCGACACCCGCGTGGTCGTCATCAGCTATCCGCCCCCGCCCGACCTCGACAGCGATGGCGATGGCATGAGCGATTTACACGAAAGCATCGCGGGCACCAACCCGAACGACCCGAACGATGTCCTCCGCATCATCGAACTGGCCGACGGCAACCGCGCCGTCATCTGGGCCAGCGTGGCCGGGAAGGTCTATCGTGTGCTGGCCACCACCGACCTGACGCAACCGTTGCAGCCCGTCAGCGGCCTGATCCAGGCCAGCGGCGAACTGACGTTCTTCTACGACAACGCCGATTCGGAAGATCAAAGGTTCTATCGCAGTGGGGTTGTGCTGTGAGTCATGCGGGGGGGCGTGCGGGCCGGTGGCGGGCAGGCCGCCGGTCCGGCCCGCCTCGCCATCTGATGGAAAGTTCCTGAATGTCACTATTGCCTACGCTCGTGCCCCTCTCCCGGCCTTCCGCCTCCGATCAAGCCGCGGCGGACGGCTCGTCCGCCCTCTCCCCATTTGACGGGGAGAGGGAAGGGATGAGGGGGCAATGGCTTGCAAGTGCCCCACACAAATCATTGACCGCTCCGCCCTTCATCAACCTTTAACATCACCCCCTCAACTCCCCACCCCATGCGCCAAATCCTGATCGCCCTAGCCGTTGCCCTCGCCACGCTCCCCGCCGCCGCCATCCCCGTCCTCTCGGTCAATGGCGTCAACGCCAACTACACCACCACGCACGTCTTCGTGGATGAGGTCGCGGGCACCACCGTGCCGCTGAACATCGTCTTCCAGCCCAACGCGGCGAACCTCACCGCCATCGAGGTGTTCAGCAACCTCAACCGCCGCGACCGTGCCGCGCTCGATGCCGATGGCGACGGCGTGCAGGACGGCATCCTCCCGCCCAGCGGCAACCTCGTGACGGCAGGCAGCGACGCGCACTACTACAAGGCCTACACCATGAACGACGCGGGCGGCGGCACGTTCACCCTCACCCTGCTGGCCAGCAACACCGGCGCGTATCGCCTCACCGCGCGCTACAAGGTCACCGGCAACCCCAACTGGATTTACTACAACGACTTTGACGGCTCGCCCGGCGTCCGCCAGCGCGACCATGCCATCGTCGTCTCGCCCGTGAACGCCCGCGACATGCGCTTTTACGAACTCAACGCGCTCACCGTTGAATCCGAGGGCCTGCTCGAATCCCAGCGCAGCACCTTCGTGGACCTGTGGGATGGTCCGGGCGCGACCCGCACGCCGCGTTGGAATCTCACCTACGTCACCAACCTCGGCGTGAACTGGCTCTGGTTCCAGCCCATCCATCCCTACGGCGTGGATGGCCGTCACCTGAGCGCCGCCGACATCAACGCGCGCGGCCCCGGCCCCTGCGCGTTCACCACCTGGCGCTGGAACGGCGGATCGCCTTTCGAGGACGTGAACTACCCCTACGCCCTCGGCAGCCCCTACGCCGTGAAGAATTTCTGGGAGGTCGAACCGCGCCTCAGCAAGGCCAACACCCGCGCCGCCGCCATGCAGGAGTTCACCAACTTTGTCGCCGCCGCCGATGCCGCCGGGGTCAGCATCATGCTCGACGCCGCCTTCAACCACACCGCGTGGGACGTGGAACTGGGCGAATTCGGCCGCCAGTTGTTCTCCCCTGCCAGCAGCCCCACCACCGAAATCCGCAACGTCGAGGCCCGCTTCTTCTCCCGCGTGGACGACTACTACCAGCGCGCCTTCAACGCCGGCTCCATTGCTCCCGCCCCGGACCGCTACGACTTCGGCAAATGGCTCGACGCGAAGGACGTGTTCTTTGGCCGCTACGCCGCGCTCTGGCAGAACGCCGGCAGCACCGGCAAGCAGACCGACGAGGGCGACTGGTTCGATTACAGCGTCGCCACCGGCAACTTCGACGTCTATACCCACAACGTCTGGCGCTACTTCGCGGAATACGCGATCTACTGGATGGACAAGACCGGCCACCCCGTCGGCACTCCGAAGAACCAGGCGCACAAGGGCATTGACGGCCTCCGCTGCGACTTCGGCCAGGGCCTCCCGCCGCAGGCTTGGGAATACATCATCAACCGCTGCCGCAACGTGAAGTGGAACTTCGTCTGGATGTCCGAATCCCTCGACGGCGGCCCCGTCACCTATCGCTCGAACCGCCACTTCGACATCCTCAACGAGGACCTCGTCTTCGCCCTCAAGAGCGCCACCACCGCCTCCGCCTACCGCAGCGCCTTCGACAACCGCCGCACCGCCTACGGCCAGGGCCTCGTCCTGCTCAACACCACCTCGCACGACGAGCAGAACTTCGCCGACCCGTGGCAGGCGCTCATCCGCTTCGGTGTCGCCAGCACCGTGGACGGCGCGCCCATGATCTTCCAGGGCCAGGAACTCGGCCTGTCCGACTTCTTCGGCTACGACCTCATGGAAAAAAACCTCTGCAAGTATGTCCCGCACTTCAAAACGTGGAACTCGATGATGCCCCTCTGGCTCGACGCCGACTTTGGCAACGACCAGTTGTATCCCGTCTATGCCGCCATCAACCACGCCCGCGCCGGCAGCCCCGCGCTGCGCAGCTCGAACCGCTGGTTCCTCAACCAGACCTCCGGCTCGCCGCAGGAAGCCATCTTCTCCATCGCCAAATACGAGAACCCCGGCCTCCCGCCCAACCTCTCCGACGTCGTCTTCGGCTTCGTCAACCTCGACCGCAACAACAACCAGTCAGGCACGTTCAACGTCAACATCGCCTCCGGCGGCTCGAACCTCTTCGGCATCAAGGCGGGCCGCACCTACAACGTGAAAAACATTTCCGCCTACACCGGCGCGGACCCGAACCGGCGCAACGTCTGGCTCTGGGGTGCCGGCCTGAGCGGGTCCACCATTCTCTCCGGCGGCATCTTCGTCGGCCTGAATCGCGTGCCCACCAGCGCCGCCGCGTGGACCAACGCTCCCTTCGAGGCGCAGTTCCTCAAGCTCTACGACGTGACCCCGCCCGCCGCTCCCGCCGCGCCCGCCGCCCCTGCCGGCTGGGCCATCGGCACCAACGCCACGTTCAACTGGACCGCCGCCAACGAGCCTGAAGGCGGCGTCTCCGGCTACCGCCTCATCGTCGGCACCACGCCCGGCGCGTCGAATGTGTTCAACGGCGTGGTGGGCGGCCTCGCGCAAACCGCGACCGGCGCGCATGGCCAGACCCTTTACGCCCGGCTTGCGGTCATCAACAACGCCGGCATCGAAGGCCCATTCGGCCCCGTCAGCGCGGGCGTGCTGCTGCTCGACCCCAACGGCGACCAGGACGGCGACGGCATGACCAACGCCGCCGAAGCGCAGGCCGGCACCGACCCGCTGAACCCGGCTTCGCTCCTCCGCATCCTCTGGCAAACCGGCGCGAATCAAATCACGTGGTCGAGCGTGCCCGGCAAGAGTTACCGCGTGCAGATGACCACCAATCTGCTGGTGCCTTTTGCTGACCACGGCCCCGTCACCAACGCCACCGGCCCCGCCACCACCTACACCGACCCCACCGCCACCAACGCCCAGCGCTTCTACCGCGTCCGCCTGGTGCCGTGATTTGGCGCCTTTGGATTCCGCAGCGGTGCAGCGTGGCGGCGGTCGGCAATCCCGCCGCCATTCCTCCGGGAAAACGGGGATGCCGAACGGCACTCCCGCCATCGGAGCAATGCAGCTTACGGCTTTCTCCCGAAAGCCGCCACGGGCGCGGCCGGCGCGAAGCGCTTTGGACTGCGGCGGCCCTGCCGCCGCTTTCCCGGAATGACCCGCCGCACGCCGGGCACCCGAGGCCGATTGCCCCATCCCACCGCCCATGTCGCCAAGCTGTCTGTCCGGTCCGCTCCGCCTTCGTGTTTCCTTCGTGTCCTTCGTGTGATTCTTGGTTCATCAGAGTTTTTCCGATCCGGCCTTTCCCCGGGCCGCTCGGCGGCACCCACGAGGTCGCCCGCCTGGTTTTTGGACGGCGCGCACCGGCTGGGGAAAATCTGCTCGCGCCCGGGGAAGGCCCCCGTTAACTAGAAGGCCATGTCTTCGAGCTTGCGCGCCGAATCCTGGAGTTCGCGCTTCGGCGTCATCATGGCGGTGGCGGGCAGCGCCGTCGGCCTCGGCAACTTCCTGCGGTTTCCCGGGCTGGCCGCGCAATACGGCAGCGGCTCGTTCATGATCGCCTACTTCCTTTCGCTGCTGATCCTCGGGATTCCGATCTGCTGGGCGGAATGGACGCTGGGCCGTTACGCCGGGCAGCGCGGATTCCACTCCAGCCCGGGGATTTTCTACGCGCTCATCCGGCATCCCGCCGGCAAATACATCGGGGTCATCGGTGTCATCGTGCCGGTGATGATCTACATGTATTACGTGTTCATCGAGGCGTGGTGCCTGGGCTATGCGTGGTTTTCGCTGACCGGCAAACTCAACCTCGGCCATGAAGTGGGGCAATACGCGGACTTTTGGGCGCGGTTCGTGGGCGCGACGGAGGACGGCCTCGGGCTGGGGGGCGGACGCAATGGCGTGCTGATCTTTCTGATCCTCGTGTTCGGGCTGAATTTCCTCATCATCTACCGCGGGCTGGCCAAGGGCATCGAGGTGTTCTGCAAATGGGGCATGCCGACGCTGATTCTCCTCGCCATCGTCGTGCTGGTGCGCGTGTTGACCCTCGGCACGCCGGACCCGGCCAAACCCGACCAGAACGTTCTCAACGGCCTGGGCTTCATGTGGAATCCCGTGAAAGCCGATGGCACCGGGATGCTCGCACAACTGGCCAATCCGCAGCTCTGGCTGGCCGCCGCCGGGCAGGTGTTCTTCTCCCTGTCGGTCGGCTTTGGCGTCATCATCACCTACGCGAGCTACCTGACGAACCAGGACGACGTGGTGTTGAGCGGGCTGACCGCGAGCAGCGCGAACGAGTTTTGCGAGGTGGGGCTGGGCGGCATGATCACGGTGCCGGCGGCGTTCATGTTCCTCGGCGCGGCGGGGGTCATCGGCCAGGGCACGTTTGGCCTCGGGTTCAAGGTGTTGCCGCTGGTGTTCGCCAACATGCCGCTGCCGTGGCTGTTCGGCGCGGCGTGGTTCTTCCTGCTCTTCCTCGCCGCCGTGACGAGTTCGCTCTCGATGCTGCAACCGGGCATTGCGTTCCTCGAGGAGGGGCTGGGCCTGAAACGGAAACAATCCGTGGCGCTGCTCGGCCTGTTGACCGCGCTGGGCTGCCTGTTCGTGGTGTATTTCAGCAAGGACTTGAAGGCGCTGGACACGATTGATTTCTGGGTGGGCACGCTGCTGTTGTTCGTGCTGGCGACGATCCTGATCATCATCTTCGGCTGGGTGATGGGCGTGGAGCGCGGCTGGCGGGAGGCGCACAAGGGGGCGGCCCTGCGGATTCCCAACTTCTTCAAGTTCATCGTCAAATACGTCTGCCCGGTGTATTTGCTGACCATTTTCGGCTTTTGGGTGCGGTTCAATGTCTTCGCCACCAATCCGGAAACGGGGCGGCTGGAGCCGGCCGGTTACGTCAAGGACCTCGTGGGAGCACACGCCAGCCCGGTGGCGCAGATGAGCGTCGCCCTGATCGTGGTGTGCGTGGTGTTCTTCTGCATCCTCACGGCGGCGGCGGGCCGGCGCTGGGACCGGGCCGCGGAACAGGAAAAGGAGCGTGCGTCATGACTCTGGGCGGCTGGATCACCATGATATTGTCCGTGGGTTTCGTCACCACGCTGTTCGGCTGGTGCATTGTGCGGGTGCTTACCCACAAGCCTGAGCACCTGCACGGCATTGAGGACATTGACACGCGCGACCGGGAGGACTGAGGCGGCTTCCCTCCGGAATCGCCCGGTCTCCTGCGGGGGAATCAACCCAATGACGCCGACACCCTTCCCGCCCGCCAGACGGCCCCTTGCCAGCCCGCCGGGAACGTGCGATGGCTGGCGCGTGCCCTGGCTGCCTTTCATCGCTGCCCTGACCGTGCTGCTGGCAACCGCCGTCCCGGCGGCCACCAATGCGCCTGTGCCGCCGGAGCGCAGCCCCACCTTCACCCTGCGCGATCAGTTCGACCGGCAACACGAATTCAAGTTCCCCCGCGCCAAACCCGCCGTGCTCGCGGTGGCGGACAAGAAAGGCGCCGAGGACATCGAAGGCTGGGCCGCGCCACTGGCCGAGCGGTTCGGCGACCGGATTGACATTCCCGGGCTGGCGGATGTTTCCGCCGCGCCCCGCCCGCTGCGCGGACTGGTGCAGGCGCGGTTCAAGAAGGCCATCACGCATCCGGTCATGCTCGACTGGGAAGGGGATACGGCGCGGGCGTTCCACTACACGAAGGGCCGCGCCAACCTCTATTTGATCGCACCGGACGGGCGGGTGCTGCATCACCTCGCCGGCAAGGCGGACGCGGAACAACTGCGCGATCTCACCCAGCGCATTGAAACGCTGCTTGCCGCCGCCGCCCGGCCCGCTGCGCAAAGCTCCGTTGCCGCGCCCGCGGCCCCCCGGTAGCATCGGCGCGTGACCAATCTGCCGCCCGCCAGTCCGCCGCCCCCTTGGGGCGCGTTTCTTTTGCGCGGGGTTTCCGTGAAGTGGGTGGGCCTGCTCCACCGGTTGCCGCCCGGCAAACGCTGGCGGCGCATCGCCCTGTGGCTGCGCAGCCCGCTGAAACGCTGGCTGCCGCCCGTGGTGGACGCGCGGGTGTGGAATCTCAAGCTCCGGCTGCACGCGCGCGGCAACCTTTCCGAGCAGCGCCTGTTGCTCATGCCCCAATACCTCGACACCCTTGAACGCGACTTTCTCGCCCGCGAACTCGCTGCCGGCGGCTGCTTCCTCGACATCGGCGCGAACATCGGCGCGTATTCGCTGTGGGTTGCCTCGCAATGCCCGCAGGCCCGCATCGAGGCCTTCGAGCCGGATGCCGAACTGTGTGCGCGGCTGCAATTCAACCTGGCCACCAACCGGCTGGACCACGTCCACCTGCACCGGGTTGCCCTCGGCGACCACGAGGGCGAGGTCCGCCTCCAAAGCGGCGCGGGCAACAAGGGCGAGAACCGCGTCACCGAAAGCGGCGACGGCGTGGCGGTGCCGATGACCACGCTGCCCGCGTTCCTCGAACGCGCGGGCATCCCCCGGATTGACGCGCTCAAGATTGATGTCGAGGGGCACGAAATCCCCGTCCTGCGCCCGCTGTTCGAGCGGACGCCGCCCGCGCTGCATCCCCGCCTGTTGATCTGCGAACTGGCCCCGCAACCGCAGGCCGACCTGATGCAACTGCTCACCACCCACGGCTATGAGCTGGTGGCGCGGGGCCGCATGAACGGCATCTTCCGCCTGGCCCGGGCATGAGTGACGCGCCGCGCATCCGGGTCAAGTTCCTCGGCAAAGCCATCGGGCCGGACAATGTCCCGCACTGGCTGGCCCGGTTCCCGGGCGCCGTGCCGCGCCTCGGCGAATGCGAGTTCACGCTTGATCGGCAAGACCGCTGCTACGACTGGCTGGTGGTATATGACGACCTGCCGCCCCGCGCGGGCGAGCGGCGGACGTTGTGGGAGGAGCGGCTGGCCTGCCCCCGCGCTCACACGTTGCTCCTCACCACCGAACCGTCGTCCATCAAAGCCTACGAGCCGGCCTACACCGCGCAATTCGGCTGGGTGCTGACCAGCCAGGAACCGTGGGCGCTGCGCCACCCCCACCGCATCCACTGCCAGCCGGGCCTCGTCTGGTATTACGGCGCGACCGGTCATGGCAACGCCGCCATCAGCGAGCGCGGCAGTTACGACCACATCGTGGCGAACGTGCCGCGCGCCAAGACAAAAGACATTTCCACGGTGTGCTCATCCAAGGCGATGAAGCACACGCTGCACGCCGCGCGGAATGAATTCGTCCGACGGCTGCAAACTGTGCTGCCCGGGCTTGAGGTCTTCGGCCACGGCGTGCGTTACGCGGCGGACAAGGCGGACACGCTCGACCCCTACCGCTATCACATCGCCATCGAGAACCACGTCTGCCCGCATCACTGGACGGAGAAGCTGGGCGACCCGTTCCTCGGCGTGTGCCTGCCGCTCTATCACGGCTGCCCGAACTACGCCGACTACTTCCCCGCCGAAAGCGTGCTGCCGATCAACATCCACAATTTCGAGGCTTCCTTGGAAATCATCCGCCGCGCCATCCGCGACCACGAATACGAGCAACGTCTCCCCGCCATCCTCGAAAGCCGCCGCTTGTATCTGGACCGTTACGCGCTGTTTCCGCAGCTTGCGCGGTTGATTGCCGAGCGGCACACGCCGGGCGCGGCGGCGGGGAACGCCACGATTTGCAGCCGGCACCTGCTGCGGCGGCGGTCGCCGTGGCACGCGCTGGGGGCGGGCTGGGCGCGGTTGCGCGTCGGCTGGCTCAACCGGCGGCATTACCCGCGGCGCGCCGGTTGACCGGTTCATGGACATTTCCGGCTCCGGCTGCTAAACCGCCCGCGCCCACGGCAAACCATGACCCTCACCGACCGGCTCCGCATCAACCTCGCCGCCTTCCGCGCCTGTGTTCGCAACTGGCGCGGGCGCAAACATGAGCCAGAAGCGCCGCTGCACGCGCTGCTCCTTCAACCCGACGATCTCTGCCTGCACATCGGCGCGACCGATGGCAGGCACAGTTATCTCATGGCGCAGGCGCTTACCGGGCGGGGCCACATTTATGCGTTCGAGCCGTCGCCCCTGACTTTTCCCATCCTCCAACGCACCATCGCGTGGCACGGGTTGCGGAACAAAGTGACCATCGCCCAAAAGGCGTTCAGTGACCGCCCGCAACGGCTCACCCTCAACGTGCCGCTCAAACGCGCGGGCCACCGGGGCAACGCCTTTGGTTTCGTCACGCCCGCGGGACAGAAGGCGGCGGGGCGGACCGATGTGGCGCTCGCCGGCGGCGGCGGCATGCTGCATTTCGAGGTCGAAGCCACCACCATTGACGCGGTCGCCGCCACGATTGGCCGCGTGGATTTCATCCGCATGGACATCGAGGGCAGCGAACAGCTCGCGCTGGCGGGCGGCTGGCCCGCCATTGAGAAATGGCGGCCGCACCTGGTCATCGAAATCCATCCGGTCCTACTGCGCGAGCAGTTTGGCGGCAGTGCGCAGGCCATTTACAACCGGTTCCGCGAACTGGGTTACGGCATCTATCATCTCGACGGCGAACGGCTGATCGCTTCGCCCAACCTCGAGATCGTGCCGTGGAAGGATTACTTTTTCGTCTCCCCGGCGCGACCGCACCGGCTGCCGGTCAAGTGAACCGCCGCCGTTCCCGGCCCTTTCATTCCCGCCTCAGCGAGCCAGCCGGGAGAACCGCCTCGACCTCCGCCCAAACGCGCTCGACCGCGAGGTTGCGCAACTCCGCCTCCTGCACGCAGCGAACCGCCGGCCCGCGCGGCGCGGAGGTCACCGGGTCTGACGCCTGCGAAAACAGGGCAACCGTCGGCGCGCCTGCCGCCGCCAGCAAATGCACCGGCCCGGTGTCGTTCCCGACCGCGGCCACTGCGCGCCGCGCCAGGGCGGCCAGTTGACCGAAGGAGGTGAGTCCCAGCAGATTGACCAGCCCCGGCACTCGGGCGGCAATCACCTGCGCGGCCCCCGCCTCCGCTTCCGTGCCGATGAGCACCGGCGCAATCCCGGCGGCTTGAAAGTGCCTGGCCAGTTCGGCGAAGTGCTCCGCCGGCCAGCGTTTCTCCGGTCGGTGCGGCGAACAACCCGGCACCAGCACCGCGAACCTTTCGGGCAGCCCGAACCCGTCGAGCGGACCGTCCAGCCATTCGAGGGGCGCTCGCCCGGCGGGCTGGACTCCGGCGAGGGCGACGAGCTGGAACAGCCGCTCGGTGGCGTGCCGGCGTTGCGGACGCAACGGCGGCCCCTGATGCGAACAGCCGCGCACGGTGCCGACCCACTCGGGTTTGGGCCGGCCCAGCATCTGAAAATAACGTCCCGTGCGCTCGTTCGATTGCAGGTCATAGACCCGGTCAAAGCGTCCCTCCCGCAACCGGCGGCGCAGCGCCAGCCACTGGCCGACCTGCCACCACTTCGGGCCGGCGTCCGTCCACACCTCCTGGAACCACGGCATCTGGCCCGCCAGCGCGGCGTAGGCGGGCCGGGTCAGGAAGGTGAAGTGCGCCTCGGGATGATGCCGCCGGATGGCATGGAACACATCGAGCGCCAGCAGAATGTCGCCCAGCGCGCCCAGCTTGATGACGAGAATGCGCTCCGGCATGGCGGTTCAGGCGCGGAAATACTTCCTGGGCCGGCGCGCCGGGGGGACGGCGTTTCGCGTGTCCACCAGCGGCATCGGGTAACCGGAGAAGTCGAATTGCTTGTAAGCGTCGTGGCCGGTGGAGAGGAGCAGCAGATCGTAGTCGGGCGTGATGGCGGGGACGGACTTGCGGCCCGCGTATTCGGCATGCTCGCGCGTCTTCGGAATCACCGGCACAAACGGGTCGTGATATTCGACCCTGGCGCCGAGGGCTTCGAGTTTCTGGATGAGCTTGTAGCTCGGCGATTCGCGGTCGTCGTCCACGTTGGCCTTGTAGGCGAGGCCGAGGATGAGGATGCGCGCGCCCTTCACAGATTTGCCCTCCTGGTTCAGCGCCTCGAACGCCACGCGCACCACGTGGTCGGGCATGGCGGTGTTGATTTCACCGGCCAGCTCGATGAAGCGCGTGTGCTGTCCGAACTGCCGCGCCTTCCACGTCAGATAGAACGGGTCAATCGGGATGCAATGTCCGCCGAGGCCGGGGCCGGGATAGAAGGGCATGAAACCAAACGGCTTGGTCTTCGCGGCTTCGATGACCTCCCAGATGTCTATCCCCATCGCGCCGTAGACGAGCTTGAGTTCGTTGACGAGGGCGATGTTGACGGAGCGGAAAATGTTTTCGAGCAGCTTGGTCGCCTCGGCAGCGCGGCAGGAACTCACGGGGACGAGCTTTTGGATCGCCAGCCCGTAAAGCTCCATCGCCTTCGCCAGGCAGGCGGGCGTGTAGCCGCCCACGACTTTCGGAATGCTGGCCACCTTGCTGTCGGGGTTGCCCGGGTCCTCGCGCTCGGGAGAAAACGCGAGGTGAAAATCCGCGCCCGCCTTGAGGCCGGAACCGGCTTCCAGCACCTCGCGCAATTCGCCATCGGTGGTGCCGGGGTAGGTGGTGGATTCGAGCACGACGAGCACGCCCCGCCGCAGATGCGGCGCAAGCTGGCGGCCCGTGTTGAGCACATAGCTGAGGTCCGGTTCGCGGTATTCGTTGAGCGGCGTGGGAACGCAGAGGATGACGGCGTCCACGGACTGGACGCGGGCGAATTCGGACGACGCCTCGAGCTGACCGTTCTGACGCGCGGCGGCCACGGCGGCGGCGGGAACGTGTTTGATGTAAGACTGGCCGGCGTTGAGCGCCTCGATCTTGCGCGGGTCAATGTCCAGGCCCAGCACGCGGGCGCCGGAGCGGGCGAATTGCAGCGCGAGCGGCAGGCCGACGTAACCGAGACCGACGATGGCGATGGACTTCATGATGCGCGGAACGGAGAGCAGTTAAGCAGGAACCGGCGGGAAAGAACATCAAACAATGCGGGACGAGTGACTCGTGATGCGTGATGCGTAACCCTGAGCGGCAGCCGAAGCCGGGACGCGCCTCCTCGTCCAAGGCCGGTTCAGTAAGCGAACTCGAACACCCCCTCGGCGACTGGATGAAATCGTTTCCAGTGGCGGCCATCGGGCATCTGGGAATCCTTTCGGGTGGGCTGGTAGTGGGCTGCTGCTCCACACACCACGCGGAAACCGTAACTGGCGGAGGAGTGTCGCCCGCCAAAAATGGTCAAATCCACCAGCTCTACCGGCGGCCCGTTGGTGACGAACCGCGAAGGCACGTAATGGATGCGATGGGGGCGCAGCGGCTCCAGTTCAGCGGGCAGGCCAAAAATGCGGAAGGTCTCCCAATCGGCGCTCCAGTTGGTGTTCCACCAGCCGGGTTCCCGCCGATACACCAGACCGTTCGTGCTCTTTTTCGGCCAAGCCAGTTCCAGGCCCTCGGGGTGCTCAGTCGCCAGCCGCTCGCACTCTCTCCGCAGCGCCTCCCAGCCGCCGACGCGTTCGACGCGGGCAAGCGCCTCCGCCCGCCATTCCCGCCGCAGGAAAAACCGATGCACGGTCTGACCGGGGTCCATCGCCACCAGAAAGCCCGCCAGCCCCACCACCGCCCAGACCCAATGCACCACGGGATGCCGCTGCATCTGGTCTCGAACCTTGCGGGAAACCGGTGCCGCCACGAGCCGGACGAGAAACAGAAAACCGGCCGCTGCTGCGATCAAGATGATCGGAAAATACGCGCGCATGGATCCACTCCAGCATCTCAGCCGGAACGCCCAACCAACCGCTTCCGAAGCTGTTGAAACACTGCTCCCCGCCCGCCCACCCGTCCAGAGGAATGTTCAACGACGAGGTCCACCGGGCGCAGCCCAGTTCCTTCCCGGGCGAAAAACGATTGGGACGAAGGCAGTCTTCCGCTTCTCGAACCGTATGGCAGGGCGCGTCACTCCGGGCGCGCCGTCGCGGGCTGGGGATGAACTGAGGCCGCTTGCGGCACGCAAAGAACTCCGATGAATCGCGAGCGGGCTGCACGCCCTACCTGCCGACAGGTTCGCGAGGGACGCATCCAGCATCCGAAAAAGTGAGATGTGCTCGTGCGGCGGCTCCGTCACCCGTTTGCCGCCGTGCGGCGGATGATTTCGTCGAGCGGCGTGGCGGGCGTGAAGCCGGTGACGCGCGACAGCTTGGCCACGGCCGGGCGGCGGCGGCGCATGTCCTCGAAGCCCGGCGCATACGCCTCGTGATACGGCACCAACTCGATGGTGGAACGCGAGCCGAGCAGCGCAATCACCCGTCGGGCCAGCTCGAGGATGGTGACTTCCTCGGTCCCGCCGACATTGAAAACCTCGCCTCGCGCGGCGGGCGTGGCCGCCAGCCGGACGAGTGCCTCGACGGTGTCCTGCACGAAACCGAAGCAGCGGGTTTGCTGGCCGTCGCCATAGACGCGGAGCGGTTCGTTCCGGCGCGCGGCGGCGATGAAGCGCGGCAGCACCATGCCGTAGCGCCCCGTCTGGCGCGGGCCGACGGTGTTGAACAGCCGCGCGATGACCACGGGAAGGCCGCGTTCCTGCGCGAAGGCGAGTGCGAGAAATTCGTCCATCAGTTTCGAGCAGGCGTAGCTCCAGCGCGAATGGGTGGGCGGGCCGATGAGCAGGTCGTCCTCCTCGGCGAACTCGGCCTTGGCGCTCTTGCCATACACCTCGGAGGTCGAAGCCAGCACCACGGGCGTGCGCCGCACGGCGGCGGCCTCGAGCAGCGCCTGCGTTTCGCCGAGGTTGGTCTCGATGACGCGGATTGGCTCGCGCACGACCAGTTCCACGCCCACGGCGGCGGCGAGATGAAACACCTGGTCCGCGCCCGCCACGAGTTCGCCCAGTTCCGCGCAGCCGGACACGGTGCTTTCGATGAACCGCAATCCCGGATGCACGGCCACGGCTGCCAGGTTCTCGCGCCGGCCGGTCGAGAGGTCGTCAATCACCGTGACGCGGTGCCCGTCGGCCAGCAGCCGCTCGACCAGATGCGAGCCGATAAACCCGGCGCCGCCCGTTACAACACAGCGCGAAGATGGAGGAAGGAGGATGGAGGATGGGGCTGACATCGCGTCAACGGTCGGGCCGGCAAAAAGTGTCCGCGCGGTCAATCATCTTGTTCAAGGCCGCGCCGATGGATTGCCAGGCGGCGTCCATTTCGCGGTGTTGCTGGGCGGTGATGTATCCGCAATCGAGCGCATCATCCAGCCAGGACTGGGTTTCGGTGGCTTCCCCCAGGGCGTCCGTCACCTTGCTGATGAACGAAGCGGGATAACGTCGGTGCGCCCAGGCCTCGGCAACCAGCGATTTGACGGCCCGGGACGAACGCCGAATCTGGTCGGTCAGCGAATACCGCTCCTCGACGGGAAATGTGCGTGTCACGCGGAACACCTTGAGGGCCTCCGCCCGCGCCTGCTCGTAAACGCGCAGATCTCGAAAGCTACGAATGATCGCCATCTTCAATCCTCCATCCTCAATCCCCGCGTTTGAGTCCCCCCACTCCCCTCGCCACCGCCTCCGCCAGACGCTGGCGGTATTCGGGCTGGTGGATGCGCTCCGCTTCGGCGGGATTTGACAGGTAACCCGCCTCGAGCAGGACGGCGGGACGGTTCTGGCCGCGCAGCACGGTCATGAATCGCGCCCGGCGCACGCCGCGGTCGGGCGCGCCGGTGGCCGCCAGCAGCTCGCGATGCAGCCGCACGGCCAGTTGCAGGTTGGCCGCGTCGAACCGGTTGTTCGGGAAGGTCAGGGCGGTGTTGTCCTCGTAACCACGCGCCAGGTTCGACGGCATGCCGAACGGCGTCAGGCAGTAAGTCTCGATGCCCGCGTGGCCGTTGCCGTTGGCGGAATTGAAATGCAGGCTGAGGAACAAATCCGCGCCTGCCGCCTCCGCAATCGCCACCCGCGCGGGCAGCGACACGTCCGCGTCGTTTGTGCGGGTCATGACCACCTGCCAGCCCTGCGCTTCCAGCAGCGGTTTCAACCGCTGCGCCCAGTCGAGCGTGTAATGCTTCTCGAGCCGGCCCGGGACGGGACTGCGTGTGCCGCTGTCCGAACCGCCGTGGCCCGCATCCACGACAATCACCCGCCGCCCGCCGTTCGGCGGCATCCACGGTTCGGCCAGCAGCGGGAGCAGATTTTTTTCCACGTCCAGCCGGTGCAGCCAGAGCGAGCCGTTGCGGGCCTGGGGGGGGAACCCCAGCCGGATTTCGAGGCCGTTCCAGCGCGCGAGTTCGCTGTCGGCCTTGAAAGCGAACTGCCCGCGCGGCGTGGCGAGCGAAAACTGGGCGGCGTTCTGTCCGTTGCCAGCGGTGAGCCGCGTCAATGGCCCAAGCTGGTTGGAGGCCGCCCACGCGCCGAGTTCGAGCCACGTTTCCGCCGGAACTACGGGCAGAACCGGGGCCGCGGGCGGGGGAACCGGGAACGGAACGGGAACAGCGACGGTCGGTGGCGAAACCACGGCAGGAGCGGGCGTCAGGTCCACGTCCGGCGGCTGGCCTTTGCCGGGGCGTGACAACGGGGCGCAGCCGGCGAACAGCAACGCGGCGGCAACGAACAACAGCGGAATGCCCGGGCGGAACATGGCGCGCATTGTGTGGGCGGCCCGGCCCCGCACAAGCCCGCACTCAGCCGCCAAACGCCCCCGCGTGCTCCGCGAAGCGGCGCTGAACGCTGCCGCACACCGACTCGCACAGGTTGAAAATGCCCCGGTCCGCGATGGCGTAGCGCACGCTGAGGCCGTCCTTGCGCCGCTTGAGGATGCCGGCGTCCACCAGCACCTGCAGATGCCGCGAGGCGTTGGCCTGCGTCAGGCCGGTGGCTTCCACAAGTTCGGTGACGCTCAGCTCGCCGCCCTTGAGGGCGTGGATGAGCTTGAGCCGGCTGGCTTCGCTCAACGCCTTGAACCGGCGCGCGATGAGTTCCATCGCCTCGTCGGACAGCTCCCGGGATTTGGATGATTTGGCCATGCAACTTTGCCTGGCGGGTGCTTTTCCCGGCGCGGGTTGCCGCCCGGAAAAATTTCCGCTTGCGGGAACACTATATGAGCATATACTCATATCGTCAAACGGAACTTTGCAACCAGGTCACATCCGATTATGAAAATGGAAAATGCCATCCGCATCCTCGCCGGCACCATGGTGCTGCTCAGCGTGGCCCTCACCCACTTCGTCAGCCCCTGGTGGCTGCTGCTCGCCGTGTTCGTCGGCGTGAACCTCATCCAGTCCGCCTTCACCGGGTTCTGCCCGGCGGAGAAGATCCTTGCGAAACTCGGCGTCGGCCAGGGGGGCAAATCATGCTGCGCGTCCTGATCGCCGTCGGCCTGGGCGCGGCGCTGGGCGCGGCCCTGGGCTATTTCGGGCAATGCACCTCCGGCACGTGCCCGCTGACCTCGACGTGGTGGCGCGGCGCGCTCTACGGCGGGTTCATGGGCCTGCTGTTTGGGGTTTTCTCCGGCCGGAATTAAGCGTAGAGCTTGAGCGAGGTTCCCTTATGAAACTCACCCTGTTTTCCACGATGGCTCTGCTGGCGGCCGTTCTGGCCGGCTGCGGGCGCGCGCCCCAACCCAAACCGGCCGCGGCCCTGCCAACCGCTACCGTCCGCGCCCAGAAGATTGAAACGCGGCGCGTGCCCGTCACCGAGGAAGTGGTGGGCACCGTGCGCTCGCGGTTGCGCGCGGCGGTCGAGGCGAAGGTCAGCGGGCGCATTCTGGCCCTGCCGGTGATCGCCGGGCAGTCGCTGGCGGAGGGCGATCTGATCGCCCAGCTCGACGCGCGGGAGATTCAGGCGCGGCTGGACCAGGCGAAGGCGGCGCTGGAAAACGCCGATCGCGACCTGCAACGCTACGCCACGCTGCTCCAGCAGCAGGTGCTGACGCGCGCCGAGTTTGACGCGGCAGAAGCCCGCCAGCGCATGGCCCGGGCGGCGGTCGCGGAGGCGGAAACGATGCTGGATTACGCCCGGGTGGCCGCGCCGTTCGCGGGGGTGGTCACCCGCAAGCTGGCCGAGGTGGGCGATCTGGCGACGCCCGGCCGGGTGATCGTCGAGATGGAAGACCCGAAAACATTGCGCGTCGAGGCGGACGTGCCCGAGGCGCTCATCGAGTTCGTGCGGGTTGGCGCGGTTATGAACATTCACGCGCCCGGCCTGGCGGCACCGCTGGCGGCGACGGTCTCGGAACTTTCCCCGGCGGCGGATCCGAACAGCCGGACGTTTCCGGTGAAACTGGATTTGCCGGCCAACGCGCCAGTGCGCCTCGGACAGTTCGTGCGCGTGGCGGTGCCGGTGGGTGAGGCGGATGTCCTGCGGGTGCCGACGCGGGCGGTGGTGGTGCGCGGGCAAATGGAAATGGTCTTTGTGGTCACCAACGGCGTGGCCCAGTTGCGCCTCGTCAAGATGGGCAAACGCAGCGGGGACACCGTGGAGATTGTGTCCGGCCTGAGCGCCGGAGAGAGCATCGTGGTCGAGGGCGCGGCGCAGTTGCGCGACGGCCAGCCGGTGCGAATCGGGAACTGAGATGAAAGATTCCCCCGTCCATCCCCACGCTGCGCCCACCGGCCTCGCCGGCCGGATCGCGGCGGCGTTCATTGATTCCAAACTCACGCCGTTGATCGTCATCGCCTCGGTCCTCCTGGGCCTGGGGGCGATCCTCGGCCTGCCGCGCGAGGAGGAGCCGCAGATCAAGGTGCCGATGATTGATGTGCTCGTGGCCATGCCCGGCGCGAGCGCCAAGGAGGTCGAGGAACGCGTCACCCGCCCGATGGAGAAGCTGCTCTGGGAGATCCCCGGCGTGGAGTATGTCTATTCCACCTCCAGCGAAGGGCAATCGCTGGTCATCGTGCGCTTTCTGGTGGGCGAGGACGTCGAGCGCAGCCTGGTGAAGCTGAACCAGAAGCTGCAGATGAACTTTGACCGCATTCCCCACGGCGTTACGCCGCCGCTGATCAAGCCGCGCTCGATTGACGACGTGCCCATCCTCGTGCTCACCCTGCACAGCGATCGTTACGATCATCTGACGCTGCGCCGGCTGGCGATGCAGGTGGACGACGCGGTGAAGCAGGTGCAGCAGGTTTCGGAAACGACGCTCATTGGCGGCGCGCGGCGGCAGGTGCGGGTGCTGCTCGACCCGGTGCGGCTGGCGTCCCGGGGGCTGAGTCCGGCCGGCATCGTCCCGATGTTGCAGCAGGCGAACCGGCAACTGGCCGCCGGCGGCCTCACCAGCGATAACCGCGAGGTTCGCATCGAAACGGGCGGGTTCCTGACCAGCGCCCAGGACGTGGCCAACGTGGTGGTGGGCGTGTTCGGCGGCCGTCCGGTCTATTTGCGCGAGGTGGCGGAAATCGTGGATGGCGCGGAGGAGCCGGCGCACTATGTGTTGTTCGGCCACGGGGCCGCCGCCGCCGGCGGACCGGGCAACGAGCAGCCCGCCGTCACGCTGGCCATCGCCAAACGCGCCGGGGCCAACGCCATCAGCGTGGCGAAGGAGGTCCTGCGCAAGGTGGACACCCTCAAGGGCCGCGTCATTCCCAACGACGTCGAGATCACCATCACCCGCCACTACGGCGAGACGGCGGCGGAGAAATCGGATGAACTCCTCCTGCACATGGGCATTGCCGTCGTGGGCGTGGCGCTGCTCATCTGGCTGACGCTGGGCTGGCGGGAATCGGGCATCGTGGGCGTGGCCATTCCGGCGACGCTCGCGCTGACATTGCTGGTTTTCTACCTGCTCGGGTTCACGTTGAACCGCATCACGCTGTTCGCCCTCATTTTCAGCATCGGCATCCTCGTGGACGACGCGATCGTGGTGGTGGAAAACATCGTGCGCCACTTCCACCTGCCGCACAACAAGGGGCGGTCGTGGCACCTCATTGCCGTCGAGGCCGTCAGCGAGGTGGGCAATCCGACCATCCTTGCAACCTTCGCGGTGATCGCGGCAGTGCTGCCGATGGCGTTCGTGGGCGGGCTGATGGGGCCTTACATGCGGCCCATCCCGATCGGGGCGAGCGCGGCCATGTTCTGGTCGCTGCTCATCGCCTTCATCGTCACGCCGTGGGCGGCGGTGCGAATGCTGCGCTGGCGGGGGGGCGAAAAGCGGCTGGCGGCGCATGGACCGACCGCTCAGGCGGACGGCCAGGGAAGCCAATCAAAAGGCGAAGGACAGACTTCCACCCCGGTCAGCCACCTGGCGCATGAAGAGGATTTCTTCACCCGGCTCTATCGCCGGTGGATGGGGCCGATCATCGCGCGTCGCCGCTGGCGGTATGCGTTCCTGGGCGGCATCACCGTGCTGCTGCTCGTTGCGTGCGCGCTGGTGGGCATCGGCTGGGTGAAGGTCAAGATGCTGCCGTTCGACAACAAGAGCGAGTTCCAGATCATCCTCAACATGCCCGAGGGCAGCGCGCTGGAACGCACCACGCAGGTGGCCCGGGAAATGGCGGCGGCCATCCGCACCGAACCGGAGGTGACGGACTACCAGATTTACGCGGGGACGGCGGCGCCATTCAACTTCAACGGGCTGGTCCGGCATTACTTCATGCGGCGCGGCGCCAACGTGGCCGACATCCAGGTGAACCTGGTCAACAAGCACGAGCGCAAGGCGCAAAGCCACGACATCGCCAAGCGGGTGCGGCCCCGCGTGGCGGAAATTGCCGCCCGGCACGGCGCGCGTGTGGCGGTGGCCGAGGTGCCGCCGGGGCCGCCCGTATTACAGACCCTGGTGGCGGAAATTTACGGACCGAACGAGGAAGTCCGGCACGCGCTCGCCCGCAAGGTCATTGAAATCTTCAAGCAAACCGACGGCGTGGTGGACGTGGACTGGTATATCGAGGCGGACCAGCCGAAGGCGCGCTTCGTGGTGGACCGCGAAAAGGCTGCGCTCCACGGCATCAGCGCCGAAACCATCGCGCAGACGCTGCGCATCGCGGCGGGCGGCGCTTCGGTGGACCTCGTTCATTTGCCGCGTGAGAAGGAGGACGTGGACCTGGTGCTGGAGTTCCCGCGCGCGTTGCGCTCGACGCCGGAGGATCTGCTGGCGATCCGGGTGCGGTCAGGCGACGCCAACGCGCTGCCCGAGCCGCTGGCGGCGGGCGCGGCCCCGCCGTTGATTCCCCTGCGCGAGCTGGTGCGTGTTGAGCACACCATCACGGACAAGAGCATCTACCACAAGAATCTCATGCCCGTGACCTACGTCATCGGAGACGTGGCGGGCGTGGTCGAGAGTCCGGTGTATGCCATCGGGCAAATGAACCGCGCGCTGGCGAAACTGGACATGCGCGAGTTCGGCGGCAGCACGGCCCGGCTGAAGGTTTACAACGCCCGGCAGCCGTTCAGCGACCACGAGCCGGCCATGAAATGGGACGGCGAATGGCACATCACCATCGAGGTGTTCCGCGACCTCGGGCTGGCGTTCGGCGTCGTGCTCATCCTGATTTATGTGTTGATGGTGGGTTGGTTCCGGTCGTTCCTCACGCCGTTGATTGTGATGGTGGCGATTCCGTTCTCGCTGGTGGGCATCCTGCCGGCGCACGGGGCGCTGGGGGCGTTTTTCACGGCGACTTCCATGATCGGCTTCATGGCGGGCGCGGGCATCGTGGTGCGCAACTCCATCATCCTGGTGGACTTCATCGAGCAGCGGCTGCGCGAGGGGATGCCGCTGGCGGAGGCGGTGGTGGACGCGGGCGCGGTGCGGTTCCGCCCGATGCTGTTGACGGCGATGGCCGTGGTGGTGGGCGCGGCGGTGATTCTGGCGGACCCGATCTTCCAGGGGCTGGCCATCTCGTTGATGGCGGGCGAAATCGCCTCGCTGCTCATCAGCCGCATGGCGGTGCCGGTGCTCTACTTCATGGCCAACGAGCGGGGAAGTGCCCCGGCCTCAGCGTAGTCTTTTGCGCCCGCAAAGGCCCGTCCGGCGGCGGGCACCGTTTGCTTTCCGCCCCTGCGTCGCGTAAAAGGACCGGGTTATGAAGAAAGCCGAAAAGCCCCCCACTGACCCCGAGTTGAAACGGCGCATCGAGGAACTCATCGCCTACCGGGGCGGCGGTTACAACGAGGACGCGGTCGCGGACATCATCGAGAACGCGCTCAAGCTGCTCAAGGACGTGAAAGACAGCGGCGATGTGCGCGTCATTCAGACCGCCGTCCGCGAGCTGCGCTACGCGTTCAAGCTGTTCGCGCCCTACGCGGACAAGCGCAAGGTGACGATGTTCGGTTCCGCACGCACCTCCGCCGAGCGCCGGGAATATCAGCAGGCGGTGGATTTTGGCCGCAAGATCGTGCAGGCCGGGTTCATGGTCATCACGGGAGCCGGTCCCGGCATCATGCAGGCCGGGCACGAGGGGGCAGGCCCGGAAAACAGCTTCGGCGCGAACATTCGCCTGCCGTGGGAACAGGGGGCAAACCCCGTCATCGCCCAGGACAAAAAGCTCATCACCTTCAAGTATTTCTTCACCCGCAAGCTCACGTTCATCCGGCACTCGGACGCCATTGTGCTGTTCCCCGGCGGCTTCGGGACCATGGACGAGGGATATGAGGCCATTACGTTGATGCAGACGGGCAAGAGTCAGCTCATGCCGCTGGTGCTTGTGGACCGCCCGGGCGGCACCTACTGGAAGACGTGGGACAAGCAAATCCGCGAACACCTGCTGCGTGACGAGCTGATCTCCCCCGACGACCTCAACCTTTACCAGATCACGGACAACACGGACGAGGCGGTGAAGATCATCACGCGCTTCTACCGAAATTTTCATTCGACACGGTTCGTGAAGGACCTGCTGGTCATCCGTCTCAAGCACACCCCGTCGGCCACGGCCATCGAGGCGTTGAACGAGGATTTTTCCGACATCATCGCCGAGGGGGGCGAGCCGTTCCGCGTCATCCCGCCGACCGAGGAGGAAGTGGCCGACCACGACCGGCTCGAGCTGCCGCGCATCGCCTTCAGCTTCAACCGCCGCGATTACGGCCGACTGCGCCAGGTGATTGACGTGCTGAACCGGCTTTGAAGGCCGCTCGGACCGGCGGAAAAAAGGTTCGCCTGCGGCCGGCAAAACCGGCTATAACTGGCGGCCCGGCGGCCAGCCCCGCCGGTCTTTTCACACCATGACCAAGAAGTCCGTGCTGCGGTTCGGGCTGCCGAAGGGCAGCCTCCAGGAAGCCGCCCTCCAAAAGATGGCCAAGGCCGGCTGGAACATTTCCGTCTCCAGCCGTTCCTACGTCCCCTACGTGGACGACGATGAGCTGGAAATCCGCCTCATCCGCGCCCAGGAAATCAGCCGTTACGTCGAAAATGGCGTGCTCGACGCCGGCATCACCGGGCACGACTGGATCATTGAAAACGATTCGAAGGTCCACGAGGTGGGGGAGTTTGTGTTCAGCAAGGTCAGCCGCCAGCCCACGCGCTGGGTGCTCGCCGTGCCGGAAAATTCACCGATCCAATCCGTGAAGGACCTCGAGGGCAAACGCATCGCCACCGAGGTGGTGAACCTCACCAAGCGCTGGCTCAAGAAGCACGGGGTGAAAGCCGAGGTCGAGTTCTCGTGGGGTGCCACCGAGGTGAAAGCCCACGAAATGGTGGACGCCATCATTGAGGTCACCGAAACCGGCTCCTCCCTGCGCGCCAACAAGCTCCGCATCGTCGAGACCCTCCTTACCTCCTCGCCCCGCCTCATCGTCAATCACGACGCCTGGAAGGACCCCTTCAAGCGGCAGAAGGTCGAGACGCTCGCCCTGCTGCTGCGCGGAGCGCTCGAGGCCGAATCCAAGGTCGGCCTCAAGATGAACATCGCCGAGAAAAACCTGCAGGGCCTGCTGGCCAGCCTGCCCGCCCTGCGCAACCCGACCATCTCCCAGCTCAGCCAGCCCGGCTGGGTGGCGGTGGAGACGATCATTGACGAGGCGGTCGTTCGCCAGCTCATCCCGCAGCTCAAGGCGGCCGGGGCCGAGGGCATCATCGAGTATCCGCTCAACAAGGTGGTCTATTGAGCGGGGATACCATTTGACATCCGGACCGCGCTTTTTTCTACTTTCCCCGCAAAACCTATGGGTTCACTCAAAAAACGTCGCAAGGCGAAAATCAACAAACACAAGCGCCGCAAGAAGCTGCGGCTCAATCGCCACAAGAAGCGCACCTGGCAGAAGTAAGCCTGCCCTTCCGCTGATTTTTCCCGGCTCACGGCGGCGTTCGTTTCGGCGGACGCCGCCGCCTTTGTTTGGCCGCATGATTTCGCGCCCCGTCGCCTTTGCCGCCCTGCTCCTGCTGGTGCCCCTGCTGGCGGGCTGTCGTTCCGTCGGCCCGGAGCGCGGCTCCCGCGCGGGGGACCGGGATGACGAACGCCAGGCCCGGGCGCACGCGCATTACGCGCAGGGCGTCCTCCTCGATCTCGACGGCCGCACCGCGGAAGCGCTGGAAGCCTGGCATCAGGCCGCGCTGCTCGATCCCGGCAATGCGGAACTGACGCTTGAAGTGGCCCGGCGCTGGCTGCTCCAGAAACAGCCGGACCGCGCGCGGGAACTGCTCGAGCGGGCCGCTGCCCGTCGTGACGCGCCCGCGCCAGTCTTGGTGCTGCTGGGCACCACCGAGTTCGCGCTGGGCCGGACGAATCAGGCCGAACAGGCCAGCCGACGCGCCATCACCCGCGACCCGCGCCACCTGCCCGGCCACCAAAATCTCCACACCACCCTGCTCAAATCGGGCCGCACCAACGAGGCGCTCCGGGTGCTCCAGGCCGCCGAGTCCGTCCGTTCGCCCGATGCGGAGTTCCTGACGGGCCTGGCCGAATTGTATCTGCTCCATGCCGCTGCGGTGCCCGCTGTGAAAACCCAGTGCGAGAGCCGTGCCCTCGACCTGGTGCGCCGCGCCGACGCACTGCAACCAGCAGAGGTGCCGCTCCGCCTGCGGCTGGCCGACGCCTTCAACGTGCTGGGCCAGTCCGACGAGGCCGCGCGGCGCTACCAGCAGTTGCTGGCTGACCACCCGCAGGTGCCGCTCCTTCAGGAGACGCTGCGCGCCAAGCTGACCGACCTCTACTTGCGCGGCCGGGACCCGGAGCGCGCCATCGAACAACTGCGCCTCATCGTGCGTGACGACCCGGCCAATCCGCAGGCGCATTACTATCTGGCGCTCCTGGCCACCGAGCGGAACGACGCGGCCACCGCCGAGGAGCATTTGCGGGCTGTCGTGGTCTTGAACCCGCAGTTCGAGCAGGCCTACTACGACCTCGCGCTGGCCCAGCTTTCCCTCCGCCGGACCAACGAGGCCCTGGCCACCTTGATGACAGCGCGAAAGAAGTTCCCGCCCGGCTTCGTCGCCGAATTTCTCCTCGGTCTCACGCTTGCCAACTCCGCGCGCTACGCCGACGCCGTAGCGCACTACACCACGGCGGAGACGCTGGCCCGCGCCACGGATCCGAAGCGTTTGAACGCCCCGTTTTACTTTCATTTCGGCGCGGCCCTCGAGCGCAAGGGCGACTACTCCGGCGCGGTGGAATACCTGGAAAAGGCCCTGGCCCTGCAGCCGGACTTCCCCGCCGCCGCCAACTACCTGGGCTATCTCTGGGCGGAACGCGGCGAGAACCTGCCACGCGCGAAGGAACTGATCGAGCGGGCGGTAAGCGCCGAGCCGCAAAACGCCGCCTACCTCGACAGTCTCGCCTGGGTGCTGTTCAAGCTGGGCCAGCCAGCCGAGGCGCTGCCGGTGATGCTCCGGGCCATCGCTCTCGCCGAGGCGGAGGGAGATTTTGACGCGACGCTCTACGACCACCTGGGCGACATCCAGGCGGCGTTGGGCAACCCCGCCGAGGCCCGCGCGGCGTGGCGCAAAGCCCTCGAGCACCAGCCCGAGGACCGCGCCGCCATCGAACGCAAGCTTTCGGCACCCCACTGAACCGCGCATGGGCCATCAATTCGCCAGGCATTACACCCGCGAGGAGGCCCGCGCCCTGTTGCCCAAACTCCGCGAGTGGCTCGCCCAGCTCGAAGCGCTGCAGGCCAGCCTCCGCAAACACGACCGGCGCGTGGAGACCATGCTGGACGCCGGCACCGACCGCGGTGGTCAGACCGTCAACGACTGGGTTCGCACCATGGCGGACATCCAGCGGGTGTTGGAGGAATTCCGCCAGCGCGACATCGTGGTCGAGGACTTGGAACGCGGAAGACTGAATTTCCCGGCCATCGTTGGCGGGCGTGAAGTCTTCCTGAGCTGGCAGAAGGGGGAGCCAGACATTGAATACTGGCGCGACCTCGACGCCGGAGCCGGAGGGCGAACGCCGATTTGACGTTGGCGCCAACTCAGGAAGGACGGAAGAACCGCCGACCCCTCACGGATACGGCCGCACCGCATCCATCGGCGGTGGTGCTACTCGAAGGAAACGGACGCGCCCGCCTTGGCGGCCAGCCAGGCGGCATAGTCCTCCGGACTGGTGACCACGAGGCGTCCGCCGGCCATCGCGGCGTGGCCGTTGCCGCACAACTGGGCACAGTAAATCTGGTAGGTGCCCGCCTTCTTCGGCTCAAACCACATCGGAATCCGCATGCCTGGAATCGCGTCCTGGGTGGCGCGCATGGCCACCACGCGGAACGAGTGGATCACGTCCTTCGAGCTGATGTAGGCGATGACGGGTTTGCCCACGGGCACGTGGATTTCGTTATACACCTGCACGTCATCCTTGCCCTTGGGGTCGTTGGGATCCACGCCGAAAAGATTGTTGTCCGCCACAAATTTCATGTCCTGCGCGCCAAACGCGCCATCAGGGCCGGCGTAGCGGGCGTTCCAGCCGAACTGCTGGGCGACCACATGGATGACGGTCGAGTCGCTTTCCTTGGGGAAGTCCCCAACCACCTTGCCCCAGAGGGGGATGGCCAGAAACAGCAGGAGAAAGCTCTCCGCCACGACCACGCCGACTTCGGCGTAGGTGGAGATGTGGCTGCGCACGCCAAAATAATTGGCCTTCGCGTTGCGGCGGGCGTTGAAGCGCCACAGCACGATCACGAAATAGATGAACCAGCCGACGAACAGCGCGATCATCAGCCAGTGCAGATAGACGATGAACTCGTCCACCTTGTGGCCGTGGGTGGAGGCCAGCTCGGGCATGCCGAGGATTTTGTAAAAGAATTCCATCATGGTCAGGACGGGGAGTTGGCGGTGGCGGGCGCGGTTTGGGCCTCAAGCCGGGCCGCGCGGCGGATGATGAAGACGAAGAACGACGTGATGCCGCCCAGCACGAGAAGCAGAACGGCCAGCAGGAAATAGATGCCCATGTTCATGCCCTTGGCCATCTCGGAATCCGAGCGGCCAAAACAAGCGGTGCAGGCGGGGCTGGACAGCACCGTGACGAGAAGGAGCAGCGCGGCGGAAAGCAGACGGTTCATAGGTAGCCAAGGTTCCGGGTCTTGCGAATGAAACGGATGCCGTAAATCACCAGGCCGGCACCAGCGACCAGACCGCCGATGCCAAACCCGCGAAGCCAGCCGGAGGCGCCCTCCGCACTGGCGGCGTTCAAGGCCCAAGCGCCGAGGAAGAAGCACATCACGGCGGCCAGCCCGATGAAGAAGATGTGAAAGGCTTTCAAGGACATGTCAGGGGGCCGCCACGGCGGACGGCGTTGAGGGACGAACGGGTTTTTCGGGCACTTCGTGCATCGCCCAGATGGTCAGCAGGAGCAGGAACACGAGAAAGAAGCCGGTGAAAGCGAGCAACGAGTAGATGAGCCGCTTCTCGGAAAACAGGTGCATCATGAAGCCGAGCACCAGCGCGGCCTGCACGCCGATCACGGCCAGCGACAGGCCAATGCTCAGCCGGGCGCTGCCGAGATCGAGGAGGTTGATGGCGACGACAATCAACGCGGCGACCGCGATGCACACGGACACAATCACATACCGGCGGAGGTGCAAATCCGCCGGAGTCGGGGCCGGGGCCGGAATGGTTTCGCTCATAACTCAGAACAGATATAGCACGGGGAACACAAAGACCCAAACGAGGTCCACAAAGTGCCAGTAAAGCCCGGCGATTTCGACGCGGTTGGTGAAGCGCGCGGGGTCGCGTTGCCACATGCCGCTGCCCGGCCCCCATAGATAGGCGAAGACCAGGATGCCGCCGATCAAGTGCAGCGCGTGCAGGCCCGTGATCGCCCAGTAAAGGCCCATCCAGGTGTTCAACTTGGGGGTGTAGTTGCTGATCCGTTTGATGTCGGCGGCCGCCACGGTGATTTCCGTGTGGGGCAGAGCCTTGTATTCCTTGCGCGTCCGGTCAAAGAGCACCCGCTGGTTGTCGGTCTGCACGCCATGCACGACGACTTTTTCGTCCGTGCGGGAAACGAGGTGGCCGTCCACGAACTGGCCGGACTTGGTCTCGATCCAGTAATGTGAGAATTTGTCGCGGTATTCAAAGGCCTTCACGCCCAGGAACAGGATGGCAAGCAGCAGGGTGATGCCGTGGTAGAGCTTGTAGCGCGGGAACTGATTCAACTTGAGGGCGGCCCAGGCCATGGTGGCGCTGATGCTTGAGGCGATCAGCACCATGGTGTTGAAGGTGCCCATCGGCACGCTCAACCAGCCGCGCGGCCAGAGGCCCTCGGGCGCGCCGACCCGCAGCAGCACATAGGCCGAAAACATGCCGCCGAACAACATGACTTCCGACGCGAGGAACAGCCAGAGGCCGACCTTGGCGTTGTAGAGGCCCGTGTCCGGGCGCGGTTGGGTGGTGTAGGGAATCTGCATGGAAATCAGGCCTTGGGCGGTTCGTTCTGCGGGGAATAATCCTTCTCCGCGCCGGGCACGCTGTATTCGTAGGGGCCGCGATACACGGTGACGGGCCGGGTGAAATTACCGTGGCCGGGCGGGGTGGGCGTCTGCCATTCGAGGGTGGTCGAGTTCCAGGGGTTGTCATTCGCCGCCGGGCGGCCCTTGAAGATGCTGTGGAAGAAATTGATGATGAACGGAATCTGCGCCAGCAGCAGCCCGGCCGCCGCCCACATGATGAACTTGTTCAGGTAGAGCAGGTCGGGGGCGAGCAGGTAGTTGATCCCGCCGTCGGCCATGCGCCGCAACATTCCGCCCATGCCCTGCGCGAACATCGGCATGAACACCAGGTTCATGAACAGCAGCGAGCCCCAGAAATGCACCCGGCCCCAGAATTCGTTCAGATGCCGCCCGGTGATCTTGGGATACCAGTAGTAGATGCCGGCGAAGATGGCGAAGATCGTGCCCGGCGCGACGACGTAATGGAAGTGCCCGATGACGTAATAGGTGTCGTGCAGGTGGATGTCGCTGATGTTGAAGCCCAGCGGCAGACCGGTCAGACCACCGATGGCGAACATCGGCAGGAACGCGGTGGCGAAGAGCATGGGGGTGTTGAACCGGATCGAGCCGCCCCAAAGCGAAATCAACAGGCACGTCAGAATGATGACTGAGGGGATCGAGATGATCATCGTGGTGGTTTGGAAAAACGTGGCGATCTTGGTGCTCATGCCGGTCATATACATGTGGTGCGCCCACACGATGAACGAGATGAAGCCGAGCATCAGTGCCGAATACACCAGCGTCTTGTAGCCCCAGATGGGCTTGCGGGTGTTGTTGGCCACCACCTCGGCCACGATGCCGAGCGCGGGCAGGATCAGCACATAGACCTCAGGATGCGCCAGGAACCAGAACAGGTGCTGCCACAACAGCGGACTGCCGCCGCCGGAAATGTTGGCCAGTTCGCCCCCCACCGCGAGGCCCGTGGGCAGGAAAAAGCTGGTGCCGAACACCTTGTCCATGAGCTGCATGATGCTGGCGGCTTCCAACGGCGGGAACGCCAGCAACAACAGGAACGCCGCCACAAACTGCGACCACACGAAGAACGGCAGCCGCATCCACGTCAGGCCCGGCGCCCGCAACTGGATGATGGTGGCGATGATGTTCGCCGAACCCAGCAGCGACGAGCTGATGAGGAAGACCATGCCGATGAGCCAGTAGGTCTGGCCGTCGGTTGGGATGGCGTTGGCCAGCGGGGGATACGAGGTCCAGCCCGACTGCGCCGCGCCGCCCGGGACAAAAAAGCTGGTGAACATCACGACGCCGCCGAGGAAATAAAGCTGGAAGCTGGCCATGTTCAGCTTGGGAAACGCCATGTCAATCGCCCCGATCTGGAGCGGGACGAAGTAGTTGCCAAAGGCGCCCGTCAACAGCGGCACGATCGCAAGAAACACCATGATGGTGCCGTGCATCGCCCCGAACGAGTTGTAGAGGTCCGGCGACATGATGCCGTTGGCGGCGGGCTGTCCCAGCGCCCACGCGAGAATTGGACCGACGAGCGGGATGGGCTGGCCCGGGTTGGCGATCTGCCAGCGCATCATCATCATCAGCCCGAAGCCGAACAGCAGGAACAGCAGGGCGGTGACGCCGTATTGAATGCCGACGACCTTGTGGTCACAGGAGAAGATGTAGTTCGTCCAGAAGCCGCTGGGCGCGTGATGCGCGTGGTCGTCGTGATGCGCGGCGTGCGCGGCGTCAACGGTGCTTGCGTGAGTGGTGGCCATGGGTTCAGGGCAAGGAGTTCAAGGGATGCCTACTTCAACTTGTCGCCGACCAGCAGGGTCAGCAGCAACGGCAGATAAATGATCGAGGAGTAAAACAGTTGCCGGGCAGCCGTCAGTGACAGGGCGCGGGCAAAACGGAAAGCAAAGGCCGCGTAGGCCACCCCAAGCAGCAGCGCGCCCCCGAGATAGACCGGGCCCGCCAGCTTGAACAGGAAGGGCAGCATGCTGACGCCCAGCAGCGCCAGCGTGTGGCTGACGGCCTGCGCGCCGGTCCGGGAACCGTCCGCGTCCACGGCGGGGAGCATGACGAAGCCGGCGCGGGCGTATTCGTCGCGGTAGAGCCAGGCGATGGCAAAGAAGTGCGGCAACTGCCACAGCGCGAGGATGCCGAAAAGGGTCCAGCCCTCGGGACTCAACTGGCCGCTGGCCGCCGTCCAGCCCATCAGCGGCGGGATCGCGCCGGGAATTGCTCCGACGGCGGTGTTCAGCCAGGTGACGCGCTTGAGCGGCGTGTAGAGGAACAGGTAGGTCAGGAGCGTCACCGCGCCGAGGATGCAGGTGAGATAATTCACCGCGAGCGCGAGATAAAGCAGTCCGCCCACCGAGCAAACGCCGCCAAAGAGCAGAACGGTTTCCGGGGTCAGTTCCCCGGCCGGCAGCGGGCGCGTGGCCGTGCGCCGCATCCGGGCGTCATATTCCCGTTCCAGCAATTGATTGAGCGCCGCCGCGCCGCCCGCCAGCAGTGCCGTGGCCAGCATGGTGTGGAACAGCCGCGCATAGTCGGTGGCCCCGCTCGTGCCGAGGTAGAACCCAACCAGCGTGGTCAGCAGCACCAGCAACGTGAGCCGCGCCTTGGTCAGGTCGCACACGATGGCCACCCAGCCGCGCGCGGACGCGGCACCACGGTCAAGGGAGGAGGACGTCGCCTTCGGATTCATTCAGATAGGGTCAACTCGGGGTGGCGGCGGGCTGGTTTCCCGGGCCGCAAGGGGCCTGAATTGCCAAAACTTGCCGGGCACCGCAACAACGGAAGTTAATACGAAATGCCATGAGGGTGATTAACAAGCAGCATAATAAACCTTGTCGCGGCTACAGCGCCGCCGCCGACACGCCGGCCCGGTGGCCTCACGGCGAGGGATTTGGCGGCTTGTTCGTTTTGACTGACTCGCAGATTTCAACACGAAGCTTGGGAAAGACGAACTTCCGCAGCTTGTCGCTGACATCGTTGATGGCCTCGTTGGCAATCTGCTCGAAAGGCCGGTCATAAGACGATGGGTGCCAGGTATTCGCGGATGGGATGGTTGAAACCCCCGGAAGATGGATGCCTGCCGCGTGCATCGCCGCATCATTTCTGGCTGCCAAGCCCAACAAATCCCACCGATAGGCCTGTCTCCCCATAAAGGTTGCGATGCTGTGAGAGCCAAGACTGTTTGGCCCCGGCTCATCGTCTGTTGCAGGATCCCAAATTGACTTGTCGGGAACATCCGAGACCGTGACCCGAACGGAGAATTCGCCAAGCCTGCGTTGTGAAAAATCGATGGTGATAAAGTAGTAGATGCCGCGGTCAAGCACGTAATCGTCACACCGGAATTTGCAGCCCTTCGGCAGGACCGGAACCTCGTTCAGTTCCACTGGACGGAGAAACGGAAATTCCTCAGCCCACTTTTGCCGGAGCATCTTTAGAAACTTTTTCTGTTCGCTGGACATGACGGTTTCCTACGAGCCGGCCCACCTTGATAGATAGCTGAACAACCCTTCAACGCCGTAAACAAATCTTACCCCTTGCGGACTGCCCGCGGCTTGCAACACCAACTGTTCGGCTTCTGCCACGTTTGCGGGGGATTTCAAAGCCCAAACTACAACCTCTCGATTTGAGCCTTGGGTAGTCCACTGAGAGAATTGTTGAACTTGAGACCCCATGCGCGTCAAAGCATCTCCAGCCCGTGGGAGTTGATATTTGCCTTCTACAAGTCGCACTGCGTCGCCCACGCGCAAAAGAAAATCAGGGCGTCTTGATAGCCCTTGTAGAACGGGCTCCTCTCAGGGCGTTTGGCTGGCAGGCTCATAGAACTGGGCGGGAGTTGAGGATGAGGCGCAAGGCGCGGTGAGGATGGCGGTGGTATGCTTCAAAGAAGTGCGCCAAGGGCTGGCCGGGCTCAAAAGGGATCAGGGCCAGCAGGACGTTGCGGGTGAGCGCCAGGTTGAGCGCGGCCTTGGGTTTGCGATGGCGGTGCCGGTCTTCCTGCCAGGCGCTGGCGTCGCGCTTGTGGTGGTTGCGGTTTTCCACCGACCAGTGCCCGCGCACCGCCTCGGTCGCGCGCTTCTTTTCGCCCACCGCGAGGCTGGAGAGGAAGTGGCGGGTGTGACTCTTCTGCGTCGGGAGCGGGTCTTTCTTCTCCGACCAGTCGCGCCGGACGGTGAGGGCCGAACGGGCACCCGGCAGTCCGGCGGTGACGGGCGAGATCGGGGCGGCGGCCCCGCGCCGCATGTCCAGCCGCCCGTGTTCACCTTCCTGGCTCAGGACAAAAGGGGGGTGCCCTGGAGGGCCTGCGTCGCGCCGGCCAGGCGTTGGGAGGTGTTTTCCTTG
>JBKBTZ010000060.1:0-19856 GCA_046290825.1 Limisphaerales bacterium
GCGCGCACGACTGGGCGGCAAGTTGCCGCCCAGAACGGCCCAGTTGGCCGTTCCACCCATACCGACGACCTGTTTCCGGCTTACACCCTCTGGCAAAATACGGAGCTGCGCCCACCCGCAGGTTTTTCGACGTTGCGGTTCGCCGGTGAATTGCCACCGTCAGAGCATGGCGAGCGACGAACTCTTCCCCCCTTCCGCAGAAACCCCGGCGGAACCCGCGCCCGCGCCCGGCCCGCCCCGCCACGAGCCGCTCGCGGCCCGCATGCGACCGCGCTCGCTCGACGAATTCGCCGGCCAGGCTCACATCATCGGCCCGGGCCAGTTGCTGCGGCGGGCCATCGAGGCGGACCGCATTCAATCCCTCCTCTTCTACGGCCCGCCGGGCACCGGCAAAACGTCGCTTGCGCAAATCATCGCCCGGCAGACGCGCAGCCGGTTTGAGCGGCTCAGCGGCGTCGAGTCCAACGTGGCCGACATGCGGCGCGTGCTGGCCAACGCCGCCAACCGGCTCGCCAACACGGGACAGCCCACCATCCTGTTTGTGGACGAAATCCACCGCTTCAACAAATCCCAGCAGGACGTGCTGTTGCCGGACGTGGAAAGCGGCGTGATCCGGCTGATCGGCGCGACCACGCACAACCCGTTTTTCTTTGTGAATTCGCCGCTGGTTTCACGCTCGCAGATTTTTGAACTGCGGCCGCTGACCGAAGCGGACCTGCTAACCCTGCTCCGTCGCGCGCTGACGGACACCGAGCGCGGGCTGGGTTACATGAAAATTCAGGCGGACGAGGAAGCGCTGCGCCACCTCGCCACCGTGGCTGACGGCGACGCGCGCAAGGCGTTGAACGCGCTGGAAATCGCCGCGCTCACCACGCCGCCCCGGGCCGATGGCGTGGTCCACATTGACCTGCCGGCCGCGGAGCAAAGCATCCAGAAAAAGGCGGTGGTGTATGACGGCGACGGGGACGCGCACTACGACACCATCTCGGCCTTCATCAAATCCATGCGCGGCAGCGACCCGGACGCGGCGCTCTACTGGCTGGCGAAAATGATTCACGCCGGCGAGGACCCGCGCTTCATTGCCCGGCGCATCGTGATTTGCGCGGCGGAGGATGTGGGACTGGCGGACCCGATGGCGCTCGTGCTGGCCAACGCGGCACTGGCGGCGGCGGAATTCGTCGGCTGGCCCGAGGCGCGGATTCCGCTGGCGGAGGCGACGATCTACATCGCCACGGCCAACAAAAGCAACAGCGCCTACGTCGCGATAGACAAGGCGCTGGAGGATGTCCGTTCCGGGCGCACGTTACCGGTGCCGGAACATTTGCGCGACGGCCACTACGCGGGCGCGCAGCGGCTCGGCCACGGGCAGGGCTATCAATACGCCCACGACGCGCCGGGGCATTTCGTGGCACAGGATTATCTCGGTGCGGCGCGGCGCTATTACGAACCCACCGAACAGGGGGTGGAAAAGAAAATCAAGGAGCGCCTGCTCCACTGGCGCGCCCAACTGGAAGCTGTCCGCGCAAAACCGCCGTCCGCGTCCTGACCACCGTCAGATTACCGGCGGAGCGTGGGTGATGGCGTGGAACAGCCAGTCTTTGAGCCGGGCGCGGCGCAGCTTCATTTCCTCAAGTTCCTGGTCGGAAGCCGTTTCGATTCCCTCCTCGATGCGGAAAATTTCGTCGTCGAGATGGTGATACTCGTCGTAGGCCTTGCGGAACTTGTGGTCGGTTCCCTTGAGGTGCTTGATAACCCCGGCGTATTTGGGCAGCTCCTCGATGATGGGATGGTGCAGGTTGTCACCCGGAACGTGCGTGGGCTGGGCCTTCGGAGCGGCTTTGAGGATGGCGTGGTAGAGCCAGTCCTTCAACCGCGCCCGCTCCATTTTGAGTTCCTCGATCTCCTGGTCGGTCGCGAAATCAATGTCCTCCTCGATGCGATAAATCGCGTCGTCAATGCGGTGATATTCCTTGAAGGCCTTGCGGAAATGTTCGTCAGTGCTGCGCAGACGCTTGATGGTGTCGAGGTGGTTGGGGAATTCGCGGGTGATGGGATGATGCAGGTCCATGCGGGATGAATCGCGGTTCAATTTTGCGGGATGCTATGCGCCCCCCGGGGGCAGTAAAGCGGAAGTTTTCGCGCCCCCTTTCAATGATAGTGTCTGCAAACTATCAGTTGGGAGCCAGAGCACGGCGGGGGGGCGAACCATGGAGGCGAGGTCTCCACCAAGCATTCGGGAGAACGGCCCGTGCGCCTGATGCTGGTGAGCCGGCAACCTTAAAACGCGCAGCAGCGCGAGGGAGCCTTCACGCGACCCAACTGAGATTCCAAGAACCCCAGCCCCGATCCAATCCACCCGGCGCTTGCCTCACCGGCCCCTCCGCCGTAAAAGACTTTCCGGCTGTGGCGGAAAACCAGCCCAAACCAAAACCGCATGACCTCCAATCTGCCGACCTTTGCCGCGCGATTGCGCGACCAGTTTGCCGTTTGGGCTGCGTCTCCTGAGTCAGCACTGCCTGAAGCGGACTTCAACGCCCTGGCGCTGGAACTGTTCGCGCGGCAATTCGCCGCCAATTCCGCCTACCGCCGCCTGTGCGAGGCGCGCCACCGAACGCCGGAACAAGTCCGCGACTGGCGCGAGATTCCTGCCGTGCCCACCGCCGCGTTCAAGGAGCTGGAATTGTCCTGCCTCGCGCCGGAGGGCCGGACCCGGGTGTTTCATTCCAGCGGCACGACCGGGCAGGCACCCGCGCGGCACTTTCATGGCCCCGACTCGCTCGCGGTGTATGAGGCCGCGCTGTGGCCGTGGTTCGCGCGGCATCTGCTCGCGGGCTTCGCGGGCCGGGATTGGCGCTGGCTGGCCCTGACGCCCGGTCCGGCACTCGCGCCTCATTCCTCGCTGGTTCACATGTTGGAAACCGCCCGCCAGCGGGCGGGAGCACGGCGCAACGGGTTCGCGGGGGAACTGGATGCCACCGGCGCGTGGACCGTGAACATGGCGCAGACGGTGACGGAATTGCAGGCCGCCATCGCCGCCGGTGAACCGGTCTTTGTGCCGGGCACCGCGTTCAATTTCATCCAGCTTCTCGATGCGATGGCAGCAGAACGCATCCGGCTCACCCTGCCGCCCGGCTCCGTGGTGATGGAAACCGGGGGTTACAAAGGCCGCACGCGCGAACTGCCCAGGGCGGAACTTCACGCGCTCGTCACCGAGACACTCGGCATCCCCGCGTCGCACATCGTATGCGAATACGGCATGTGCGAATTGAGTTCGCAGGCCTATGACCGCGTGGCAGACCGCACCAGCCCGTCGCCTCAACCGGCACCCATCGCCCGTCACTTCCACTTCCCACCCTGGTGCCGCGCCACCATCGTCTCGCCGGAAACCGGGCGCGAAGCAAACGACGGCGAAACGGGACTGGTCCGGGTGCTGGATCTGGCCAATGTTTATTCCGTGGCCGCCGTTCAAACCGAAGACCTCGCCGTGCGACGCGGGGACGGTTTTGAACTGCTGGGCCGCGCCCGCCACGCCGAACCGCGCGGGTGCTCCCTGCTGGCTGCCGAGCGGAGCGAACCTCCACTGCCATTGCCGTGAACCTGCCCAACTACTTTCTCGCCGACCTGCCGCCCGAGGCCACGCTCACGCCCGAGCTGGTGGCCGAGGCGTGTCAGACGCTCAAGCGCAACCGCGAGCAATACCTGGCCCGTCGGACCACCGCGCAATTGATCACCGTTCTCGCCGCGGTCGGCGCAAGCTGGCTGCGCCCCGAAGATCCGTTTCGTCGCCTCGCGCTGGAACGCGCCCCGTCGGAGACCGGGTTTTCGTCCGCCACCCTGGCGCGTGGCTTGGATGCTTTTTTCCGCGAACTGACCGCGGAAAAGCTCGGCGCGCTGGTCACGGCTGAACTGGGTCATGCCGCGCGGCTGGACGGCTTCTGCGCCGACGCGCAGGAACAGCGGCAGGCGCGCATGGGCCTTGCGCTTGGCCCGGAACTCATTGCCCACGTTGCGGCGGGCAACCTCCCCTCCCCTGCCCTTCACAGCCTGGTGCTGGGCATCCTGCTGCGCTCGGCGCAATTCCTGAAATGCGCGACCGGCGGCGCGTGGGTGCCACGTCTCTTTGCCCACTCGCTCTACGAACTGGACCCCAAACTGGGCGCGTGCCTCGAGGTCGCCGTCTGGCCGGGCGGCAGCAAACCGGTTGAAGCCGCTCTATTCGCCGAGGCCGACGTGGTCACGGCCACGGGTTCGGAGGAAACGCTGGCGGACATCCGCGGCCGCCTGCCGGGCCGGACGCGGTTCCTCGGCTACGGCCACCGGGTGAGTTTTGCCTTCATCGCCGCGGAGGTGTTGACCGCATTCAACGTGCCCCGCCTCGTCGCACGGGCCGCCGAAGATGTGATCGCGTGGGACCAGTTGGGCTGCCTGTCGCCGCACGTCATCTACGTGGAACAGGGCGGCGCGGCGCACGCGGAACAATTTGCCGAACAACTGGCCGCCGAACTGGCCGCCCGCGAACAACAGGAACCGCGCGGCCCGCTGCCCGCCGAAACGGCGGCGCATATCGCGGCGCGGCGCGGGCTTTACGAAGTGCGGGCAGCCCATTCCCCGGCGACGCGCCAATGGTGCAGCGAAGGTTCGACCGCGTGGACCGTGGTGTTCGAGGAGGACCCGCGGTTCCAAGCGTCATGCCTCAACCGGTTCATCTATGTAAAGCCCGTGGCCGCGCTGGCTGACGCGCTGGCGGCCGCCGACCCGGTGCGCCGCCAGGTGTCCACGGTGGGCGTGGCGGTGCCGGAACACACGCTGGGCGAGGTGGCCGCCACGCTGGCCCGTTGGGGCGCGACGCGCGTCTGCCCGCTGGGCCGGATGCAGGAACCGCCGCTGGGCTGGCGTCATGATGGCCGCCCCACGCTGGCCGACCTCGTTACGTGGACGGACCTGGAAATCTGAACCTCGCTGCACCCCTTTCGTTTTCATGCAACAAGAACTCCGCAAAACCTTCCAATTCGAGGCCGCGCATCTGCTGCCCAAACTGCCGCGCGGCCACAAATGCCGTCGCCTGCACGGCCACAGCTTCCAGGTCGAGATCGTCGTCGCCGGCGCGGTGGACCCGAAGCTCGGCTGGGTGATGGACTACGCCGACATCAGCGCCGCGTTCAAGCCCTTGTGGCGGCGGCTGGACCATCGTTACCTGAACGAAATTCCCGGCCTCGAAAACCCCACCAGCGAGCTGCTGGCGGCGTGGATCTGGCGTCGGTTGAAACCCAAGCTGCCGCTGCTCAAAGAAGTGGTCGTGGCCGAGACCTGCACCGCCCGCTGCGTGTATCGGGGGGAATGAGCCGGCCGCGGGACGGTTTTGCCGCTTGCCTGCCTGCCGTTCACGGCCTTCAATCCGCCCGTCACTCGGCATTCAATCTCTCCACTCCCATGATCATCGGCGTTCCCAAGGAAATTAAAAAACAGGAGCATCGCGTCGCGTTGCTGCCGTCCGCGGCCTACCAACTGACCAAGCGGGGCCACCAGGTCCTCGTGCAACGCGGGGCCGGCGTGGGCAGCGGATTCAACGATGAAGAATACGCCCGCGCCGGGGCGACGTTGGTGGACACGCCCGCCGAGATTTTCGCCCGCGCCGACCTCATCGTGAAGGTCAAGGAACCGCAGCCCGTCGAGGTCGCGATGTTCCGCCCGGGACAGTTGCTGTTCACCTACCTGCACCTCGCGGCGGACAAGGCGCTGACCGAATCCCTCGCCGCCTCGGGCGTCACGGGCATCGCCTACGAGACGATTGAAGTGAACCGCCGCCTGCCGTTGCTCGAACCGATGAGCGAAATTGCGGGGCGCATGAGCGTGCTGGTCGGGGGGTTCTACCTGGCCAAGCATTACGGCGGCAGCGGGACATTGCTGGGGGGCGTGCCGGGCGTGATGGCCGGGCGCGTGCTCGTCCTCGGCGGCGGTTCCGCCGGCATCAACGCCGCCCGCATGGCCACCGGCCTCGGGGCGGACGTGACCATTCTGGAAGTGGACATCGAACGGATGCGTTATCTCGACATCACCCTCCACACCGCGCACACCCTCTATTCCGACGAATCCCGCCTGCTGGAACTCCTGCCCACGACCGACCTGCTCATCGGCGCCGTGCTGGTGCCGGGCGCGAAAGCCCCCAAACTCATCCGGCGCGACATGCTCAAACTGATGCGGCCCGGGAGCGTGCTGGTGGACATCGCGATTGACCAGGGCGGCTGCGCCGAGACCTCGCGGCCCACCACGCATGAGAATCCGGTTTTTGTCGAGGAGGGCGTCACCCATTACTGCGTGGCCAACATGCCCGGGGCTTACGCGCGCACCGCCACGCAGGCGCTGACCAACGCGACCTTCCGCTACCTCGAACAACTCGCCGACCTCGGGTTGGCGGAGGCGTGCCACCGCCAACCCGCCCTGATCGGCGGCATCAACGTGATGGGCGGCCACGTCACTCACCCGGCGGTCGCCGAGGCGCACGGTTTGCCCTACGTGGCTCCGAAGTTTGATTAGCCGCGACACCGGGCGGTCATCGGTTTCGTCATCTTGCGCACTCGCCGTTTGCTTCAGGTGCGCTGATGGCGCATGATTCCGGCGTTAATATGGCCGCCAAACCGAGTGCCGCGAAACCCGACCTGACCGCCTTCCTGCCCACGACCCGGGCCGAGATGGACGCGCGCGGCTGGGCGGAACTGGATGTCCTGATCATCACCGGCGACGCCTACGTGGACCATCCGTCGTTTGGCGCGGCGATGATTGGGCGCGTGTTGGAGGCGGAGGGGCTGCGCGTGGGCATCATTGCTCAGCCAGACTGGACGAAGATTGAATCCATCACCGGAATGGGCGCGCCCCGGTTGTTTGTCGGCGTGACGGCGGGAAATCTGGATTCCATGCTGTCGAACTACACGGCGGCCCGGCACAAGCGGAAGGAGGACGTTTACAGCGCGGGCGGCGTGCCCGGGAAACGGCCAAATCACGCGGCGGTGGTTTATACGCAGATGGCACGGCGCGCGTTCCCCGGCGTGCCGGTGGTCATGGGCGGCATGGAAGCCAGCATGCGGCGGGTGGCGCACTACGATTACTGGGAGGACAAGCTGCGCCCGTCCATCATGGCCGACGCGAAGCCGGACATTCTGGTCTATGGCATGGGCGAATTTGCCGCCCGCGAAATCACCAAACGACTCCGGGCGGGAAACAAGGACCTGAGCGGCATTCGCGGCACGGCGCTCTTTCTCGGCGCGAAGGCGACGGCGGCGGCGGATTTCAGCGACTGCCTGATGCTGCCCTCGTGGGAGGATTTGCAAGCGGACAAGCGGCATCTCATGCGGCTGACCAAAGTGGTCGAGGCGCAGATGACGCCCCATTGCGGCAAACGGATGGTGCAGATGCACGGGCAACGCGCGGTGCTCATGGAGCCGCCGGCCTTCCCGCTCGATGGCCCGGACCTGGATGCGTTGTATGAACTGCCCTTTGCGCGGGCCCCGCACTGGAGCTACACGGAGCCGGTGCCCGGCTTCGCCACCATCAAGGATTCCGTCATCGTTTCCCGCGGCTGCGCCGGGGGCTGCACCTTCTGCGGGCTGGGCTTTCATCAGGGGAAATTTTTGTCGAGCCGGAGCGTGGATTCGGTGTTGAAGGAGATCCGCAAGCTGGCGGAGGCCGAGACGTTTCGCGGCACCGTTTCCGACCTCGGCGGTCCCACGGCCAACCTTTACGCCGCGCAGAACGGCCACGCCGAGGAGTGCAAAAAATGCCACCGCCCAAGCTGCCTGTGGCCGACGATCTGTCCCGTGTTCAAGGTGGATGAGCAGAAGCAACTGGACCTGCTCCGCGGTGCCCGGACGCAGCCCGGCGTGAAACATGTCTTCGTGCAATCCGGCATCCGCATGGACGTGGCGCTAAAGACGCCGACCTACCTCAAGGAACTTGTGCAAAACCATGTGAGCGGCCACATGAAGGTGGCCCCGGAACACATGCACCCCGAAGTGCTGCGCAAGATGCGCAAGCCGGCGGGCGATTTCCCGGCGTTCATGGAGAAGTTCTTCCAACTCAGCGCCGAGGCGGGCAAGGAGCAGTATCTGGTGCCGTATTTCATCTCCAGCTTCCCGGGCTGTTCGGAAAAAGAGATGGGCGCGGTGGAACAGTTCCTGAAGAAGGAACGGTGGAACCTCCAGCAGGTGCAGGACTTCATCCCGTTGCCCATGACCGGCGCGGCCGCCATGTATGTGACCGGCCTCGACATCAACAGCGAGGAACCCATCCACATCGTGCGCGGCGCCGGCGAACGCGACCGCCAGAAGCGGATGCTCCGCCCCAACCAGCCGCACGAGGTCAAGCCGCGCGGCCTCTCGCGTCCGGAGCGAGAATTGGACGTGGTGGACTAGCGCTCCGCTCCGCCTCACTCCTTCGGCGCGGTGGTCAGCGGGAAGTCATCCGTGCGGAACGGCGAGGCGGGCAGGCCATCGCGGTTCCAGAGGTTCACCACCGGAAAGTCGGCCCAGCCGTAGCGCACCGCCACCGGCGCGGGCACGTGTGGGCTGCTGACCCGCACCCGATCTTTCCCCACGATGCGCGCGTCGGCCCAGACAAACCGCCGGTCCGGCCCGCAGATGGCAAATCCCGTCAACTCGCCGCCCCGCGCCTCCAGTCCCCGCCCGACGTTATCGAACTCCAGTTCGATCGCGCTGTCCACCACCCGGCTGGCCCGCAGCGTCGGTCCGCTGTGAACGATTTTTTCCTTGTAGGCAATGGCGCGCGCGGCGAGGGCAAGGCGCTCGCCGACCGGCTGCTTCTTCGTCGGGTGGATGTCGTCCTTGTCGCCCATATCGGTGATGACGGCCAGGCCAACCGCGGGGAGGACGCGTGTGGCGAGCCATTGCGCCTCGCGCAGTTCCGCCCAGTCGCTCTCGCCGGGCGCGGCGGTGATTTCCTCCAGCGGGCGCTTCTTGTTGCGGTCCCACGGCGCGAGTTGGACGCAGAGGAACGGGAAATCGCCCTGCCCCCACTGATGCCGCCAATCGCGAATGAGGTCAGGGAACAGCGTCCGATACTGTTCGGCGCGGCCCGCGTTGGCCTCACCCTGATACCAGATGGCCCCGGCGATGGCGTAGGGAACCAGCGGCTCAATCATGCCATTGTAAAGTTCGCTGGGAGACCACGGCTGACGCGGGGCCTGGCGGTTGAACTCCCGGCCTTCGGCCCGGGCCGCCGCCTGTTCGGCGCGGAACTTCCAGAGCGCCTCGCGCCACTGGTCGAGCGCTGCCGGGTGGCCGGCGAGAATCTCGCGTTGGTAACGCGGGTTGATCTCGAGGGCCTCGCGGCTCATCCACGCTTCGGCGGGCGAGCCGCCCCAATACGTGCCGATCAAGCCCACCGGCACGTCGCGCGTTTCCCGCAACGAACGGGCGAAGTAATACGCCACGGCGGAGAATTTGCGCACGCTGTCCGGCGAGCACACCTGCCAAGACGATGTCACCACCGTGGTCGGTCCCGGCTGGCGGTTCTTCGGCACGAGAAACAGGCGGATGCCGGAATCCAGCGCGGCGGCAATATCTGCAGCCGGTTCATGGCTGCGCTCCATCGGCCACTCCATGTTCGACTGCCCGCTGCACACCCATACCTCGCCCACCACCACGTTGGTGTAGCGCACGGTCTGGCTCCCCGCACGGACGGTGAAATCCGCCGGAGCGCCGGTCTTCTGCGCCGGAAATGTGACCTGCCAGCGCTGGTTACGAATCACGGCGGTGCGGGTCCGGCCCCGGAAGGTGACGCGCACGGTTTCGCCGTCGGCCCCCCAGCCCCAGACCGGCAGCGGACGGCCGCGTTGCAGGACCATGTTGTCGGAGAACACCGCCGGCAAGGTCAGGGGCGGCTGACCGGCGGTTTGGGTTTCCACCGCGGTCACCGGCAGCACCAGCCATGCGGCCAAGCCGAGGATGAGCCAGGAGATTTTGCGCATGACGCGGGAGAAATAACGGCAAGACCGACGTCCGCCAAGCTTGCGTTGCAGCGGACAGGAAAATCAGCGCGCGTAACGCCGGATGGCCTTCTGCCACCACAGCGCCAGCGTGTGCGCCGGACGCAACCACGCCTGGCGATGCAGCCACGACATGACCGCCGGGTCGGACAACAACCGCAACTTCTCCCCCGCCGACAACGCCGCCGGTCCTTGCGCCAGCAGTTTCTCCGCGAGCGCCTGCGGATCACCGGGTTGCGCGGCGAGACGGGCCATGGCTTCGGCGTAGGCGGGATTCAGACGCTTTTCCCGCAGCAGCGACACATGAATGGCGTTGACGTAGGGATCCAGCACGGCATCGGCAAGGCCAGAATCCCGGGGCCGCGGGGCGAGTGCCCCCTCGGCCTGGAGTTTCCACATCCGCTCGCGCAAGCTGGCGATTTCCTCGGGCGGATGCGTTTCCTCCGGCGTGAGAAACAGTCCGAGATCACCGGCCCGACGCCCCAGTTCGCTCCGGTTCGTCCACACGCTCAACGGCACCGCCAGCAGCAGCCCTACCAGCACCGGCACAAACCAGCCAAACACCACCGGGTCCACCCACCACACCAGCGCGCCCCACCCTGCCCCGACCACCGTGTGCCACCAGTGACAGCGCAACGCCTGTCCCCAGCCCGTGCCGTCCGGCCCGCGGTTCTGCGCGCCCCAGTTCACCCCCATGCCGAGAAGGATGGTAATGACGAATTGCGTGTGCCAGAGCATCTGCAACGGCGCGTGCAGCGCCGAAAACACCGTCTCTCCCACCGCGCTCGCCGTGACCTTGGCGACGCCGCCGAACGCCCGGCGCCGACGGGTGTCCAGGGCAAGGTCCACGATGGCCAGCACCTTGGGCAGGAACAACGCGCCCATGCAGATCAGAAAGATGAGGAACCCATGCGCCGTCGCGCTCAGGCCCCCGAGCCAGGGGGTGAACGCGCCCACCGTGATGTCCGACAACTCGGACCACTTGTGCGACCAGCGGATCCAGCAGTAGGTCACCATGAACGTCAGCCACAACGGGCTGCTCAGGTAGCCGAAAATCCCGAGCAACAGATGAATCCGACTCACGCCGCGCAGGCCCTTGGCGAAAAGCAGCATGGCGTGTTGCAGGTTGCCCTGGCACCAGCGGCGGTCGCGCTGCGCATTTTCGATCAATCCCTGCGGCCCCTCCTCGTAGCTGCCCTCGAGGTCGTAGGCGAACCACACGCGCCAGTTCTCCTTCAACAGCAGCGCCGCCTCGACGAAATCGTGGCTGAGAATCTGCCCGCCGAAGGGCTTGCGGCCCGGCAGTTGCGGCAGGTCGCAGAACTGCATGAACGGCTCGGTGCGGATGATGGCGTTGTGGCCCCAGTAATTGCCGATGCTGAGCGCCCAGAAGTTCAGCCCGGTGATGAACAGCGGCGCGTAGAGGCGGTTGGCGAACTGCTGGATGCGCCCAAAGAGCGACTCCGCGTTCACCAGCGCGGGCACCGTCTGGATCAGGCCCACCTGCGGATTGGCCTCCATCATCTGCACCAGCCGCACGATCGTCTCGCCGCGCATCAGGCTGTCGGCGTCGAAACAGATGAAGTAGCGGTAACGCCGTCCCCAGGTGTTGAGGAAGTCGCGCACATTGCCGCTTTTCTTGCCCTCGTTGTTGAACCGCCGCCGGTAGAAGATGCGGCCCAACGCGCCGAGATCGCGGACCAGGGCATGCCAGCGGCGCTCCTCCTCGACCCATTTGTCGGGATCGGTTGAATCGCTGAGGATGAAGAAATCAAACCGCTCGAGCTGGCCGGTGGCGCGGAGGGATTCGTAGGTGGCGCGGACGCCTTCATACACCCGGGCCACCTCCTCGTTGTAAATGGGCACGATGATGGCGGTGCTGGTCCCCGCAATGGATTGCCGGGCATAGTCCGCGAAACCCGTGATGCGCGCCGGATCCCCGAACCGCCGCAGCAGAAATCCGAACACGCCATGCACGCAACCGATGGCGACCAGCAGGAACAAAATGATGAACAGCACCAGCAGGACGGTGCGCGAAGCCGACCAGCCGGTGCGCCAGAGCAGGTCGGCGAACATGAGCGACACCACGCCGGTCAGCAGCACCGCACAGGAGAAGAACAGGAAGATGCGCACGCCGCGCCGGAGCACGGGGAGGTTGACGAGGACGGGCTGGGATGGCGCAGCGGGCGTGGTCACCGGATTGGGCCTCCGACGGAAAATGACGAATGACTAATCCGTAATGGCGAAGGAATGACGAAGCGCGAATGACGAAGGGCAAAGGCGGGGCAAGCCGTCCTTTGCGCGCCGCAGGCGGCAAGCCCGAACCTCGACGCGCTCCGGCCGGCCTTCGTCACTGGGGTGTCCTTCGTCATGAGGGCTTCGTCCTTCGTCATTCCGCGGCCGGGTCATTGGTGCGTAAGGATGAACAGCACCACGAGCAGCGCGGCGAACAGCAGCCAGATGCCGATCATCTTCGAGTAGCGCACCCGGGCGATGCTGGTCAGCGTGGCGATGGGGCCAAGGTCCAGCGGGCGGGGCGTCATCTGCGAAAGCTGAAAGTCCGGCCCGGCGCGGAGATACGCCTCGCGCATGGCCTGCACAAACTCCGCCGGCCAAGGCCCGGGGCGGAGAAACTGGTCCTGCCACTTGCCCGGCATGTCCGCCAGCAGCAACGCGAGCCGCCCGCGCGTTGAGAGCATCTGATCGCGATTGGTGGGCGGCTCCTGCAGCACCTCGGCGAACCATTCGGTGACGACATGGTCCATTTCCTCGGCGGCGAGTTCGGAGGCGGACCGCTCCGGCTCCTGCCGGGCGCGGCGCATGGCCCGTTCGATGACCAGCGCCACCAGTTGCCCCAGCAGCACCTTGTTGCCGACGCGCAGTGCGTTGAAATAGCTCTCCACCTTGGCGTAGGCGGCGTTCCATTCCTCCAGCGGACGGCCCGCCAGTCGGCCCGCTGAATCGGTCCAGCCCAACGCAAAGGGGTCAGTCCTCACTATTGACACAGGTTAAGTTCCGTTTGGTCGGTGGATTGAGATCGTTTCACATTCGCCAACAGATTGCTCACATGCGTCCACGCACCCATGTGTAATTCTGCCGCAATCCATTTCAACGTCACCGCAGTCTCGGTCCGCAGCCGCCGGGCAATCCGGATTTTGTCGGCATCGCCTTTCGCCCGGCGCGGTAACTCTGTGGTCGCCCAGCCCAGCTTGTCCAGTTCCTCGCTCACAATGCGCCGGGCCTTCTGTTCCGCCGTCTCCTGCCGGAATTGCGCATGATGATTCTCCGTGGCCGCCGCGTGCGCGCCGTCCAGCAGCTCCTGCCGGAACCGCTCATCCCCCAGGCACCACCCGCGGCGAATGGCCTTGAACTCCTCGCCTTCCACTTGCGCCCGCCGCGACCCCACCCGCCGCTCCAATTCCTCCCGGCCAGCGGCGCTGTCCTGCGGGATGCCGTGCTCGCCCAGCAAGCGGTCCACCCGCAGCCAGTGCGGACGTTCCGCCGGCTTCAGATACCCCGGCCAACTGCTCCAGGGGAAAGCAGAAAGCTTCCGTTCCGGCGGCAACAATTTTGCCCGCGCGGGATTCAGATGCACATAATCACAAACGGTGCGCAGGTAACCGTTGCCACTGCCGTCCACGATGAGCGCCTTGTAACGCCCGCTGAACAGGTGTCCGAACAACTTATGCCGGCGATTGAACCGTGCGGTGTAGGTGCCCAGAAACCATTTCATGCCCGCCACAAGATTGGCGGCGGGCGTCTCCACCACGAGATGAAAGTGATTGGGCATGAGGCAGAAGGCATGCACCTGCCAGCCGGTCTTGGCGCACACCTCGCCGAGCGTGGCGAGAAACCGCTGGTGGTCGAGGTCGTCGCGAAAGATGGCCTCCCGGCGGTCGCCGCGATTCATGAGGTGGTAAATCGCGCCGGGATATTGGATGCGCAACGCGCGGGGCATGGTTGACCCTCTTAACGCCCCGTAAATTGTGTGTCAATAGTGAGGACTGACCCCTTTACGGCAAGCGTTTGCTGGACGTGCCGGGGTATCGGTTTCAAGCGTTGGTCACGAGCCTGCCCCGGGCGACGCATCCGCCGCTCTGGGTGTGGCGCTACTACAACGGCCGGGCCGACTGCGAAAACGTGATCCGCGAACTGCATGAAGGGTTCGCGCTGCCAACGCTGTGTCTGGCAAGTTTTTGGGCGAGCGAGGCGGCCTTGAGCCTGGCGACGCTGACTTACAACCTGACGGTGTTGTTCCAGCGACACTTGGGCTGGCAGCGGAAAGTGACCATTGCGAGTTTGCGGTTCTGGCTGTTCGTGACCGCCGGTGTGCTCAGTCATCCCGGCGGCAAGACAACGGTCAAGCTGGCCGTGCCGCCGCGGGAACGGGACTGGTGGCGGCGCTTATGGGAGAAGATTCTGAGTCCCATACCCAACTGCAATGCAGTAGAAAATCGTCCGGTCTTCACCGGCTGAATCCATGGAAAAAATCAAATTCTACTGCATGGTTCCGGTTTAGCGCCCCTTAAATACTGTGTCAATAGTGAGGACTGACCCCTTTATGTGTCAATAGTGAGGACTGACCCCTTTAGACCCCTTTATGAGGACTGACCCCTTTACACAGACTCAATGCGCCGATTAACAGCAGGTGTTTCATAGGGGCGGGAAAATTCCACACGCCCACCCCAAAGTCACGCATGGAATCCACGGTGATGCCGCTTCACTCCGTATCTCGGTTTGCGTTTCAAACATAGCTCGGACGGGCCGACGGGGCGGGCTGCGACATCATCCCTTCCGGCGATACCACGCAATGCCAGTCTGTTCGAGTTCTTCCATCACTTCGACCAGTTCAAACCCTTGTTCAGCAAGTTGAGCGTCCACAACCTCTTTTGACACGATCCACTTGTGCCATTCCAGGATGATGGCATCCACGCGCTGCAAGAACTTCCGGTCGGTTTGCAGGAAGTCCTTCTCCGAGCCCTCGATATCCATTTTCAAGATGTTGCAGCGAACGTCGCCGCAATGCTCCAGCCAAGCCGCTTCAACATCAATCCGGGGCACTTGAATCTTCTTCCATTCGCCTTTCGGTGGCTTGCCGGGTTCATACACCGCAAACTGCGAGGAGCCGAGATTCGAGGGCAGGAGGAAGAAATCCACCGTTTCCCCGGCGCTCTTGGAGCCGGCGAGGCCGAGCTTGGGCACCACGCGTGTCAGCTTGTTCTCGGCGACATGCCATTGGGCTTCAGCCACCATTTCCGGGTTGGCGTCAATCATCAGCCCGGCCAGATCCCGGCGTTGCGTCAATTCGGTCAGCAGCACACTGAAGTATCCGACGTTGCTGCCCAGGTCGGCAAAGGTCTTGACCTTGTCGCGGTCAATGGCGTGGAGATAGACGTTGCGGTTAAAGATTTCGTCGGCCAGTAAGAGGGATTCGAGATAGCGGCAACGATAGCGTGCGCCGGAGGCAGGCAGGACGCGTGTCCGGGGAAACGCGCGCAGAAGCCAGCCCGCCATTTGGCGCAACCGCAACCATCGGACCACATGGTGAAAAGCCGGCACCTGATCGATTTTATGAAGAAGCGACATGGATTTGATTGGGTCGATTGCTTGCGCGCGCGAAACATAGGGCGTTCCGGCTGGCTGAGAAAGCGCAGAAATCCGGATCGTTCCCGGAAATCAGAAACGCGGGCAGGGCAACACCAGAAACGCACTACGGACCCGATATTTCTACCCGGCCTGGGTGGGCACGTCCTGATAGATGGTGCCGACATCTTCAAAGGTGCCGTTCAAATCCAGCGACTGGTGACCGGCAGCAGCCTGCCGATAGCTGTCTCCCACGATTTCCACGGTTCCCTTTACGACCACCCAGCCCGGCAGATTGCTCCCGACCGTGAAGACCCGGTAAAGTTGAATGCCATCGGGAGCATTGGTGTAGAAAACAAAAAGTCATAAAGCGGCATAGAATTGCCTGAGGCGGGGCACGGCGGTCGCTTCCGCGAGTTTTTCCCGTAAAGGTGTCAGTCCTCACTATAAAGGTGTCAGTCCTTAAAGGTGTCATAAAGGTGTCAGTCCTCACTATTGACACAAAGCTTTCGGGTTTGGTTTGCCGCCCGCTCAGGGCGGACTCCAGAGATAGGTCCACGTTTCGCTAACGACTTCGTCGCCTTTCTTGAGCGTGCAGCGGAGGTCAATGGGCTCGGTGTTGCCGGCGTTGGGCTGGAGCTTGAGCACGACGCGCCAGGAGCCGTCGAAGGGGTTCCGGAAGATCAGATTCTCGATGATGGAACCGTTGGGACTGCAACTGGCAACGGGCTGCGGCGGGTCGGTTTCGGTGAACGTGTCGAGCTTCGGGCCTTTGAAATCAATGCAGATCTCGCGCTTGGAGCGGTCGCGCCCGTCCGCGCCGATGCGCGTGCCGGTGACGATGTTCTCGGAGAGGCGGCGGTCGGTCTCGCGGGTCCAGAACATGGTGTAGCTGAAGCGGAACGGCTCGAGCGGGGCGGGTTTCCGCTTCGGATCGAAGAAGGCGACGATGTTGTCGAGGCCCTCGTAAACGGTGCTGAGTTCGAGCAGGTGAATGTCGCCCTCGCCCCAGTGGCCGCGCGGCTCGATCCAGACGCTGGGCACGAGGTGGTAGTGGTTGAAGATGTCCTGGTAGTTCTGGAAGTTGCGGTCGCGCTGCAGCAGGCCGTAGCCGCGCACGCCCTTGGTGGCAAACGATTGGTGGCGCATCACGCTGGCGTTGTTGAGCGGACGCCACAGCACCTCGCCGTTGTCCATGCGAATGAGCAGGCCGTCGCTGTCGTGAACCTCGGGCCGGTAGTCGTCGAACTTCCGCTCGGAGTTCTCGCCGAACCAAAACATGCTGGTCAGCGGCGCCAGGCCGAGCGTCTTGAGCGGTTTCCGTTTGGGATCGGCGGCCAGCACTTCGGCTTCGTTCCGCAGAAAAATCACCGCGTCCACGTCCGCGATGGTCGTTTCGCCGGGCTGGATGACGAAGCCGAACGCGCCCGCCGCGCTCACGCTGTCGAGGATCGCGTAAAGGCGGAGGCGGTCGTCGTCCTTGTGCGGCTTGCCGAGCCACCAATCCGTGAAAATGGGGAACTCCTCGGGGCGGTCCGTCTCCCCGCAGTCAATCGCGAGGCCACGCGCGGACTGGCCGTAACGCTGGCCCTTGCCCAGCAACCGGAAATAGCTGGCTCCGAGGAACGCGCCCAGTTCGTCCATCTGTTCCGGGCGGTTTAGTTCGTAGAGCAGCCGGAAGCCGGCGTAACCGGTATTGGCCGGCACGCGGCGTTCGAGGCGCGTCGTGCCGTAATCGAAAAACTCCTGCACGAACCGGATCGGTTGGGCATGGGTGAGGGTGAATTCATTGATCCGAACCGGCTCCTGGTAGAGGTAGCCGGGGTGAAAGAACTCGACCAGAAACGGCAACCGCTCACTCGCCCACAACGCGCGGTCCCGGCGGAAACGAATTTCGCGATACTTGTCGTAATCAAGCTGGTCCTGCCGCAGCACCTCCGGCAGGTCGGCCTTGGGGGAGCGGAACGGCTTCCGGGCACGTTCCTCGGCGCGTTTGGCGACGTATTCCAAATTGATTTCCACCGCAGCGGCACGCAGCGGTGACGGGTAGAACAGGAGCGCCAAGAGAAGAACCGTCAGTGGGAGCAGGAGCCTCATAGGCAACGGCGGAGAGTTGACGGCAAACCGGCGGAATTGGCAAGCAGCCCCTGTCCAAAATCCGCGCAAACGGCCTTTCTACAAAATGTTACAACCGGTATTTCGACAGCCGGTCAGGCCGTGCCCCCCGGACTGGCGCTGTGCCCCAAACGTTTGGCGACCGCCTCGGTGCGGGAGCGGACATGCAGTTTCTCGTAAATCTTCCGCAGGTGGGAATGCACAGTGTCGTAGCTGATGCCCATCGCATCGGCGATTTCCTTGTAGAGGAAGCCGCGCACGAGGTAGTCGAGCACCTCCTGTTCACGGGCGCTGAGGGTGGCCAGTTCGGCGGCGGCGGTGCTGGGCGGTTGCTGGAAGGAGGCCACCACCTTGCGGGCGATGTGGCTCGACATGGGGGAACCGCCGTCCCGCACCTCGCGCACCGCGGCCAGGAGGTCGGCGGGCGGCGTCTGCTTGAGCAAATAGCCCGTCGCGCCGGCGGACAAGGCCTGGAAGATCAGCTCGGTGTTTTCATACACCGTGAGCATCATGATCTGACCCTCGCCGATCTGCGGTTTCAAGAGGCGGACACATTCCACGCCGTTCATGCCGGGCAGGTTGATGTCCATGAGCACCACGTCGGGGTGCGTCGCGGGGATTTCGGCAAGGGCCGCCTCCGCGCTGCCCTGCACCGAGACGCACTCGAAACCGGGGGCGGTGCGGATGAGCCGCTCGAGGCCGCCGCGGAAACGGACATTGTCCTCGACAATCGCCACGCGGATGGGCGCAGCAGCGCGGCGGGACGCCTTTTCGGCGGGGGCCTGCTTTTTGGAAGTTTCGGGAGCGCTCATGAAATTCAATGGGGCGCGGGCAGCGGCACGGTCATCACCACGCGGGTGCCACCGCCCGGGCGGCCCTCAAAAACGCAGCGTCCGCCCGCCGCTTCAAGGCGTTTTTGCAGGTTGGCCAGTCCATGCCCGGTGGCCACGCGGCCCGGTCGGGGGCCGGAATCGCCCGCGCCCAGGCCGCGCCCGTTGTCGGCGAGGACGATCTGGAAGTCGCGCGGGCGGACGAGCAGTTGCAGTTCCACCTCGGTGGCGTGGGCGTGCTGGACGACGTTATGCAACGCCTCACGCAGGGCGAGGAACAGGTTGTGCCGGACCTCCGCCGCCAGCGGGACCGCCGGCAACTGCGCGGGCACCTCGAGCCGGCAGCGAATGCCCGCAGCACGGAGGTAATCCTGCGCAAACTTCGAGACGTAAGTGGCCAGCCCGTCGAGGGTGTCGTTCTCCGGGTTCACGGCCCAGACGATCTCGTCCATGTTGCTGGTGAGTTCGCGGGCGACCTCGGTGATGGTGGCCAGTTGCGGCTGAATTTCGGGTGGCGCGGTGGGCCGGGTCATTTCGCTCAACATGGCGATATGCGTCAGCCCCGCGCCCAGATCGTCGTGGATGTCCTTGGCGATGCGGGTGCGGTCGCGTTCGACGGCGCGCTGGCGTTCGACCCGTTCCAGTTCGTTACGCATGCGCCGGACGTAGCGATGCCGGACGCCCGCCGCCACCAGGCCCAGCACGCCAAAGCTGACCAGCGCGACAAACCACCAGGTCTCATAAAAGTGCGGTTTGAGACGGACCGCCACGCTCGCCGGACGCGGCGTCCAGACCCCGTCCCCGCTGCCAGCCACGACTTCAAAAGTGTAATCGCCAGGTCGCAACAGGCTGTAAAGCGCCGTGCGCTGGCCCCCCGCCTCGATCCAGTCCCGATCAAGGCCCGCGAGGCGGTAGCGGAACCGCACACGGTCCGGCGACAACAGGCTGACGCCCGCGTAGTGGAATTCCAATTGGCGGCGGCCGGGCGGGATGATCAGTTCGGGGGGCTTCCCGTTGCCGCGCCAGAATGACGACGCGCCTGCCACCGCATGTCGCTGGCCGTCCACCACCACGCTTTCAATGACGACCGGTGGCGGCGGGCGTTGCGTGGCCACGGCGTCCGGCTCGACCGAAACCACGCCCTTGAGCGTGGAAAAAAGCAGGCGGCCATCCTGCGTGCGCCACGCGGCCGGCTGGTAACCGCTGGAACACTCCAGAGATGGCAGCCCGTCGTAACGCCCGAACGCCGTGAGCGTCACCGCGCGCCGCGGGTCCCCCGCCACCGCGTGCAACTCCGACTTGGGCACGCGGAAGATGCCCTGCTGCGAGCC
>JBKBTZ010000061.1:0-19854 GCA_046290825.1 Limisphaerales bacterium
TGGCCCGTTCCACCCAGCAGGGAACGGAATCGTTCCGGGTCAGCGGGGGTCATGAAAACCACCTGGCGCCTTCCATCTTGCAATAAACTGAGATGCGCCCCGGCGTGAAACCGTCACAAAACGCGCATTGACGGGGTGGCAGGGCGGGGGTAAACCTGTTTCGCCTTCAAACAAAGCCAAAGGCTCGCATCGCCATGAAAAAAATCGCCCTTCTGATTGCGGTCGCGCTCGGACTGGCCCTCGCCACCCAGGCCGCCGACAAGGTGAATTACAAGCAGGAGCTCTCCTCCGTGCCCGCGTTGGAGATGCCCGTCAAAGCGGCCTCCCTCGTTGCCGCGGCGGACGCCAAGGAACGCGAGATCGTGACCTCCGCCGTCGTCAACACGGCGGCCAGCCTCCGACCGACGGCGTTGCCGGCCGTTGTTTCCGAGATTGCCAAGACGACGCCCGAGGCCGCGCCCACGGCGGCGGCGGTGGCGGCGGCGGCCCAGCCCAAGCTCGCGAAGACCATTTCCACGGCGGCCGCCTCGGCTGCTCCCGGACAGGCTGTGGCCATCGCGGAGGCGGTCGCCAAGGTGGTTCCGGGTCAGGCCCGCGACATTTACCTCGTCGTGGCCCGCGTGGCTCCCGACTCCGCCAAGCAGCTTACGGCCCAAGCGGAACAGGTGGCTGCCGCCAGCACCACCACGGCCGCGGCGGAAACCGCGCCAATTCGTCCCCCGTCCGTCGGCCTGCCCTACAACCCGCTGCCTCCCGGCCCGATTGGCACCGGTTCCGTGACCAACTCCGGCGAAGTGCCTCCCGGCGGTCGCGATTACATGGGACCGTAAAGCCCGCTGACCATTTTGACACCCGGGACCTGCGAAGGTTCCGGGTGTTTTCGTTTCCGGTTGCCCAAGTCTGGTCGGCGCAATGGCTGGTTGCGACGGCTGATTGCCAATGCGGAGCGGGATGCCCGCCCGTGCGCGCTGACCGTCCCGATTTCGTTCGTTGGCGGGGAGCGCAAACTCCGGCAGGCCGAATCCTTTTTACCGCATGCCCAGCTCGCGGCGCAGGAAACTCAGTTCGTCCAGCCGTTCCTCGATCTGCTTGCTGGTGGGCTTGCCAGCGCCATGGCCAGCCTTCGTTTCGATCCGGATCAGCACCGGGTTCGGTCCCGCATGATATTCCTGGAGCCGGGCGGCAAACTTGAAACTGTGCGCGGGCACCACGCGGTCGTCGTGATCGGCGGTGGTGATGAGCGTGGAAGGGTAGCGCACGCCGGGGCGGAGGTTGTGGTAGGGCGAGTAGGCCAATAGCGCGCGGAACTCCTCGGGATCTTCGGCGCTGCCGTAGTCGCTCTTCCAGGCCCAGCCGATGGTGAACTGGTGGAAGCGCAGCATGTCCAGCACGCCCACCGCGGGGAGCGCCGCCGCGAACAGGTCGGGCCGCTGCACCATGCAGGCGCCGACCAGGAGGCCGCCATTGCTGCCGCCCTGAATCGCCAGTTTGCGTGGCGACGTGTAGCCGTGGGCGATCAGCCATTCCGCCGCCGCGATGAAGTCATCAAAAGTGTTTTGCTTTTGCAGCTTCGTGCCGGCGCGGTGCCATTCCTCGCCATACTCCCCGCCGCCGCGCAGGCTGGGCTGGGCATAGACGCCGCCCATTTCGAGCCAGGCGATGCGCGCCACGCTGAAGCTGGGGGTGAGGCTGATGTTGAACCCGCCGTAACCGTAAAGCAGCGTCGGATTCCGTCCGTTCAATTTCAGCCCCTTCTTGTGGACGAGGAACATCGGCACGCGGGTGCCGTCCTTGCTGGGGTAGAATACCTGCCGGGTCTCGAATGCGTTCGCGTCAAAATCCACCCGGGGTCGGCGGAACACTGAGCTTGCGCCGGTGCGCGCGTCGTAGCGGTAAATGGTGCCGGGGGTGGTGAAGCTGGTGAACGAGTAAAAGCTTTCGGTGTCCGCGCGCTTGCCGCCGAAGCCCCCCGCCGTGCCCAGCCCGGGCAGTTCCACCTCGCGCGCGAACGAGCCGTCGAGGTGGAACACCTTCACGACGGTGTGCGCGTCTTTGAGGTAGCTGGCCACGAACTGGTTGTTCAACACATTCACGCCGCGCAGGGTGTCGGCGGTCTCGGGCAGGATTTCGCGCCAGTGCTCGCGTTGCGGGCGGGTGACATCAATGCCGATGACCCGGCCGCGCGGTGCGTTCAGGTCGGTCTTGAACCAGAACAGGGGGCCGTCATTGCCGATGAAATCGTAGCTGGCGTCAAAGTCCATCAGCAGTTCCACCACCGGGCTGCCCGGCGTGCCGAGGTCCTGGTAAAGCACGCGATTGCGCGGGTCGGTGCCCTGACTCGCGGCAATGACAAGGTAGCGCCCGTCCTCGGTGACCGCCGCGCCGAAGCCCCAATCCGGTTGGTCTTTGCGCTCATAGACGAGCACATCCTCCGATTGGTCGGTGCCCAGGCGGTGGAAGTAAAGTTTGTGGAACTTGTTCACCCCCTTGAGCGCCTCGCCGGGCTTCGGGGCGTCGTAGCGGCTGTAGTAGAAACCGCTGTTGTCCGGCCGCCATGCCGCGCCGCTGAACTTTACCCAGCGCAGGTGGTCCGCCAGGTCCTGGCCCGTCCGCACGTCCCGCACGCGCCATTCGTTCCAGTCCGAGCCGGAGGCGGACGTGCCATAGGCGAGGTATTGCCCGTCGTCGCTCACGCTCAGGCCGGCGAGCGCCACCGTGCCGTCGGGGGAAAGCGTGTTTGGGTCGAGCAGCACGCGCGGTTCGCCGTCGAGCCGGTCCACGGTGTAAAGCACGCTCTGATTCTGGAGGCCGTCGTTGCGGGTGAAGAAGTAGCGGCCGCCCTCCTTGAACGGCACGCCGTAACGCTCAAAGTTCCAGAGCTGCGTGAGCCGCGCCCGCAGGGCATCCCGGCCGGGAATCGCGTTCAGGTAGGCGAACGTGACGGCGTTCTGGGCCTCCACCCAGGCCTTGGTGGCGGGGGAATTGTCATCCTCCAGCCAGCGGTAGGGGTCGGGCACGAGGGTGCCGTGAAGATTGTCCACCGCGTTGGTTTTGGCGGTGACAGGATACGCGAAGCGCGTCGGCGCGGGCCGCGTGGCGCAACTGGCGGCCAGCACAAGGGCAATGCCGGCCCCGCTCCAAAAGCAGGATTTCCACATGCGCGGAGCATGACCGCGTGCCGGGCCGTGGTCAAACCCCGGCATGAGGTCTTCCTGTTTACCGGCCAAAAAACTGTTGCGCAGGGCGGCTCGGGTGTAGGCTGGGCCCGGCATGAACGCAAAATCCGTCGCCGGCGCCCCGCCCAAATTGTGCGGCGACTGCCTTGCTCGCGCGGTCGTCAAGGCGCTGGCCGAGGAGCCGCAATTGGAGGCGGTCACCATTGACCACGACCAGCACAAGCTTGCGGTGGCCACGCTGGGCCGGGCCGACGTCCCGCGCATCGTGGAAAAGCTGACCGGCCAGTATGACGCGGCCTGCGAACAGGAACGGGGCGCGGGCTGTTCCCTCCTGTCGGGCGCGGGCGATTGCGCGGCCTGCGGGCAGCCGCTGGCCCCGGAGTTGCGACGACAGATTCAGATCACCCATGCAGGCAGCCAGACGACGATTGCGCGGGTGACCTGCCCCACCGCGCCCTCCTTCTGGCGGTGGCGGGATTTCCCCCTGCCGAAGGTCGTCCAGCGCGATGTCGAATTCCTCGAAGACGAGCATCACGAGGATGAGTGGAAACCCCAACTGGCGCTGGCGGCGGCGTGCGGCGTGCTCGGACTGCTGGCGGCCTACGTGGTGCCGGACGCCTGGCGGGTGCCGGTGTTTGCGTTGAGCTACCTGGCGGGCGCGTGGTTCCCGGCGGAGGAGGTCTGGGAACGCCTGCGGCAGCGCGCGATTGACGTGCATTTCCTGATGCTCGCGGTCGCGGCGGGCAGCGCGAGCATCGGCGCGTGGGGCGAGGGGGCCACCCTGTTGTTCCTGTTCTCCCTGTCCGGCGCGCTCGAGCATTACGCGCTCGGCCGCACGCAGCGCGAAATCCGGTCCCTCTTCCGCGACGCGCCAAAAGTGGCCACGGTTTTGGACGCGGCGGGCCAGGAACGCGAAGTCCCCGTCGAGCAGCTCCGCCCGGGCCAGCGCCTGCTCGTCAAGCCGGGTGCGCAGTTTCCGGTGGACGCCGAACTGCTCAAGGGCGCGACCGCCGCCGACGAATCCAATCTCACCGGCGAGGCCACGCCCGTCGAGAAGCGTCCCGGCGACCTGGTGCTGGCCGGCACGATGAACCTCTGGGGCGCCGTTGAGTGTCTGGTGCGCCGCCCCGTCGCCGAGAGCGCGCTGCACAAGATCATCACGCTCATCAAGGAGGCGCAGCATCAAAAGGCCCCGTCGCAGCGGTTCACGGACCGCTTCAGCACGGTTTACACCTGGTTCGCGCTGGGGCTGTCGCTGGTGATGTTCTTCGTGTGGTGGCTCGCGTTCGGGCTGCCCGCGTTCACGTCGGCGGGCGAGGTGAAGAGCGCGTTCTACCGGACCATGACGTTGCTCGTGGTCGCCTCCCCCTGCGCGCTGGTGCTTTCGATTCCCTCGGCGGTGCTGGCGGCGATCGCGTGGGGCGCGCGGCATGGCGTGTTGTTCCGCGGCGGCGCGGCGGTCGAAAAGCTGGCCGAGGTCAACGTGGTCTGCCTCGACAAAACCGGCACGCTGACCACGGGCGAGTTGCGCGTCGAGGCGGTGGAAAGTTTCCCCCCCGGCCGCGAGGCGGAGGTGGCGCAACTGGCCGTGTCCCTGGAACGGCTTTCCACGCACCCGCTGGCCCGCGCCATCACCCGGCATGGCCGTCAGCAGGGCATCGCGCCGGTGGAACTGGAACAGTTCGAGTCGGTCACCGGCCAGGGCCTCCGCGCGCGGCGCAACGGGGTGGAATACAAGCTGGGGCGCCGCGAGTGGGTGGCCTCCCCGGCGGAACTGGCCGCCGCGCCCCCCTCCGCGACCGAACCCGGCCTGTCCGAGGTCTGGGTGGCCGGGGGCGGATTGCTCGGGCGCTTGCGGCTGCGCGACGACATCCGGCCCGAAGCCCGCGAACTGGTCGCCGAATTACGCGCGGAGAAGCTGCATCCGGTGGTGCTGACCGGCGACCGCGCGGCGGCGGCGGCCCATTTGCGCCAGGAACTGGGCTTGGACGACGTGCGCGCCGAGTTGAAGCCGGAGGACAAACTGGCCGCCATCCGCGCGTTGTCCGGGGCGGGCCGCCGCGTCGCGATGGTGGGCGACGGCGTGAACGACGCGCCCAGCCTGGCGTCCGCGCATGTCGGTGTGGCGATGGGCGCGCGCGGTTCCGATGCCGCGCTCGAGCAGGCGGACGTGGTGTTGATGCATGACCGGCTGGAAAACTTCCTCGCCGCGTTCCGGTTGAGTGTGCGGGCGCGGCGCATCATCCGGCAGAACCTCGCCGTTTCGCTGGGCACCGTCGCGGTGCTGATGGTGTTCGCGCTGCTCGGTAAAATTCCCCTGACGCTGGGTGTGGTGGGGCATGAAGGCAGCACGGTGGTCGTGGTGATGAACAGTTTGCGGCTGTTGCTGGGGCGCGGGCGGCGTTCGCCCGGGCCTGCGTTGAAGAGTTGACCGGACCGGCCAGAGACGAAAGCATTCCGACATGAATTGGCGTGAGCACATCGTCAGCGATCCGCAGGTCTTGCGCGGCAAACCCTGTCTGGCGGGCACCCGCGTTCCCGTAGCGCTCATTCTTGGCTATCTTGCGGAGGGCCGGGATGCCGCCGCCATCTGCCGCGAGTTTCCGGAGCTGCGCCCCGAGCAGGTTTCCGCCTGTCTGGACTACGCCCGCGACCTGGCGGATTTTTCAGCCATCGCGGCATGAGCCTGCTCTTTCTCTGTGACCAGTGTGTCCCGGAGGAGGTCCGGCTTGCGTTGGACGGGGCGGGGCACCGGGCGATTCGGTTGCGGGAAGTGCTGCCCATCCGATCGCCGGATGGCGCGGTGCTGGCGAAGGCCCGGGAAATGGGGGCGGTGCTGGTTTCTTTGAACGGTGACTTTGCGGACATTGTTGCGTATCCACCGGAAACCCATGCGGGAATTATTGCGCTGCAACTGCACAACCACCCCGAAGTGATCCCCGGCTTGATGCGTCACCTCATGGCTCATCTCGCCACTCATCCCGACCCGGATCACTTTAGAGGTCGGTTGTTCATCGTGGAGGCCCACCGCATCCGCGTGCGGGGTTGAACTGCCCAATGACTGCGAGCGACGAGAGGAAAGCTGAATTCATGCGCGAGGCCATCCGGCTGGCGCGATGGCACATGCGGGCCGGACACGGCGGGCCGTTTGGCGCCGTTGTCGTCCGCCGTGGCGTCATCGTCGGGCGCGGCTGGAACCGGGTCACCTCCGCCAACGATCCCACCGCGCACGCGGAGGTGGTGGCCATCCGCGCCGCGTGCCGGCGGCTGTGCACCTTCAAGCTGGACGACTGCGAGCTTTACACCAGTTGCGAGCCGTGTCCGATGTGCCTCGCGGCGATTTACTGGGCGCGGCTGCGGCGGGTCTATTACGCCAACACCCGGCGGGACGCGGCGCGCATCCAGTTTGACGACGAGTTTCTTTACCGCGAAGTGGCCCGGCCCGTGGCCCGGCGGTCCCTGCCCATGCGCCAGTTGCTGCGCGCGGAGGCGCTGGCGGTCTTCGCGGAGTGGGCCGCCAAGCCGGACAAGGTGCGGTATTGACCGGGCCGGAGGGGCCGTCACCAAAACGTCACACAGCCGTCGCTTGACCGTCATTGAGTGGCGGGTTGGCGCGTGTTAAGCAAAGGGCGCGTGAAACCAAAAATTCTCGTGGTGGATGACGAGCCGGAGGCGGTGGAACTCGTGGCCTTCAACCTCAAGGCCGCCGGGTGCGAGGTCATCACCGCCAGCGACGGGGCCGAGGCGCTCAACAAGGCCCGCCGCGTCCAGCCCAACCTCGTCATCCTGGATGTAATGATGCCGGAGATTGACGGGATGGAGGTCTGCAAGCTCATGCGGCGTGACCCGGCCACCAACTCGATTCCCATCATCATGCTCACCGCGAAAGCGTCCGAGGTGGACCGCGTGCTCGGGCTGGAACTGGGGGCAGACGATTACGTGGTGAAACCCTTCAGCCCGCGCGAGCTGGTGTTGCGGGTGAAGAAACTGCTGGAGCGCGGCAAGCCCGCCGAGAGCGCGAAGGAGAAGCTGGTGTTTGGCGACCTCGTGATTGATCTGCCGCGCCACATGGTGTTCTGGAAGGGGAAGGAGATTCTGCTGACGGCCACGGAGTTCAAGCTGCTGAGCACGCTCGCGCAACGCCGCGGCCGGGTGCAGTCCCGCGACGTGCTGCTGCGGGACGTCTGGGGTTATGAAAGCCTGATTGACACCCGCACAGTGGACACCCACATGCGTCGGCTGCGGGAAAAACTGGGTGCCGCCGCCAAGTATCTGGATACGCTGCGCGGCGTGGGCTACCGGTTCGTGGAGGAATAGGTTCGGCTCTGGCGTGTTGGCTTTTGTTAACGCCCGCGTTTGGCGCGGCCCGATTTCCGATAGGACACGGGGGCTGACGAAGGGGCGGTCTCCTTGCCGCCGCCCGTCATCCGTTTTAACTCCTTGATCTGATCGCGCAGCAGGGCGGCTTTCTCGAACTCCAGGTTGTTCGCGGCGGTGATCATTTCCTCTTCCAGTTCCCGGATGGTTTCTGCCAGGTCGAGGTCAGCCTTCGCGTCGTGCAGCACGGCGGCGGCGGCTTCGCGCTGGCCGCTGCGCACTACCAGGCTTTCCTCGACCGCGCGCACGACGCTGCGCGGGGTGATGTTGTGGGCTTGGTTATAGGCCAGTTGCTTCTGCCGACGATACTCGGAAACCGCGAGGAACTGCTGGATGCTCCGGGTTCGCACGTCGGCATAGAGAATCACTTCGCCATGCAAATGCCGCGCCGCGCGGCCCGCCGTCTGAATCAAGCTCGTGGCGCTGCGCAGATAGCCTTCCTTGTCCGCGTCAAGAATCGCGACGAGGGAAACCTCCGGCAAGTCAAGCCCCTCACGCAGCAGGTTGATGCCCACCAGCACGTCGAATTCGCCCTTCCGCAAGGCCCGCAAGATCTCCACGCGCTCGATGGCGTCAATCTCGCTGTGCAGGTAACGCACGTTGATGCCGATGTCCCGCAGGTAGTCGGTGAGTTCCTCCGCCGTGCGCTTGGTCAGCGTCGTGACCAGCACGCGTTCCTTGCGCTCGACGCGTTTGCGCGCCTCCTCGATGAGGTCGTCAATCTGGCCCTTCAACGGCTTGAGGGTGATGACCGGATCCACCAGCCCGGTGGGGCGCACGACCAGTTCAACGACGCCCGGCTCGCTCCTTAATCCTCTCCCTCCGGGAATCTGCTCCTCCCCGGGTGGCGACGGGGACGGGGTGAAGGCGGCCCCGGCACTCTGCCGCGACCATTCCAGTTCCCGCGGTCCGGGGGTGGCGCTCACATAGATGGTCTGTCCCTGCAGTGCCTGGAACTCCTCGAACTTGAGCGGCCGGTTGTCCAGCGCGCTGGGCAGGCGAAAACCGTAGTCCACCAGCACCTGCTTGCGTGACCGGTCGCCCTCATACATGGCGCCGATCTGCGGCACGGTGGCGTGCGATTCGTCAATCACCAGCAGATAGTCCGGCGGCAGGAAGTCCAGGAGGGTGGTGGGGCGCGAACCGGGCGGCCGGCCCGCGATGTGGCGCGAGTAATTCTCGATGCCCGAGCAAAAGCCCATTTCCTCCATCATCTCGAGGTCGTATTCCACGCGCTGCTTGATGCGCTGCGCCTCGATGAGCTTTCCGTGCTGCTCAAACCAAGCGATGCGTTCGCCCAGTTCCTCGCGGATGGCGAGGATGGCCGGTTTCAGCTTGGCCGCCGGGGTGACGAACTGTTTGCCCGGAAACACCGTGACGTGCGGGAGCGTTTCCATTCTCTCCCCGGTCAAGGGGTCGAACCGCGTGATGCGCTCGATCTCGTCGCCAAAGAACTCCACGCGGACCGCGTCCTCGGTGTAGGCGGGGCGCAATTCGATCACATCGCCGCGCACGCGGAACTGGCCGCGTTCAAAGGCGATGTCGTTCCGCGCATACTGCATGTCCACCAGCTTCGTGAGGAATTGCTCACGCGAGAAACTCTGCCCCACGTGGACGTGAACCAGCATCGCCTCGTAATCCTCCTTGCTGCCGATGCCGTAGATGCACGACACGCTCGCCACCACCACCACGTCGCGCCGGGCGAACAGGCTGCTCATCGCCGAGAGCCGCAGCCGTTCGATGTCGTCGTTGGTCGAGGAGTCCTTCTCGATGTAGGTGTCCGTGCGCGGGATGTAGGCCTCGGGCTGGTAGAAGTCGAAGTAGCTGACGAAGTATTCGACGGCGTTGCGCGGGAAAAAGCTTTTGAATTCCGCGTAAAGCTGCGCCGCGAGCGTTTTATTGTGCGAGAGCACCAATGTCGGGCGGTTCACCTTCGCGATGACGTTGGCGATGGTGAACGTCTTGCCCGAGCCGGTCACGCCGAGGAGCGTCTGATGTTTCACGCCCGCCTCCAGCGCGGCCGTAAGCTGCGCAATGGCCTGCGGCTGGTCCCCGGCGGGCTGGTAGGGCGCGACAAGTTCGAACATGCGGTCAAGCCTCGCGATTTCTTGGTTGCGGGATTCCGGGTTGGGGTCTGTGGCCTGTTCCGGCGCGCCGTCCGGACGGGTCGCGGGATCACACGCCGGATGCCTGCCGGGGTGCCGCCCGAATTCCCCGCTGCGGGGCGGCATCGGCAGTGCCTTCCTTGACCAAGGCTACAGGCGCCGATGCCGGGGTCAATTCGTCGCCCGCCCGAATCTGGCCAGCGCCCCGGTCTCGCTGAAATGCCCGTGGCCGGGTGCGGCAAGGGGGCTGCCGACAAGGGGCTTGGGACCGATGCTCCAGCGCCACGAGGTCGGCCATCCCGGAGACAAGGAATCGGACCTGCCCGGTAGTTGGGTCATCCGTGATGTCGGTGCCGGGCAGGCGCAGCCGCCGCAGCTTTTCATGATCCACAGGCCCGATTTTGTAGCAAAACGTCAGCGGCATGACCGCATGGTCCCGATCGGCACCCTGGTGATATTGCACCCCGCTGGCGGCAGCCACCACGGCGTCGCCGGTGGCGTCCACCACGGTGCGCGCCGTGATCACCGTGCCGTCGGCCAATTGGATCCGGGCGGGACGGTCGGTCGGACATTCGGCGGCCACAATACGGGCGTTGAGAAAGACCTGCACGCCGGCCTCCCGGCAGAGTGCGGCGGCTTCCTCGACAAAAACACCGGGGTTGTAGGGTTCCAGCGCGTAGGCGCAGTTCCGGCTGGCAAAAATGGCGCGCCGGGCGATGAGCCGGTTGCGCAATTCCGCGAAGATGCCGCCGATGATAAGCCGGGAGCCGTCGAGATGGGCCGGGCAGAAATTGTTGACGAGGGCTGCCGTGCCCATGCCGCCCAAGATGTCATGCCGCTCCAGCAGGGCGGTGCGGACACCCAGCCGCGCGGCGCCCAAGGCGGCCCCCAAGCCCGCCGGGCCGCCCCCCGCGACCACAACATCAAACGGGTTGTTCACACGCCCACCTTGCCTGCGGACCGGGGCTTTGGAAACCGGCACCTTTTCTGGGCGGTGGATTCGGTTCGGCTAAACGAACGCGCGGGAAAGACCGGCCCGGTTGGCGGCGGTGGGAGGGGGAAATTATTTTGGCGCTGCCTTCTTGACGGTGGCCCGGCGGAGGAGCACCGGGGCCAGCAGTTGCGAGATTTTCTCGGCCAAGGTTTTCACCATGGCGGCCAGTTCCTCTTTGTCCAGCGCCACCCAGTCTGTGTAGGAATGCACAATGCCCACGGCCCGCCGGGCCGGGCCATCGCCTTCCAGCAACGGCGCCGCCACCGAGCAGATGCCTCGCCCGGTTTCCTGCTCGTTCCAGGCCACGCCATCGCGGGCGGCGCGTTCCACGGCGGCGAGGTGCCGCTTCGGGTCGAGGTTCGTCCACTCCGTGAGTTTGGTGTCCCCCGGCTGGGGCCCATACTCGGCCCAGCGCTCCCGGGGCAACTGGGCGATGAGAATGCGCCCGATGGAACTCATGAACGCGGGCGTGCGGACGCCGAGGGTGGTGGTGTCCGCCCTCGGTCCGGCCGCGCACAGGACATAGGTGTTCCGCCCGCTCAAGGTGCCCACATAGATGCTGCACCGCAGGCGCGCGGCTTCCTCCCGGATGAAGTCGTGCAGCTTCGAGTTGGCCCCGAATTGCGCGGCGATTTGATGCACGAACTGAAAGATCTCCGGGCTGATCGCGTAACGGGCGGTCTTGGAGTCCTGTTCGACGAACCCCAGTTCGCGCAAAGACTGCAGCAGGTCATGCGCGGAGGATTTGGCGATGCCGAGCTGCTGGGCCAGTTCCGTCACGCCCATCGAGCGCCGCACCTCCAGCATCCTGCCAATGGCCTGGATGCCGAGCTTCAGTGAAGATTTGTGATCGGAGGCCACCGCGTCAGGATAGGGTTTGGGGAAAGGATGGAAAGCCCGAAGCCCGCTCCGCAGCATCACTCGTTTGCGGGAACTGGAGTCCAGGGTTTCCCATTGACCTCGATTGTCAGGCCGTTGTGCGTGGCGTTGCGCACGAAGCGCGCGGTGACACCCGGCGGAGTCTGGTAGTTCACCGTGAGCCGGTTGCCGTCGCGCCGCCACGAGACTTCGATCGGCCCGTTCACGGTGGCGGTGGCGCCGCGCGCCCAGGTCAGATCACGGAGCCGCGGGCTGATCTCCACGGTGGCTGCGCCGGGGCTGGTGGGGCGGATGCCGAGCACGAGGCGGTTGAGATAGAGGCAGGGGGCGCTGGACCAGGCGTGGCAGTGGCTGCGCGTGGGGAACCGCCCGCCGCCGGTAGTGCCGGTGGGGAAGCTTTCCCACACGGTGGTCGCGCCGGCTTCGAGCATGGGCAGGTAGTGCTGGTAGATCGCTTCGAGGATGAGGTCCTCACGACCAAATTTTTCGAGGGCTTCGTAGAGATACAGCGCGGCAAACGGCGACCCCACACGGACCATGTCCTCCGGCGGGGCCAGCAGGTTGGTCAGCGCCGCCGCCTGCCGGTCCGGCGGGATTACGTCGTAAAGCAGCCCGAGGATGCTGGTGTGCTGGCTGCGCGTGGGACTGAGGGTGCCGTCGTCGCGGACGGCGTCCGGGAAGGCATTGCGGCGGGCGTCCCAGAGGCGGTTAATCCCCTCAGTCAGGCGGGCGCGGAACTGCCGCAGCCAAACCAGTTCGCTCGTCGCGCCGAGGACCTCGGCCCCACGTTGGGCCGCGTCAATCGCGCCCACGAGCAGGAGGCTGTTGTGGAGCACGGTCTGGTGCCGGTCATCGAGCCGGACCCAATCGAAGAAGTTCCAGAACGGGCCGCTGAACAGATTCTGCTCGTTCACGAGCGTTTCCGCGCCGCGCAGGTTGCGGATCACGTCGGGAAAGGTCGAGCGAAGCCAGCCGGCGTCGCCGGTTTCCCGGTAATAATCCCACGTCGAGATGCCCCAGAGAAAACTCCAGGCCGGGATGAGCATGTCCCACGAGGAGGGCGTTTGGGCACCGACAATGGGGAAACGTTCGAGCGACTGCGCGGAGAGGCGGATGCAACGGCGGGCCAGGTCATGCGCGCCAAACACGCCAAACGCGAACAGCGCCTCATTGCGGGCGTCACCGACCCAGTGGGTCTGCTCGTAAAGCGGGCAGTCGGTGAAGGTATCCTCCATGCACAGCTTGAGGGTGCGCGCGGAGATGTCCCAGATGCGGTCCAGCCGGGCGTCGCTGCACGCAAACGAGCCGCGGTATTCGACGGGGTAGGTGGATTCGACGAGCTGGACGTGGCGAATGTGGACCGGCGTCCGCTGCTGGCGCAGGGTGAGGAATACGTAACGACCGGAGCGACGCTTGAGCGAGGTGAACTCGTTGCGCCCGGCGCGGGTCACATACCGCAGTCCGTTGCGGTTGCCCCACGGGAACTGGATGACTCCGTCCGGCTGGATGTGTTCGACCCCAAAGAGGTCCACCTGCACGCCGGCGTCGGCGGTGAGGTCAAACTGCCAGTAGCCGCAGTTTTGCTCTCCGAGATCGAGGAGCAATTCCACGTCCCCGTCGGGGCTGGGCAGGATGGTCGTGGATTCGGCGTTGTCGTGGAGCAGGGCGGAGGGGTTTCGAACCAGCGCGGAGGCATCCCCCACGACGCGGCGCCGGGTGAACTGCCAGAAGGGATCCTCGACGAACAGGCGGTCGGCGGGCAACTGCCGGAGCCGGTCGCCCAGCACGGGACGGAGCGCGGCGGCGTTGGTCAGTTCGGTCAGCCAGGCATCGGTTTGCGCGTCGTGTCGGCGGGCCAGTCCGCCCCATTGCGGGTCGCGTTCGCGGAACGTGTGCCAGACGAGATCGTTGGTGGCGACGGTGAATTCCGGCAGCGCGATAAAGACCCACGGATTCTCGGCTCCAGGGTCGAGCGGATTGACGAGCGTGAAGCCGTCCGGCTCGGTGAACTGGACGGCGCGTTCCTTCTGGTGGCTGAACATCTGGCGGGCGAAGGCGACGAGGAGATGGCGGCCCGGCTCAAGCCGCATCTCCCGGTCCACGCGGACGCCGTTGACCGCCATCTTCATGCCCTCCTGGCGCAGGCGCAGGGTCGCGGGTTGTTCGACGTTCAGAACCGTGGCCATACCGAAGCCGCCGCTGGTGTGGTGGTTCGCCTCGATGAGGCCGGGATGGTTGAGGCGTGTGGCGGGCACGCAGAAGTTCCAGCCGTCGGCCCGCACCACACGCGCGGCGCGGACGGCCTTGAAGGCGAACGGCTGGCGGTTCAGCAGTGCGACGTCCCGCGGGTTCAGGTTCTGCCACGGACCGGCGTGGGCGGGGAATAATTCCGCGGCGGGGCGGAAGCGCAGATTGGATTCCCGGCGGGCGTCGTAAAGCTCGGCGGGTGGCATCTGAATGCTGATCTTGGGGGTGTTGGTGGCCAGCGCAGGAAACGCGGCCACCTGCCAGGAACGGTCGGTGCCGAATGTGCGGGTCTGGCCGTTGGTGGTGATGAGGTCCAGTTGCGCCAGCAGGCCCGCCTGTTGCGGGATGCGGTGAAAATCCCCCACGCCGTAGTGGATCGCGAGGATGCGGATTTCATTTTCGCCGTCGCGCAGCCACGGGGTCACATCGAGCGCGTCATACTGAAAATGCGTCGGCCAGCTTCGGGCCGGGCCGTCGGCCACCCATGTGCCGTTGATGTGCAGGCGGTAGAAGCTGTCGGCGGTGATGCGCAGGGTGGCGACACGAGCGGCGGGGAGGCGCACCGTCCGGCGGGCGATGACGGCGGCATTGTAGGCGTGAACCTCCGCGCCCGCCTGCCAAATCCATTTTGCCCGGAGCGGAGAGGCATCGGAAGCGGCGGCGGCTGTCGCGCGCTGAGGAGAATCGGTTGTGAGCAGGGCGAAGCCAAGGAGCGCAGCCATGCGCGAGAAGAAAACGGTCCGGGGCATGACGGTTTGTAAGCCGATGCGTCAGCCAACGCAAACTGGAATTGCCCCATTGATTCGCGCGGGGAACGAACGGAAGCCGGGCAGCGGGGCACGCCGCCATTGGGGCATGGAGGCGGGAGATGGAGCCAATGGTCGGGGTCGAACCGACGACCTACGGTTTACGAAACCGTTGCTCTGCCACTGAGCTACATTGGCGCCTGGCCGGCGGTGAAGGACCGCCCGCAGCAAAGGAAGCCCGGGCCGGCACAGTTCGTCAAGTTGAACATTCCCGAGGACCGAAGCCGCCGGCCCAAACGGGGGCGGTTTCGCAGTTCCACCATCGCCCAGGTCAGTCCGTCCGATTGCCCTTGGCGAGTAGGTGGGCGGGCCGTAGGGTGGCCGACGTGAGCAGGTTTCCGCTTCCTCTGTCAGGTCTGCGCGACCGGGGCATCCCTGGGCGAGGGTTTTTTGCCACTCCGATTCGGCCCCGCTGGGGGCGCGTGGTTTTGTGCTTCCTGTTGGGAATGCTGTCGGCTCCGGCGGCGGACACCAACCGCTTCAACATCCTGTTCATCGCCGTGGACGATCTGCGCCCGGAAATGGGGTGCTACGGCGTGGACTACGCGTCCACGCCCCACATGGACCGGCTGGCGGCGCAGGGCACTTTGTTCACCCGGCATTATGTGCAGGTGCCCACCTGCGGCGCGTCCCGGTATGCGCTGCTGACGGGGCGCAGCCCCGCGCAAACCCGGGTGGTGTCGGCCAACGACGCGCTGTATCAGGGGGCCGCTGCGTTGTCTCAAGAGCAACTGCCCGGCGCGCAGTCCCTGCCGGAACTGTTCCGGCGCAGCGGGTATCGGACGGTGTGCATAGGGAAAATCGGCCACACCGCCGATGGGCGGGTCTTTGCCTACAACGGCAAGGGCGATGGTCGCGCCGAGCTGCCGCATGCCTGGGACGAACTGCCGACGCCTTTCGGTCCGTGGCAGCGCGGGTGGGGCATTTTCTTCGCCTACGCCAACGGCCGCCATCGCGAAGATGGGCAGGGCAACCGCGACCTCATGGAGTTTGTCGCCGAGCGGGATGAAGATCTGCCGGACGGCATGATGGCGGCGCGGGCCATCGAGTCCTTGCGCGAACTCAAGCAGGGCGGCCAGCGGTTCTTCCTCGGCCTGGGCTTCTTCAAGCCGCATCTGCCGTTCGTGGCGCCCCGGTCGGACTGGGAATTTATGGCCACCCATTCCGTGCCGCCGCCGCCGCATCCCGAGAAGCCGGAGTCGCGCCAGTGGCATCCGAGCCGCGAGTTCTACGGCTACAATTTTCCGTTCCCGAAGGAAGCGCCGCTGGCGGAAACCAATCAACTCGCCGCGCGCCGCGCCTATCTGGCCTGCGTGCGCTACACGGACCGGCAGATTGGGAAGGTGCTGGACGCGCTGGACACGCTCGGGCTGGCGGATTCGACCGTTGTGGTGCTGTGGGGCGATCATGGCTGGCACCTGGGCGACTCGCAGCTCTGGGGCAAGCACGCCCTGTTCGAGCGGTCGCTGCATGCGCCCCTGATCATTCGAGCACCGGGCATCGGCCAACCGGGGCAGCGTTCCGACGCGTTGGTGGAAACGCTCGACCTCTACCCCACGCTGGTGGACCTCTGCCGGCCCGCGTTCACGCGGACCCAGCACCCGCTGGACGGCTTCAGTCTGCGCCCGCTGCTGGAGGGAAAAACCAACGCGGTTCGCGACGTGGCCATCAGCCACTGGCCGCAGGCTTTGAGCGTGCGCTCAGCCACGCACCGGCTGATCGTCCGGCGGAATGCGGAAGGGGTCGTCAGCAACGAAGAATTGTATGACCACCGGAGCACGCCAGACCCGGTCGAGAACCTGGCGGCAAAACAGCCGGAACGGGTCGCGGAACTGGCCCGGAAACTGCCGCCGCCCGCCGGGCCACGCCCGGAAACAAACCGGCTGTGACCCGTGTGGGGCGCGCGTTTTGGAGTCCGCCCCGTTCAGCGCCGCGTTTGGAAATACCGGGCCGCCGCCTCGGCCCGGGAGCGCACGTGCAGCTTTTCGTAGATGTGCTCGATGTGCGTGTGAACGGTGCGGTAGGAAATCTTCATCAGCTCGGCCACTTCCTTGTAAAGATACCCCCTGGCCAGATACCCCAGCACCTCCCTTTCGCGGTCGGTGAGCGTCTCCATGCCGGGAGGCGCGGCGGGGGCGGGCTGGGCGAAGGACTGGATGATCTTGCGGGCGATGTTGCTGGCCATGGGCACGCCCCCGGAGGAGACGTTGCGGACGGCGTCAATCAGTTCCGCCGACTGCACGGGCTTGAGCAGATAGCCGCTGGCCCCGGCGGCGAGGGACTGGAAAATCGTGTCGGTGTCGTCATGCACGGTGAGCATGACGATCTGGGTCTTGGGCAACTGGGGGGAGAGTTGCTGCACGGCCCAGACGCCGTCGTGGTCGGGCAGGTTGATGTCCATGAAGACCACGTCCGGCCGGGCCGGGGGCAGGGCGCGGACGGCCTCCTCAGCGCTGGCACAGGCGCCCACGCAGGTGATGCCCGGGGCGTTTTTCAGCACCGTGGCCAGGCGCTGGCGCACGCCCGGGTCGTCCTCGACCAGTGCGACGTTGATGTTGGCTCCGGCGGTCATGCTGCTGGGTTGCGCGTCGGAGGGTAATTTTTTCTTCATGGCTGGGACAATCGGCAGTTTCGCCGATGGGGTGGATTTGTGTGTCCGTGCGGAGGCACGGCCATTTCGTCATGCGGGCGGGCCGGGCGGCAGTTTCACGGTCAGGATGACGCGGGTGCCCTGGCCGGGGGCGGTCTGCCACTCGGCGGAACCACCGATCTCGCGCAGGCGGTTTTCGATGTTGGCCAGGCCGCTGCGGGCGGGGGCCGCGGGGTCGGGGGGAGCGGGGCGTGTGAAGCCCCGGCCGTTGTCTTCGATGATGAGTTTCAATTGGTCGCCCTCGAGCGTCAGGCGCAGCCAGACCTCGGTGGCCCGGGCGTGTTTGATGACGTTGTTGACGGCCTCGCGGGTGGCGAGGAACAGGTTGTGGCGGGCGGCGGAACTGAAGTAGGTGGTGGGCAGGACGTCGGGTGATTCGATCCGGCAGGGCACGCCGGCGAGGCGCAGGAAGTCCTGGGCGGATTTGCAGATGAAGACGAGGGATTTCTCGACGGTCTCGTTTTTGCGGCTGATGGCCCAGACGGTTTCATCGAGGGCGCGGGCCAGGCCGCGGGAGGCGGCGAAGATTTCGTGCAGCTTGGCCCGGGTTTCCTGGGGTTGCTCCACGACGGTCTGGGCCATGTCGCTCATGAGGGCGATTTCGGTGAGTCCGGCGCCGAGGTTGTCGTGCAGATCGCGGGCGATGCGCTGGCGCTCGGCTTCGGCGGCGTGCTGGAGTTCGAGCAGTTCGAGCCGCCGGCGCAGGCGGGCGCGGGCGACGGTCCAGACCGTGAACACCAGCGCGCCGAGCAGGGCCGTTGCAGCGGTGAGCCGCACCGAGGCGCGCTCCCACCAGCGGGGCACGATGATGACGGTGACGGGCGAGGCGGTTTCCTGCCAGCGACCATCGGCACCGGCCGCCATGACGCTGAACGCATAGCGACCGGGCGGCAGGTGGGAGTAGGTGGCGAGGCGGCGGGTGCCCGCATCGGTCCACTGCTCGTCGAGGCCGGCGAGCCGGTAGCGGAAACGCAGGCTTTCCGCCGCGAGCAAATCCGGGACCGTGAAGTGGAATTCCAACTGGCGGACGCCGGACGGGAGGGCGATGGCCTCGCTCCGCTGCGGGGTCTGGCTGACTCCGTCGCTGATGACGGCATGGATGAGGACCGGCCAGGTGGCTTTGGCTTGGGCGAGTTCCGCCGGATCGAAGAGCGCGGCCACGTTCTGGTTGGGGAAGCACAATCGTCCGTCGGGCAGCCGGGTGGCCACCGGCTGGCCCCAGCCCGAGCCGGCGGCGGATTCCAGTCCCTCGGCGAGGGAGAGGTGGTGGCCGGCCAGGGTCGCGTTACCATGGGTCGCGGCGGCGTCGAGGGCCGTCCGATGGCAGCCAAAAATTCCATTGGCGGTGCTGATCCAGAATGTCCCCCCTTCGCCTTCCATGATGGTCAGCAGGTAGTCGCTGGGCAGGCCATTTTGAATGCGCCATTGCGAGACCTGCCCGTCCCGGATGCGGAACAGCCCCGCGCCGAACGTGGCGACCCACAAGTTGCCGTCCGCATCGAACCGCAGATGCCGGACGTCGGCAGTATCCATGGCCGAGCGGGTGAGGAAGCGGCGGAAGCGGTTCCCCTCTTGGCGGAACACGCCTTCCTCTCGCACGGCGATCCAGAGGTGGCCTTCCGGGTCCTGCGCGATGGTGCGGACGTCGCGCAGGGGAACGCCTGCCGCCTGGCCGAAGACGGTGAAAACTCCGTTGGAATGACATGCCAGGCCGGCATTGCCACCGATCCAGAGGCGGCCCTCGCGGTCCTCGAACAAGGTGAGAAACGCCCCGGATGAGATGCCGGGCACGCGCTCAAAGCGGTCGTTCTGGAAGCGGAACAATCCGCCCCGCACGCCGGCCCAGAGGTTGGACTGCCGGTCTTCGAGGAGGGTGAACACGAACGGGTTGCCCAGTCCCTGGGCGGGGCCATAGGTGGTCCAGTTGCCGTTGTGGAGGCGATGGATGCCGCCGCCGTAGGTGCCCAGCCACAGGCTGCCATCTGCACTTGCGGCGGTCGTGTGAATGAGGTGTTCGGCCGACGGCGGGGCCAGCAGGGTGACAGTCCGGTGACGGGCGCGAAAAAGCTGGCCGCCGCGAACGCCAAACCAAAAGGTGCCCTCGGAGTCCCGCCGGAAATCGGTGACCGTGGCGCTCAAGGCGGCCCCTTGATGGGTCAGCGCCCTCCACTGGCCTTCCGGCGACCAGTGAAAAACGCCGCTGCCACTTGTGGTCACCCAAAGCCGGCCGGTTTCATCTTCCAGCAGGGTTTCGCCGGTGGAACTTTTGGAACTCTGCGCCCACGGGTAGGGAGTGGCCGGTTCGCTCCAGACGCCGTTGCGATAGCGAAACAGGCGTTGCCCCAGCATCCGGCTGCTGACGGGAGTCGAAACCCAAACTCCGCCGCCGCGGGCAGGGGCGATGGCGGTCACCGGTTCCGTCGTGGGCAAGGGCTTGTCGGGCGGGACGAGGGTGGTCCCCGACCAGACGGCGAGTTTCCCCTCGGCCACGGCCCAGACCCGGCCCTGCGCATCGCACACCACCGCCGCGCCGGCCAGGCCGCCGACGACCGCGCCGCCGATCGCGCCGACGATGGCGCCGCCCTTGGCGACGGGGCCCTCGGCCTTGGCTTCTTGCACC
>JBKBTZ010000062.1:0-19784 GCA_046290825.1 Limisphaerales bacterium
GGTCCTGGTCTCCACTCCAACGGGCGCGGGCACCGCGGGTCTGGCGGGACCGCTCGGGGGCGTGGAGGCGGCCCGCGGCGGCTGGCTGGGGCTGATGTTGCTCGGGGCAATGAATGTCTGGGTGATCGTCGTGCTGGGCGTGGGGTTGTCGCGGCTGACGCAACTCCCGTGGCGGCGCCCGGCATGGCTGGTCTTCGCGTATTGGGTGACCACGGACCTGCTGCTGGCGCTCGTGGGCGGGCTGGGATGAGCGGGAACTTCAGCGGCAAAAAAGGCTTTGGGCCGGGCAGGCGCGGAGGTTCGGATTTCGGCCGTCGGTTTGCTGATTGTTATGGCGCGCTTTTATGGCGCGCTCTTTCGCTCCTGCGCGAGCAGCCACTCGTAGAAGGCCGGGTTCGCGTAGGTTTCGGACCAGGAGTCGTGGTCGGCCTCGGGATACACGGTGAGCTTGACGTTCGTTACGCCGAGGGATTTCAGGGCGTTGACGGCGCGTTCGGATTCTTCGAGCGGCACCACGCGGTCTTTCGCCCCGTGAAAGGCCCAGATCGGCAGACGTTGCAAGGCCGTCGCGCGGTCCCGGGATCCCAGCAGCAGGTCAATCCGGTTTGCGCCGCCACAGATGGGGGCGAGGGCGGCGAAGCGTTCCGGCGCAGCCAGCCCCAGCGCCCAGGTGCCGTAGCCGCCCATGCTCAGGCCGGTCACCCAGACGCGGTTGGTGTCCACCGGCAGTTCGGCTTGCAGGCGGTCGAGCAGTTGCAGCAGCGGGGCGGTTTGCCAGCGTTCACCGGCGGGGCACAGCGGCGCGACGATGATGAACGGGAAGTTGGTGCCCTGCCGCACGTGCTTGAGGGGGCCGTGAATGCCGGCGCGTTGCACGTCGGTGCCGCGTTCGCCCGCGCCGTGCAGAAACAGCAGCAGCGGCCAGCGCCGGGTGGTGTCGGCAGCGGCTTCAGTGGGAATGTGCAGGAGGTATTTCAATTCGCCGCGTTGGGTGATTTCCCACGGGAAACTGCCAGTGGTGAGGGGGGGCGGGTTTTGGGCGGAGGCGGTCATGGCGACAAGCGCAAGGACGAGGGCAAGAGCGGTTTTCATGATGGGCTTTCCACAGGATGCATCGTTGACGGTCACGAATGGACGGTTCCCCGCCGGGCCGCAAACAAATTCCCCGGAAGCACGGCAGCGGGCGGCTTCCCGCTGGAGGCGGGCTGTGCTCAGTGTTTGAGCGGTAGAAAAATCAGGTTTGGCGATTGACGGGCGGCCAGGCGCATATATCATCGCATCCTGATACGTCAATACGTCATTGGCGCCCCCGAAAACATTGACCGCAACAACATGAGCACCCGCTATATTTTTTCCTCCGAGTCCGTCGGTGAAGGTCACCCGGACAAGGTTGCCGACACCATTTCCGACGCGATTTTGGACGCCTGTCTCGCGGTGGATCCCCGCAGTCGCGTGGCGTGTGAGACCTTTGTGAAGAGCAATCTCGTGGTGGTGGGGGGGGAGATCACGATTCCCAAATTGCAGGACCGCGCCACGGGCACGACCCGCCCCTTGGACACCGTCATCAACATCGGCAACGTCGTGCGCGAGGCCATCCGGGACATCGGTTACATCAATGACGACGACGTGTTCCACGCGGACAAGGTGTTCATCAACAACTTTCTGACCACGCAGTCGTCCGACATTGCCCAAGGTGTGGATGCCCGCAAGGCCAAGGGCAAAAAGACGGACGAACAGGGTGCTGGTGACCAGGGCATCATGTTTGGCTACGCCTGTGATGAGACGCCCGAGTTGATGCCCGCCCCCATCATGTTCGCGCATCGCCTCGGGCGCGAACTCACCCGGATTCGCAAGACCCGGAAAAAAGACGGCACGCCGCTGGTGCCGTGGCTGCGGCCCGACGCGAAGTCGCAGGTGTCCGTGGAATACGTGGACGGCAAGCCCACGCGCATCACCAACGTGGTCATCTCGACCCAACACGCCGCGAGCGTCCAACATCGCGAGATCGAGAAGTTTTGCATCGAGCAGGTCATCAAGAAGGTGCTGCCGGCGAAGATGCTCACGCGGCAAACCGAGTATTTGATCAACCCCACCGGGCGTTTTGTCGTTGGTGGCCCGCAGGGCGACAGCGGGTTGACCGGTCGCAAAATCATCGTGGACACCTACGGCGGCATGGGCCGTCACGGCGGCGGCGCGTTCTCGGGCAAGGACCCGAGCAAGGTGGATCGCAGCGCCGCCTACATGGGCCGCTGGGTGGCGAAGAACATCGTGGCCGCGAAGCTGGCCAGCAAATGCGAGGTGCAGTTTGCCTACGCCATCGGCCATCCCCGGCCGGTCAGCGTCCACATTGACACCTTTGGCACGGGCAAGGTGAGCGACGCCCGGATTCTGGACGCGGTGCGGGCCACGTTCAGCTTCAAGCCCGCCGACATCGTCGCGCAGCTCAACCTGCTCCGCCCGATTTACTCGAAGACGACCAACTACGGTCACTTCGGCAAGGCGGACAAGGACATCACGTGGGAAACCACGAACAAGGTCGAGGCGTTGCTGAAAGTGATCTGATGCGCGATGATGACGCCATGAAGCGAATCGCCTCTGTCCAGCCGCAGGCCGGCCACAAGCTCAAGCTCCGTTTCCATGACGGAGTTGAGGGCGTTGTGGATTTGTCGGCGGAGGTGGGCAAAGGGATTTTTGAGGCATGGCGGGACGAACGGCATTTCGCCTCGGTCAAGCTGGCCCGCGGTGGCCGCGCGCTGGAGTGGCCGGGCGAAATTGACCTTTGCGCCGACGCGCTCTACCTCGAAATCACCGGCAAGCAGCCGGCGGAGATTTTTCCCCGCCTGAAGCCGGAACCCGCTCATGCCTGAAGTCAGCCGTTTCTACGGCATCAGCATCTACCTGTATCCGCGCGAACATCCGCCCGCGCACTTCCATGCCTTTTACGGCGAGGACGAGGCCGTTTTTGAAATCGCCACACTACGCATCCTTGAAGGCTCCCTCTCGAGCCGAAGCCGCAGCCTTGTGCTCGAATGGGCTGCGCTCCACCGCGACGAACTGTTTGCCGCGTGGGACCGGCTCCGGGCGGGTCAAGCTCCCGGCAAAATTGCTCCGCTAGAATAGAATAATCTGAACCAACGACCCAGCAGCATCACGTCCAAATCCAAAATTAATCATGACAAAAGCCAAAAAATCCACCGCTGCCGCCGTGCTCGCTGAAGTCAGCGCGGCCCTCCCCAATCTCCCCAAGTTCGCCGCGCAGACGCCCGCCGGCGCCGATTACATTGTCCGCGACATCACGCTGGCCGACTGGGGCCGGAAGGAAATTGCCGTCGCCGAGCATGAAATGCCCGGCCTGATGGCCGTGCGCAAAAAATACGCGAAACAGAAGCCGCTCAAAGGCGTCCGCATCACCGGTTCGCTGCACATGACCATCCAGACGGCGGTGTTGATTGAGACGCTGGTCGCCCTGGGGGCGAGGGTGCGCTGGGCCTCCTGCAACATCTTCTCGACCCAGGATCATGCCGCCGCCGCCATCGCCGCCACCGGCACGCCCGTCTTCGCGTGGAAAGGGGAGACGCTGGAGGAGTATTGGGAGCTGACGCTCAAGGCCATCCTGCATCCCGGGGATCTCGGCCCGCAGCTCGTGGTGGATGACGGCGGTGACGTGACGCTGCTCATTCACAAGGGCTACGAACTTGAGCACGGCAGCAAGTGGGCCTACGAAAACAAGGGTGACAGCCATGAAGTTTCCGTCGTGAAGGCCCTGCTCCGGCGCACGGCGAAGGAGAAACCCGGCCTCTGGACCCGGATCGTGAAGGACTGGCGCGGCGTCTCCGAAGAGACAACCACCGGCGTGCATCGCCTTTATCAACTCGCCGAGCAGGGCAAGCTGCTCGTGCCCGCCATCAACGTGAACGACTCCGTCACCAAATCCAAGTTCGACAACCTCTACGGCTGCCGCGAATCCCTGGCCGACGGCCTGAAGCGCGCCACGGACGTGATGATCGCCGGCAAGGTGGCGGTGGTCTGCGGCTACGGCGACGTGGGCAAAGGTTCGGCGCATTCGCTGCGCGCCTATGGCGCCCGCGTCATCGTCACGGAGATTGATCCCATCAACGCATTGCAGGCGGCAATGGAGGGCTTCGAGGTCAACACCATCGAGAGCACCCTCGGCACCGGCGACATTTACGTCACCACCACCGGCAACTGCGACGTCATCACGCTGGAACACATCCTCGCGATGAAGGACCAGGCCATCGTCTGCAACATTGGCCACTTCGATAATGAGATCCAGGTGGAACGTCTCAAGAAGCACAAGGGGGTGCGGATCGAGAACATCAAGCCGCAATACGACCGCTACCACCTGCCGGGCGGCAAGAGCATTTACCTGCTCGCCGAGGGCCGGCTCGTGAACCTCGGCTGCGCCACCGGCCACCCGAGCTTCGTGATGTCGAACAGCTTCACCAATCAGACCCTTGCCCAGATTGATCTGTGGGCCAACAAGGACAAATACGAAAAGACCGTCTATCGTCTGCCCAAGAAGCTCGACGAGGAGGTCGCGCGACTGCATCTGGACAAGATCGGGGTCAAGCTGACCAAGCTCACGAAGAAACAGGCCGATTACCTCGGGGTGCCCGTGGACGGTCCTTACAAGCCGGAGCACTATCGCTACTGAGCCTGACGCCGCGCCGCGCGGTCCATCAGCGGCGGGAAGGCCGGGGCCGAACGAAAATACGTCCGGTTTTCCTGACCGCGCGGACGGAAAAGACCGCCGACCGGCCAGAGATTCGGTCTGGGAAGGACCCGCTCCCGCGAGCGGGGACCCTTCGGCCGGCCGCCGATGCCGACCGGGACGAGTGGTTTCGCCCAAAATTTTTGTGGCAATCCGACATTCCTTTTGCCAGAGTCCCGGCCCCTTTCGGGCCGGGCTGCCTGGGTCCGTGGGGCAAATTGACAAAATCCGCAACTCATCCGTCATTTGAAACTGTTGTGACCGCGAAGAAAAAAACTGCCGTCAAGAAGGTGCCGGCCAAGCCCAAGACGCAAGGCGTTGCCACGCTTGCGGCCATTCTCGGCCAGCCTGTCGGCGCCAAGCCGCGCAAAGGGCTGGACGGTTCCAAAAAGGTGAAGCCCGAGTGGCAGGTTTTCTACGACCGTCTGCTCGAGCTTCGCGAACAGCTCCTTCGGCAGATGGACGGCCTGGCCAAGGAGTCCGCCCAGGAGATGGCCAGCTACAGCCTGCACATGGCCGATTCCGGCACGGATAATTTCGACCGTGATTTTGCCCTGAGCCTCCTGTCCTCCGACCAGGATGCCGTCTATGAAATCGAGGAGGCCCTCAAGCGCATCGAGCGCAAGACCTACGGCATCTGCGAACTCACCGGCAAACCCATTCCCCGCGCCCGGCTCGAGGCCATTCCTTGGACGCGCTTCACCGTCGAGGCCCAGGCCCAGCTCGAACGTGAGGGGGCGCTGCGGCAGCGCCGGCTCGGGCAGCTTGGCACCATTGACTCGGCTGCCGTGCCGGACGTGGAGCCGGAGGACGACGAACCGGAAGAGAAGGTCACCAAGGAAAAGGACTGATATGCCCCGCGAAATCATCACCATCGAATGCACGGAAGCGCGCAAGGAGGGCAAATCCCCCTCCCGCTACACCACCACGCGCAACAAGAAGACGCAGACCGAAAAGCTGGAGCTGATGAAGTATAATCCCGCCCTGCGCCGCCGCACCCTGCACCGCGAAATCAAGTAACCGCCATGCCCCGCAAGACCAACACCGAGAAGAACGACCGCCGCAGCTCCCGCGGCGGGCGTCCCGCGACCGAAGCCCGCACGCCGCGCCCCAAACCGAAGATTGACTTCACCATCGAGGCGCTCGACTACAAAAACGTCAACCTGCTCCGCCAATATGTGACCGAGCAGGGCCGCATTCTGCCCCGTAAATACACCGGCCTCCCGGCGCACTATCAGCGCCGGCTGACCACCGCCATCAAACGTGCCCGGCAGATGCTGCTCATGAAGTAGCCAATCATTCCGCCTTTCCACCCGCGCCACCTGGCGCGGGTTTTTTGTTGTCCCGCCCTCCATTTGGCCCGAAGACGACCGAAAGCTCGACGGGAATAGGGGTTGCCACGGGAAATCGCCGTCTTACATTCCCGGCAACGTTGGCGCCGGGAGGTTTGAACGCCCGCCGTCGGCATCCGTCGAAATCACCATGAAACTGTCCTTGAACGGCCCGTTGCTCCGCGCGCTGGCATGCCTGGCCGCGGTGATTTCCGGGGTTTCCCTGGTCGCGCAAACCGATCCGGCCGGGTCGGCGCCCCGGATTCAGTTTGCCGAAACCCAGCATGACTTCGGCCGGATGATGGCCGGGGCGGTGGTGAAGCACGATTACATCTTCACCAACACCGGCAACGCCACGCTCACCATCAACAATGTGCATGCCTCGTGCGGCTGCACGGCGACCGCCGATTGGACCCGCGAAGTGCCACCGGGCGGCACCGGCCGCATTCCCATCCAGTTCAACAGCGCCAATTTCCTCGGGACGGTTTTCAAGACCGTGACCATTTCCTGCAACGACCCCGCCCAGCCGACCACCGTGCTGCAGCTCAAGGCCACCATCTGGAAGCCGGTCGAGGTCCAGCCGATGTTTGCGGTCATCAACGTGCCGCCCGATGCCGAAAGCCCCGTGGCCACCACCGTCCGCGTGGCCAACCAGCTCGACGAACCGCTGACCGTGTTCCCGCCCGAAAGCAACCTGCCGCAGTTCCGGGCGCACTTTGTGACCAATATGCCCGGGAGGGAGTTCAACCTGATCATCGAGACGGTGCCGCCGCTGCCGCCGGGCAACACCCAGGGCCAGATCACGTTCCGCACCTCCTCGACCAATGCGCCGGTCGTCAACCTGCCGGTCATCGCCGTGACCCAGCCGGCGTTGAGCGTGTCCCCCGCGCAATTGCTGCTGCCCGCGCAGCTCCCGACGCCGCCGCCCCCCTACATCGTCACCATTCGCAATCAAACCAGCAAACCGCTCACCGTGTCGGACGTGGCCAGCAGTTCCCCGGTCGTCAATGTCGCCCTGCGCGAGGTTGAGCCGGGTCGGCATTTTCAACTCGAGGCCACCTTCCCTCCCAACTTCGAACTGCCGCCGGGCGAGCGCATTCAGATTACCGCCCGCACCTCGCTGCCCAGCCAGCCGGTCATCACGATTCCCGTGAATCAATTCCCCCGGCCCCGCCCGCCCGGCTTGTAAGTGCCTGCCGCCGCCGACCAATCCCCGCCGACGAACGCGCCGCCCGCGTCGCGTTTTCGCGGCCTTGGGGGGGAGGTGTTGGTCGTGCTGGTGGTGGGCGGCCTGTTGGCCCTTGCCGCGAATTTCCTATCCCCGCGCGGCCTGCAGCTCACCCGAAATTACTTCCCCCCCGCCACGCCGGTGGCAACGGAGGCGTCCCCGTCTGTCACTGCCAACGCCCCCGCCAGTTCCCGGGCGGTCACGCACAGTTTTCCGCTCGTCACCCGCGCTGAAGTGGAGGCGCTGTTGGATGACCCCGGTTACGCGGCGGGCACGTTGTTGCTGCTCGACGCCCGCAACGACGCCCAATACCGCGCCGGCCACATTCCGGGCGCGCTTCAGTTTGACCACTACCGCGCGGAGCAGCATCTCGGCGCGGTGATCCCCGCCAGCCTCGCGGCCACGCGCATCGTGGTCTATTGCGGCGGCGGCACCTGCGAGGACAGCGAGTTTGCCGCGCGGTTGTTGCGCGACGCGGGAATTCCCGCGGACCGGCTTTTCATCTACGCGGGCGGCATGGCCGAGTGGCAGGCGGCGGGCCTCCCGGTGGAAACGGGCGCGCGCTTCAGCGGCGAAATCAAAATCCCGACGCCATGAAAGCCGCCGCCTCCAATGGCCATGTCGCCGCTGATGTTTTTGCCCTGGCCGGGCGATGGCTGTTGGGCGGATTCTTCCTCTACATGGGCCTGAGCAAGGCCGCCGACCCGGTGGAGTTTCTCAAGCTGGTGCGACAATACGACCTGTTTCACACGCCGCTGGTGTTGAACAGCGTGGCAGCATTGCTGCCGTGGTTTGAGGTGTTTTGCGGCGCGCTGCTGATGGCGGGCGTCGCCGTGCGCGGCACGGCGCTGGTCGTGGCGGCGATGCTGGTGCCCTTCACCCTGGCCATCCTGAACCGCGCCCTCGAGCTGCAGACGGCGCAGGGCATCGCGTTCTGCGCGGTGAAATTCGACTGTGGCTGCGGCGCGGGCGTTGTCAACGCCTGCCGCAAGCTGGTCGAGAACACGCTGTGGACCGCCTTGGCGTTGTGGCTGGCGTTTTCCTGGCAGGGCCGCCGCTGGTGCCTGCGCCACTCGTTGCGGCGGGCCGCCTGACCGCGCGGCACCGGCCCGGCGTTTCAAAGCATTTTCATCACCTTGGCCGCCGCGCGCACGGTCGCCTCGATGTCCGCGGGCGTGTGTGCCGCCGAAAGGAAGCCCGCCTCGAACTGGGACGGCGCGAGATACACGCCCTCCGCCAGCATGCCGTGGAAAAATTTTTTGAACCGCTCGCGGTCGCTGGTCATCGCGTCGGCCAGGTTCCAGACCGGCTCGCCTGTGAAGTAGCCGCAGAACATCGAACCGCACACGTTGAACGTCACCGGAATGTTCGCCGCCCGGGCCGCGTCCTTCATGCCCGCCTCGAGTTGCTGCGACAACTCCTCCAGCTTGCACCAGCAGCCGGTCGCCTCCATCTCCTCGAGGTTTGCGATGCCCGCCGCCATTGCCAGCGGATTGCCGCTGAGCGTGCCCGCCTGATACACCGGGCCAAGTGGCGCGAGGCAGTCCATGATTTCCCGCCGCCCGCCAAACGCGCCCACGGGCAGCCCGCCGCCGATGATCTTGCCGAAGCAACTCAGGTCCGGCGTGACACCAAACCGCTGCTGCGCGCCGCCGGGCGCCAGCCGGAAGCCCGTCATCACTTCGTCAAAAATCAGCACGGCGCCCTCCGCGCGGGTGATCTCGCGGAGAAATTCCAGAAAGCCCGGCTTTGGCAGATACAACCCCGCGTTGCCCGGCACCGGCTCCACGATGATGCCCGCAATCTGGCCTCGATTCGCGGTGAACACGGCCTTCACCGCGTCTGCGTCGTTGAACGGGACCACGATGGTGTGCTGCGTGAAGGCCGCCGGCACGCCGGCGCTGTCGGGATGGCCGAACGTCAACGCGCCTGATCCCGCCCGCACCAGCAGCGAATCCACATGGCCGTGGTAACATCCGTCGAACTTGATGATCTTGTCCCGCCTCGTGAAGCCGCGCGCGAGCCGGATGGCGCTCATGCACGCCTCGGTGCCGGAATTGGTCATGCGCACTTTTTCCACCCCCGGGACGAGGCGGCAGATGAGTTTCGCCATCGTGACCTCAAGCGGATTGGGGATGCCGAAGCTGGTGCCATTTGCCGCTGTTTCCTGCACCGCCCGGATGACCCGCGGATGCGCGTGCCCGAGAATCGCCGGCCCCCAAGTCCCGACGTAGTCAATCAACTCATCGCCATCCACCGTGGTGACACGGCAGCCGCTGGCCTTGTTGACGAAAAACGGCTGCCCGCCCACGGCACGGAACGCGCGGACGGGGGAATTGACGCCGCCGGGAATGTAATTCAGCGCCTCGGCGAACAGCGCTGCGGATTTCGCTCGCGAACTCATCGTGGCGCGAGTGTAAGGCGGCGGCGCCGGACCGGCGAGGGATTTGCGGCTGCCGCCCGTTCCGTTCGTCAGCCCGCCTCGGGCATCCACAACAGCCGGCCTTCCATGCCGCCCGCCACGGTCAGGGTCTGACCGGTCAGATGTCCGGCCAGACGGTCGGAGGCGAGGAAGACCACGGCGTGGGCCACGTCCTCGGGCCGTGCCACCTTGCGCAAGGGCATCGTGGCGGTGACGCGCCGCGCGACGGCGGGATCCTGCAAACGCGCCGCGTTGCGCGGCACGACGGTCCAGCCCGGGCAGACGCAATTGACCCGCCCGCCACAGTAGTCCGGAGTGGTCGGCGCAAGCCGGACGATTTCATTTTTTAACGAGCGGGTCAGGCCGAATGCCAGCCCGCTTTTGGCGGCGGCGTAGTCCGCGTGGTTGGCCTCGCCGAACACGGCTGCGGTCGAGCCGATGAGCACCGCATTGCCCGTCCGCTGCCGGGCTACGATTCGGAAGAACTCGCGCAAGCACAGAAACGCGGAGGTCAGCGTGCCCTCCTGCGTGCGCCGCCACTGGCGCAGTGTCATCGCGTGCAACGGCACGTCGCGCTGTTCCCAGGCGGCGGCGTTTACGACGAGCGTGTCAATGCGGCCACACCGGGCCAGCGCGGTGGCGAACAACCGTTTCACCGCCGCCTCGCGGGTCAGGTCGGCGGCGACGGGCAGTGCGGCGCGGCCGAGTTCCCGGCGAAGCTGCGCGGCCCCGGCGCGATTGGTGTGATGATGCAGCACCACCCGCGCCCCTTCGGCGGCGAAGGCGCGGGCGATGGCCGAGCCGATGCCGCCCGCCGCGCCGGTGACAAGCACGACCTTGTCGCGTAATTCGGTGTTCATAATTCAAGAGGTCAATCGCCCGCCCCGACCTCGAGGGCGGCGATCTCGCCCCACAGCGGTTGCAGGTCCACATCCGCCAGCGCCATCTGTTTCAGGTCGCCGGGTTCCTCGGCCAGTTGCAGGGCGGCGCGCAGCCAGCGCATCGCCTCGTCGGGCCGGTTCAACTGGCATTCGTAACAGGCGAGGTTGTAGCGCAGCAGCACATTGGTCGGAAAACGGTCCGCCACACGCAGCAGGTTGTCCCGCGCCTCGTTCGTGCGGCGCAGTTCGTGCAGCGCGAAAGAAAGGTGGATCCACGACTGGGGCCGGGCCGGGGCGACGCGTGTCAGGGCGCGGCCAATGTCGCAACAGGCTTCCCACTGCTTGCGCTGCGCCTTGACCTGCCAGCGCGCCTCAAGCGCGTCGGGATGCGCCTGGCCGGCGGGCGAAAGCTTGGCCAGCTCAATCTCCGCTTCGCGCGGGTTGCCCAGCTCCAGCCAGCCTTGTGCGGCGCGCAGGTGGTGGATGTCCGGAATGCCCAAGGGTTCCATGTTGCCACGTCAATTTGGCACCGGCGGCCGCGGCGGAAAGGAAAAATGCGGCGGACGATCCGTCCGCCCGCGTGCCTGCCTGCCGTCCTTGTCAGCTTTGCCTGTGGGGATGCCCGCCGGGAAAAAGTTCGCTGCCGTGGGGACTTCGATTAAGCTGCCCGCGTGGCAACGATTGGCCAGATGAACCACCTGCGCCTCGCACGGTTCGCGGCGGACGGCCCGCGCCTCGACGGGGGCGCGCTGGGCGAGATTCCCCTGCCGGTGGCGGAACTGCCGTCGGAAGCGCAGGTGGGCGATATCTTGGAGGTGTTTGTTTATCCCGGGGCCGACGGCCAGCCGGTCGCCACCACCACACGTCCGCTGGCCAGCGCCAACGAGTTTGCCTGCCTGCGGGTGGCGGCGGTTAACGCCCGGCTGGGCGCGTTTCTGGACTGGGGCCTGCCGAAAGACCTGCTGTTGCCCTTCCGCGAGCAGCCGCGACTGGTGCGCCCGGGTGAACGGGTGCCGGTGTTTGTGCGGGTGGACGAGCGCACCGGGCGGTTGGTGGCCTCGGCGCGGATCGAGCAGTTCCTGAGCCGGGACGAACCCTGCTATCGGCCCAACCAGCGGGTCAACGCGCTGGTCATCGCCCGCACCCCGCTGGGCTTCAAGGCAATCGTCAACCACGCACACCTGGGTCTGTTCTTCCGCGACGCGCTGCCCGGCCCGCTCGAGATCGGGGAAAGCGTTGCCGCGTTCGTCAAAGCCGTGCGCCCGGACGGCAAGATTGACCTCTCGCTGGATGCCGCTGGCTACCAGCGTGTGCCAGCCATCGCCGAGCGGATTGTCCGGGCACTCGAGCAGAACGGCGGCGCGCTGGAGTTCGACGATGACAGCGATCCGGCGGACATCCGCGCGGCCTTCGGCGTCAGCAAGAAGGCCTTCAAGCAGGCGCTGGGGCAGCTCTACCGCCGCCGCCGCATTCGCTTCTGTTCGCCGGGCATTCAATTGCTCGACGCCACCACCTGGTCGCCGGGCGAGTCCGCGCCGCCGGTGCGCCCACTGCGGCGGACGCGCTGACGCCCCGGGCTTCCGCAGCACATCCGAAGTTTAACGGCCAAGCGCATGGCTGCCCACGGGCAGGGGCTTGGGAGTTGGATGTTGTGAGTTGGATGTTGGATGTTTCCTCCTTTCGGGCGGCTGGCTACATTCCCGCGCCGTTTTGCCATGCCGAGTGTCTTCATCAAAACTTACGGCTGCCAGATGAACGAGCGCGACAGCGAGGCCGTCGCCGCGCAGCTCGTGGCGAAGGGCTATACCCTCGCCGCGTCCGAGCAGAACGCCGACGTGGTGCTGCTCAACACGTGCAGCGTGCGCGACAACGCCGAACAGACCGCGCTCGGCAAGATGCAGGCGCTCATCGGCGAGGCGAAGAAGCGGCGCCCGGACCAGGTTTTCGGGTTTCTCGGTTGCATGGCGCAGAGCCGGGGCCGCGAACTGATTGACCGTCTGCCTGACGTGGACCTCGTTCTGGGCACCCAGAAGTTCCACCGCGCCGCCGAATACCTGGATGAACTGCTCGCAGGCCGGCGGGACAAGGTGGTGGACACGGACGAAGAGGCGGGCAGCCAGGCAACGATTCGCGAACATCTGCTGAACGGGAAGGGCGCGAAGGCCGCCACCGCGTTCGTCAGCATCATGCAGGGCTGCAACCAGCATTGCACCTTCTGCATCGTGCCTTACACCCGCGGCGAGGAACGCAGCCGCACGATCCCCGACATCGTCGCCGAATGTCGTTCCCTCGTGGCCGCCGGCGTGAAGGAAATCACGCTGCTCGGCCAGATCGTCAACAGCTACGCGCGGCGGGAACTTCCCATGCGCGACGGCAAATCGCCCTTCGTCCAGCTTCTCGAGGCGGTGCATGAGATCGAGGGGCTGGAACGCATCCGGTTCACCTCGCCGCATCCGAAGGGCTACGGGGACGACCTGGTGGAGGCTTACGGCCGCCTGCCCAAGCTCTGCGAAAGCGCGCACCTGCCCGTGCAGAGCGGCAGCAATCGCGTGCTCAAACGGATGCATCGCGTCTATACCCGTGAACGCTTCCTCGAAATCATCGCCAAACTGCGCGCCGTGCGGCCGGAAATCGGCGTGAGCACGGACATCATTGTCGGCTTCCCGGGCGAGACGGAGGAGGATTTTCAGGAAACGTGTTCACTCGTCCGCGAGGTCGGGTTTGATCAGGCGTATCTTTTCAAATACTCGCCCCGTCAGGGCACGCCCGCCGCAGCCATGCCGGACCCGCTGCCGCAGGAGGTCATCGAGGACCGCCACGCCCGTTTGTTCGAAATCATCAACGAGGTGGGGCGCGCAAAGCACGCGGCGTTCGTGGGCCGCACGGTGCAGATTCTCGTGGAAGGCCCGAGTAAAAAGAACGACGCCCGGATGACCGGCCGCACGCGCTGCAACAAGATCGTGGTGTTTGACGGCGCGGAGCGGCATCGGGGCCAGTTGCTGGACCTGCGGATCACCCGCGCCAGCAACTTCACGCTGTATGGAGACCCGGCGATTGTGAACTTGTAAGCACAGGCTCCAAAACCCGCTGGCGCAACCTCACGGACCTGATAGGTTTACCCCATGAGCATCACCGCCATCGTTGAACAAGGCATCATCAAGCTGCCGAAAGAGGTGCCGTGGGCCTCGGGAACGGTCGTGCGCATCGAACCGGTGGATGTTCCCGCGCCGACGCTTTGGGAGGCCCTCCAGGAGTTTGACGGTGTGGCTGGCGACTTGCCCGAGGACCTGGCGGCCAATCTGGATCACTACGTTCACGGCCAGCCCCGCCCATGAGCGTTCTCTTTGCCGACGCCTTCTATTTTGTGGCGCGTTTGAACCGGCGGGACCAGCACCATGATCGGGTCGTGGAGTTTTCGCGTTCTTGCCGGGCCGGTTTGCTGACCACCGACTGGGTTTTGATGGAGGTGGCCGATGCGCTGGCCAAATCCGAAAGCCGCCCGTTGGTGCGCGCGTTCATGCTTCACCTTCGGCACCTCCCCCTTTGTGAAGTGGTGCCTGCCACGCGCGAGACATTCGACCAGGCGCTGGCGCTTTATCATCAGCACGCTGACAAGGAATGGACCCTGACGGACTGCGCCTCCTTTGTGGTCATGCGCGAGCGCGGCCTGCGGGAGGCACTCACGCAGGACCGTCATTTCGAGCAGGCTGGTTTTGTTGCATTGCTGAAGTAGAGCCGCCAACATCCGCGCCCATGACGTTGAACCTTTCCACCCTGGCCATCGGGCTGGGCGTCCTGTTTGCCGCGCCGCAGGTGTATGGCCTGGTCCGGCCCGCCGACCTCGCCGCCGCGGCCCGCGCCTTTCCCCGGCATCTGCCCTCCGGCATCGCCTTCATGCTGCTGGGCACGGCCTGGTTCCTCTACAACCTGAACCAGGAAACCATCGCCGAGGTCGCCGCCTTCAAGCCGCACCTGTTGACCGCTTTTGCGGCCATCGGCCTGCTGTGCTGCGTGTTTGTGCGCGACTTTCTCGCCGTGCGCGGGCTGGCGGTCGTGCTGCTCTGTCTCGCCAAGCTCATGGTGGACACCGGTCGCCCGCACCTCGGTGACACGTCGTGGGTGCTGGTGTTTCAGGCGTGGGCCTATGTGTTCGTCATCGCGGGCATCTGGCTGACGATTTCGCCGTGGCGACTGCGGGATTTGCTCGCGTGGGCCACGGCGACCCCGCAGCGCACGCGGCTGGGTTGCGGCCTGCGACTGGCTTTCTGCCTGTTTATCATTGCGCTGGGGCTGACCGCGTTTCGCGGGCTGCACTGACGCCGTCCGCCATGAACACCGGAAAAGTTCTCGCCTGGGGCTGCGGCATTTTGGGCGCGCTTACGCTGGCGGTCAGTCTCGGGGTGGTCCTCTTCTTCGCCCATGTGGCGCAGGACCCGAAAGAAATGCGGCTCGCGGTGGACGCACCCGCCACGGTGAAGCGCGGCGCGGAGTTTGATCTGGTGGTCAACGTCATCAACGACCGCTCCCGCAAGCCGGTCAAGGTCAGCTCGATTGACATCGCCGAGGGGTATCTCGACGGGTTCACCGTGGTCTCCAGCAAACCGGCGTTCACCGGGTCCACCACGCTGCCGTTCGAGGGCGGACGCAGCTTCCAGTTCAATGAAACCGTCGCCGCTGGAACCACAAACGCCTTTGTCTTCAAGCTCCGCGCCCGCAAGACGGGCCGTTTCCTCGGCGACGTGGACGTCTGCGAGGGCATGCGCTTCAAGACAATGGTGGCGGAGACGCAGGTCGAGTGACGGCACCGCGTCCAGTCCGGGGGCGCATCCTCGTGATTCGCGGCGGGGCGATCGGGGATTTCATTCTCACGCTGCCTGCGCTGGCCGCGTTGCGGCGGCAGTTCCCCGACGCCGAAATCGAGGTGCTCGGTTATCCGCACATTGCGCGTCTGGCGGTGTTGGCCGGCGTGGTGGATCGCGTGCAGCCCATCGAAGCGCGCGGGCTGGCCGGGTTTTTCGCGCAGGGCGGGGGACTGGACCCCGCGATGGCCGCTTACTTTGGCTCGTTCAACCTCATCCTCAGCTATCTCTACGACCCCGACGCCATCTTTCGGACCAACGTGGCGTTTTGCACCCGGGCGCAATTCGTGCAAGGGCCGCACCGCCCGGCGGACGACGGCCCGCGCCACGCCACGGAGGTGTTTCTCGAGCCGCTCGAACGGCTGGCCATCTATGATGCCGACGCTGTGCCGCGCATCGTCGTGAATTTGCCTCAGCGGCTTGTTCAACCCGCTGCGCAATCAGCCGCTCCGTCAAAAATCCGCACCCTTGCCGTGCATCCCGGCAGTGGCAGCGAGCGGAAGAACTGGCCGGAAGCGCACTGGGCCGGATTACTCGACCGGCTTGTGCGGGAAACGTCGCTGCGCCTGTTGCTCGTGGGCGGGGAGGCCGAAGGCGACCGGTTGGAACGGCTCGCGGCTTCGCTGCCCGCGGCTCGCGTGCAACTCGCGCGCAGCCGCCCACTGGATGAACTGGCGCACGAGCTGGCCGGTTGCGCCGCCTTCATCGGCCATGATTCCGGCATCACGCACTTGGCGGCCGCACTGGGGGTGCCAGTGCTGGCGTTGTGGGGCGTGACCAATCCCGACGTGTGGCAACCGCGCGGACCCGCGGTGCGGTTGCTGCGCTCGCCCCAAGGTTTGGCCGGTTTGACGGTTGAGGAGGTGTGGCGGGAAGCGCGGGAACTGCTGGCGGGGCGAGGCTGAAAAGCCGGGGGCCAAATTCCGAAGCCCGCAGGAATGTCCCGCCGCTCTGCCGCATTGCCGACGAGGCGAGCAACCGCGAAAAGTGAGCTGCCCTGGCTTTCGGACTTGTCCCGGATTTCGCCGCTCGAATTTCGGGATTCCCGTTATGGCGTGTTTCCACAAATGTCGTAGAGACAATCACACCGGAATCCCCTCACCCCGTCCCTCTCCCCTTCCGAAGGGGAGAGGGTGCCCGACTCGTCCCCCGAAGCTTTAGCGGAGGGGGAAGGGCGGGTGAGGGGCGACGGGTGTTCTTGGCGATCCAAGATTTATGGAGATGCTCTACAGCAATCCCGGCTGCCGTCCGGCGGCGGGAGCCAGCCCGAGAATCTTGTAGCTCAATTCGGTGGCGACGCGGCCCTGCGGTGTTCGTTTCAGATAGCCCTCCATGATGAGGTAAGGCTCATAAACTTCCTCCAGCGTGTCCGGCTCCTCGCCCACCGCCACCGCCAGCGAATTCACGCCCACCGGGCCGCCGCTGAATTTCACGATGACCGCCTCCAGCAGCCGCTTGTCCATCTCGTCCAGCCCGTGCCCGTCAATTTCGAGGATGGCCAGCGCGCGGTCGGCCACCTCGCGGGTGATGCGGCCATCGTGCCGGACCTGGGCGTAATCGCGGACGCGGCGCAGGAGGTTGTTGGCAATGCGCGGGGTGCCACGGCTGCGCCGGGCGATTTCGTGCGCGCCCTCCGGCTCGATCTCGATGTTCAGCAGCCGCGCGGCGCGGACGACGATCTTTTGCAACTGCGCCGCATCGTAGTAATCCAGCCGTTCCCGCACCGGAAAACGGGTCAGCAGCGGCGCGGTCAGCAGGCCGCTCCGGGTGGTTGCGCCAATCAGGGTGAAGCGCGGCAGGTTGAGCCGCACGCTGCGGGCGTTCGGTCCCTGGTCAATGATGATGTCGAGCTTGAAGTCCTCCATCGCGGGATAGAGGTATTCCTCGATGGTCTTCTGGAGGCGGTGAATTTCGTCAATGAACAGGACGTCGCCCTCCTCGAGGTTCGTCAGCAACCCGGCGAGGTCGGCGGCCTTTTCGATGGTCGGGCCGCTGGTGGACTTGAGGTTGGTGCCCATCGCCTTGGCGAGAATGTTGGCGAGGGTCGTCTTGCCGAGGCCGGGTGGCCCGGAAAGGAGGATGTGGTCGAGCGCCTCGCCGCGTTGCCGGGCGGCCTGGACGGCAATTTCGAGCCGCTCCTTGACCTTGGGCTGGCCGGTGAAGTCGGCAAAGACCGACGGCCGCAGCGTCATTTCCAGCGCGGCGTCGGGCTTGGTCAGCACGTCGGAAACCATCCGTTGCGACATGCGCGCAAGATGCGGAACGGTTCCGGCAGCGGCAAGGCGCATGTTGCCGGCCCGGCGGACGCTCCACCCGCGGAATGATTTCCACTCACTCCCGCGGGGCCACGCGCAGCCCTGTCTTCACCGGAGCATTGGCGAACGAAATTACCCCGCGCTCGGCGGTCGCGCCCCGGTAGGGGTCATTGTTAATGAGGAGATTGCCGTCAATGTCGAGGTGATCGGCCAGTTCGGCGAGATGGGCGGCGGCGCTGATGAGGATGCTGGTCTCGATCATGCAGCCGATCATCGTCTTCAACCTGGCGGCCCGCGCCGCGCGCAAGGTGTCGAAGGCCATGCTGACGCCACCGGTTTTGACCAGCTTCACATTCACGCCGTGATAACACTCCGCACAATGCGGGATGTCGCGGACGGTGTGACAGGATTCATCGGCGTAAAGCGGCAAGGGCGAACGTTCCTTGAGCCAGATGAGATCGGCCTCCGGTGTGCCACGCGGCATTGGTTGTTCGACGAACTGGATGTGCCCGTCGCGCGCGAGCAATTCCAGCATCTCGAGCGCCTGTTCCTTGGTCTTCCAACCCTCATTGGCGTCCACGCGGACCGGCTTGGTCGGGGCCACCGAACGAAGCGCGGCAAAATTTTCGCGGTCGCGCGGGTCGCCCACCTTGAGCTTGAGGACGGGATAGGCTTCCGCCGCCTGCACCTTCTGCCGGATGATGTCCGGCGCATCAATGCCGATGCTAAAGGAGGTGATGTGGTGGTTCTCGCGAAAACCGAGACCGAGGAAGTCATACACCGGCTGCCCCGCGCGTTTCGCCGCACCATCGAGCAGCGCCAGATTCAATCCGCACCGCGCCGCCGCGGGAATGCCGGGCACGGCGTCGAGATAGGCCATCGAGCCGGGCACATCGGCAAACGAAAGCCGCGTCAGGTCGAGCCTCCCGCAAAAGTCCACCGTCCCGCTGACGGATTCCTTGTAAAGGCTCGAGGGGGCGGCCTCGCCCAGCCCGGTCAAACCGTCGCGGTCGGTCAGTTCGAAGATGACGACGCGGTGAACGCTGGACCCGGCAGCGCTGGCGATCTTCCACGGGTTGATCAGGTGCAGTTCGCAGGGGCGGAGGTGGAGTTGCATGATGGTTTGGGCGCCGCGGAAGATGGTGGCGGGCGGGAAAACCGTCAACTCCGGCGGCATCCGCAGGGGGCGTAGGTCAGCCGGAGCCGGGGCTGGCGTTGGCACCCGGGTTTGCGCCTGCCCAAGGGCCGACTCCTGGTGCGTTCGCCTCGACGGGGCCGCCCGGAAAAGTTCCTGACAACCCCCGGCCCGGCCCGTTACTGTGCCGCCCGTTTGCGGGGTGCGACCGTGCGTTCCGGCGGCGGCACCCCCTCAACCTCATGCCCAAACGCACCGACATTCACTCTGTCCTTATCATCGGCGCCGGCCCCATCATCATCGGTCAGGCGTGCGAGTTCGACTATTCCGGCACCCAGGCGTGCAAGGCCCTCAAGGAGGAGGGTTACCGCGTCATTCTGGTAAACTCAAACCCGGCCACGATCATGACCGACCCGGAGTTCGCCGATCGCACGTATATCGAGCCGATCACACCCGAGTGCGTTGAAAAAATCATCGCCCGCGAAGTCGCCGAGTTGAAGGCGACAGGCGCGACGGGCAAGCTGGTTCTGCTTCCCACCCTGGGCGGGCAGACCGCGCTGAATACCGCCATGGCCCTGCACCGTTCCGGCGTGCTGGACAAATACGGCGTCGAGATGATCGGCGCCAAGCCGGAGGCCATTCACAAGGGCGAGGACCGGCTGGCGTTCAAGGAGCTGATGTTGAGCATCGGCCTTGATGTGCCCATTTCCGGCGTCGCGCACGACATGAATGAGGCTCGGGCCATTGCTGAAAAGATCGGCCGCTTCCCGCTGATCATCCGGCCCGCGTTCACCCTCGGCGGCACCGGCGGCGGCATCGCCTACAATGTTGAGGAGTTCGAGGAAATCGCCAAACGCGGCCTTGATCTCTCGCCCGTGAGCGAAATCCTGATCGAAGAATCCCTGCTCGGCTGGAAGGAATACGAGATGGAGGTCATGCGC
>JBKBTZ010000063.1:0-19354 GCA_046290825.1 Limisphaerales bacterium
ACACCCGCGAAGTTCTACCGCCTGTTCAAACTGTGACTTTGCGCTTCAGCTATTCCCATGAAAAGTTCCCTGGTTCTGCTTGCAGTTGCTCTGGCTGGCCTGGTCTCGAAGGCGTTTGTCAGTGCCGCCACGCGCACGTGGACGGGCAACGTCAACGGGAACTGGTCCACCGGCCTCAACTGGTCGGGCGGCCTGCCGCCGGCCAGCGGCGACGATCTCGTGTTTCCTGCCGGCGCGGCGCGCACCACTGTCACCAATAACTTCAGCCCGAACCGGCCGTTCAACAGCATCACGTTTCTCGCCCCCTACACCGTCCACGGAGAATCCTTGATCCTCACGAACGGACTCCGCTGCGGCCATACCAACGCCACCGTCACGATCCATGCCGCCATCAGCATTGCCGGGCCGCAGAGTTTCATCGTGACCAACGGCCCGGCTGCGTTGCTCCATCTCAACACCAATCTCGACCTGGGCGTTCACGGCCTGACCGTTGGCGGCAACGGCAAGGTGGAGATTTCCAGCACCATCAGCGGAGCCAGCGGCATCGTCAAGAATGGCACAAACGTCCTGCACTTCTACGGCAGCCGAACCAACAGCTACCTCGGGGCCACGGTGGTCAACGCGGGCACGCTGCAGTTGAACAAGAGCGGCGGCACGGCCATCGCCGGCCAGTTGATCATCGGCGATGGTGTGGGCGGGCAGGACGCGGACGTGGTTCACATTCTGAGTGAGGAACAGATTGCGGACAACGTCTCCATCCAGATCAACAGTTCCGGCCTGTTGTATTGCGGCGGCAGCGTGTTGGAATCCATCGGCCCGCTCACGCTGGCCGGGGGCCGCACCTTTGCTCCCGGCCCAACCGGAACTCTGATCCTGCTGAACAACGTGACCACCCTCGCCTCCACCAACACCGCCCGGTTTGATGGCCGCGTCAGTTTTGCCTCGAGCCGCACCTTCACTGTCGCCGACGGCGCGGCGCATCCCGACCTGAACATCACCGGAACCATTATTGACGGTGCCGGCAATGTGAATCTGACCAAGAACGGCGCCGGCACACTGCGCATCAGCGGGGTCAACGGACTGACCGGCAGCACCATCATCCGCGAGGGATTCCTGGAGGCCGCCGGCGACACCTCTCTGCGCACCACCATCGTCAGCAACAGTGCCGCACTGCGCCTGGTTGGCGTGCAGCCGCCGATCCAGATCACCGGTTTCACCCTGACCCTGAACGGGAATGGCGGCGGCAACGGCGCGCTTCAATTGACCAACGGCCACGCCGGCTGGCGCGGCCCGGTGGTGCTGGCCTCGCATTCCACCATCGGTGTTTTTGGGGCGACGAACACTATCACTATCGGGGGAACGAACGGACAACTGTCCGGATCAGGCGGGTTCACCAAGATTGGCGACGGCACCCTGCGCCTCACCAATTCACTGGGCAGCACCTATGAGGGATACACCTACGTCCACGGCGGGCGACTGGAACTGAGCAATGCGCCGGGCGCAGTGGCCATTCCGGATCGCCTCTTTGTTGGCGACGACGACGGCGGCAGCAACGCGGACGTGGTGCGACTGCTCCGGGGCGGGCAGATTTCGCAGTTTGCACAGGTGGTTGTGAACTCCTCCGGCTGGCTGGATTGCACCCCGATTCCGAACGGGCAGATTCAGACGCTGGGCACTCTCACTCTGAGCGATGGCGCGCATGTGACCGTGCCCTCCGGCTCAGAACTTCACGTCGCCGGAACGATCACCGCCACCGGCGAGGAGGCATCACTCATTGATGGCAGCGGCTATCTCTTCCTTGACGCAACCAACGCCGTCATCAACGTGACCGGCAGTGGCGAAAGCATCAACCTCAGCATCACCCCGCCCACGCCCGCTGCCGGCACCGTCACCAAGACCGGGCCGGGCCGATTAGCGCTGGGACCGGGCTACCTGGCCACGCCGTCCCTGCGGGTCGCCGCCGGTTCCGTTCAAACCGCCTCGCCCAATGCACTCGGCAGCCTTGTCGCCAACCCCACCGTAATTGTTTCCAATGGCGCGACCCTGTTTCTCGTCGGCGGCTCGCCCTACCCACAATCCCTCATTCTGCACGGCCACGGTGTCGGCGGCACGAATGGCGCCCTGCGCGTCAGCGGCGCCAACAGCAACAAAGTCTGGGCCGGCTCGGTTACGCTCGCCTCCGACAGCACGGTGCATGTGACCGGCAGCAGTTACGTTTCCGCCACCCAGCTCACCTTCAGCAACGCCATCACCGGCCCGGGCAAATTCATCAAGGACGGCGGCGGCCGGCTCAATTTTACCGGTAACACGGCCAACACTTATGCCGGCGGCACCTGGCTGCGCGACGGCTATTTTGACCTGCGGAAGCCTGACGGAACCGCTGCCCTGCCCGGCAACGTGGTGATTGGAGACGGTAACGGTGCGAAAACTCCCAATCTCCACCACAGTGCAGCCGAACAGATGGCCAACACTGCCGACGTCACATTCACCAACGGCTCCTGGGACATGAGCATTTTCACGGAGACGATCGCCACCTTGAATGGCGGAGGTGGCATCCATTTCGGGCCGGGCGGCAAACTGATCGTCAGTCCGGCTGGACTGATTTGCACCTTCCAGGGTGCCTTCACGGGTGACGGTGAACTCGTCAAGTCCGGCATCGGCACCCTGATCTTGGAGGGGGCGGCCAGTCACACCGGGCAGACCACTGTCAGCAACGGGGTGCTGCGCGTGAATGGCAGCCTGACCAATTCCCCCATCGCCGTTCGCGGCACCAGCCGGCTGGAAGGCCACGGCACGGTCGCGGCCATCAGCCTGTTCGACACCGCCACCCTTTCCCCGGGCAGCAGCCCGGGACGTCTGACCTCGGGGCCGGTCACGCTCGCGGACGCGGGCTTTTTCCGCGTTGAATTGCAAGGGCCATCCCCCGGCGCGGACTACGACCAGCTTCGCGTGCGCGGCCTGGTGGACCTGAACACGGCCACCCTCAACGCCTCACTGGGTTTCAGCTCCAGCCTGAGCAACCAGTTTGTGATCATTGACAATGACGGCACCGATCCCATCGGCGGCACGTTCCAGGGGCTTCCGCAAAACAGCCTGTTGAGCATCGGCGGCGAACAGTTCCGCATCAGTTACTCCGGCGGTGACGGCAACGACGTGGTGCTGACGCAGGTCAGTGGCACCTTGCGACCGGTGCTGACCATTGAACCGCTGCCGCCTGAGTCCGTCCGCCTGCGCTGGCCCACCAACAACTCCGCCGGTTTCATCCTGCAATCCAGCACCAACCTCGCGGCCACCAACTGGTCCGCCGCCACGCCGCCCACCCCGGTCATCACCGGCACCAACTGGGTGGTGACCAACACCGTGAGCGGTCCGCGCAAATTCTACCGGCTGTTCCGACCCTGACGCCTCCTTAAACCACATTGTGCCCAGACTGATCATCCGCATCCCCTGAACCAGTTGTTATGAAACCTTCCAAACCGATCCTCCTCCTTGCGCTGCTCGGCTGGGCCGTTTCCAGCCAACTCACCACCGCCGCCACCCGCACCTGGACCGGGGCCGGTGCCAACGGCTTCTGGACGAACGCCGCCAATTGGAATGGCGGCGTGTCCGTGCCCGTCAACGGCGATGGCTTGATCTTCCCCGCCGGGGCCGCGCGGCTTGCCAACACCAACGCCGTGGGCGGCCCCAGCAACCTGCTCTTCCTCACCCTGACCGGCTCGAATTACACGCTCGTCAGCCCAATCTCCCTGGCACTCACCAACGGGCTGACCAACGCCCCGGCAATCAACTTGACCAACACCGTGCGCGCCAACCTTGAACTGCGTGCGAATCAAACCTGGGCGCTGGCGGACAAGACCGTGCTCACGCTGGCCAGCAACGTGGCGTTGGGCACCTTCCGGTTGACGTTGGCGGACGGCGGTTCGGTGGACGTCAGCGGAAACATCACGGGCACCGGCGCGGCGCAGTTGTTCAAGAACAACGTCGGACGGCTGACCTTGAACGGCCCGGCCAACGCCATCCCCGATTGCCAGGTCCAGGACGGCACGCTCGTGGTGGAGGGGGTGTTGACGGGGACGCTCACGGTCGCCAACGACGCGACATTGAGCGGCACCGGCACGGTGCCGCCCTTTACCAGCGCCGGCAGCGTGCGCCCCGCCGGCACCGGCGTGGGCGTGCTGACGGTGTCGAGCGGCACCGCGGTCTTCAGCGCGGGCTCCTCGTTGCAAGTCAACCTCAACGGCGGCGCACCGGGCACGGAATATGACCAACTGCGCGTGTCGTCGCCGCCAAACCTCGCCGGGGCGAGCTTGAACGTCGTGCCCGGTTTTACCGCCACCAACGGGCAGGTCTTCGTCATCATCACCAACACCGGGGCCGCCGCCTTCACCACCACGTTCACCAACCTCCCGGAGGGCGGCACCGTGAGCGCGGGCGGGCAGTTCTTCGAAATCAGCTACACCGGCGGCAATGGCAACGATGTCACGCTCACCAAGCTGCCTGCGCCCACGGGCGTGACGCGCGTCTGGAGCGGTGCCGGTGCGGACAACTTCTGGGGCACGCCAGCCAACTGGTTGGGCGGCGTGGCCCCGAACCCGGCTGACGACCTCGTGTTTCCCGCCGGCGCCGCCCGCCTGGTGAACAGCAATAACTACGGCGCCGGGACCGTGTTCAATTCCATCACCTTCAGCAATCAAAGCTATGTCCTGCGGGGCAACGGCCTTCGGCTTTACAACGGTGTCCACAGCGCCATCAACTTGCTTTCCTCGACCATCGGCCTGCCCATGACGCTCTTGCAGCCGCAAACCTTCACCAACTCCGGTGGCGGAGGACTGGTCTTCACCAACTCCATTTTCACCGCGGGCCAGAACCTCACCTTGCAGGTCAACAACGGGAGCTTCACGTTTCTCGGCGGCGGACTGGTCACCAACGGCGGCACCCTCGTCCTTAGCGGGACAGGCACCGTCACCATTGCCAATTCGCAACCCCGCCTTGCCATTCAACTGGCGGGCGGCAACCTGCGCGGCCCCGGCACCGTTGGCACTCTCACGGCCCAGCCCGCTGGGGGCTCCGTCATGCCGGATAACACGTTCCCCGGCCTCTTGATCAGCAGCAACCTCGCTCTCAACGCCAACACCACACTGCAATTGAAACTCAACGGCCCCGACCCGGTTACACAATACGACCGGCTGGGCGTCAACGGCACCGTGAACCTCGGGAATGCTGCGCTCGCGGTGACCCTCAATTTCGCCCCGACCGTTGGGGCAACTTTCCTGGTGCTGACCAATGACGGCGCGGATGCGATCATCGGCACGTTCGCCGGGCTGCCGGAAGGGGCAACGACCAACATAAGTCTCGCCACGATGCAGATCACCTACGTTGGCGGCGACGGCAATGATGTGGCGCTCACCGTCACCGCCGTGCAGCCGCCGGGCACCTGGACCGGTCTGGCGGTCGGCAACGGCTGGAGCCAGAACGCCAACTGGCAGGGCGGCATCCAGCCCGGCCCCACCAACGACCTGGTCTTCCCTGACGGCGCGGCCCAGAAAACGAACCAATTCGATTACAATGCCGACAAGACGTATCGCGCCTTGACCTTCACTGGCAGCGGCTACGACATCAGCGCAGGCTTGAACAGTTCGGACAATGTTCTGGTCATCACCAACCAACTGCTCGCCTTCAACGCCACGGGCACGAATCGGCTCGGCACGCGTCTCGGTTTCAGCAGTTCAACCCTGGTCTCCAACGTCGCCGGGTCCACCCTCCGCCTCACCGGCCTCATCAGCAACAACTCCAGCGTCGTGCTCCCCGTGATTTCCCCGGCGGGCACCATTCAGCTTGGCACCATCGGCGACACCAGCGGCACGCTCATCAAACGCGGCCCGGGCCGGCTGGAACTCGACACCACCCGCAGCAGCGGCACCAACCGCGTCGAGGCCGGCACGCTGGCCGCCGCCAGCCAATTTGCGCTCGGCTACCGGCTCCTCGCCGGCAACCCTCTCTACGCATCGGTCGTGGTGTCCAACGACGCGACGCTGGAAATCACCGACGACGGCACGTTCCAAAGTCCGGTTCAACTCGCCGGACGGTTGCGCGCCGCCGCGTCCAACCTTACCTGGTCCGCCGCCATCAGCCTCATCGGCACCGGGGCCGTCTTGGAAGTCACCTCGAACCGCCAACTGAACATCAGCGGCGCGCTCACCGGCACCAACGGCCTGACGATTGACGGCGCCGGCATCGTTCGGTTCCTCGGCGCGAAGACCTACACCGGCCCGACCACCGTGCTCGGCGGCCAGCTTTTCTCCGCCGGCCTGAGCACCAACGCGAGCGTCTCCATTTTCAGCGGCGGCACCTTCAGCGGCACCGGCCCGGTGGGGCCGCTCTCCTGCTTCAACGGTGCCATCGCCCCCGGCGGCATCACCAACCCCGGCGCGCTCTACTGCGACCAGGGCGTGAACCTGAACGCCTTCTCCCAGTTGCGCATCCGCCTCTTCGACGCCAGCGGCACCAACCACGACCAGTTGCAAGTCGTCGGCCCGGTCGTGTTGAACAACGCGCAACTCGTCGTCACGCAGGCGAATTTTGTCGCCCCGGTCGGTTCGTCCTATTTGATCATTACCAATGACGGCAGCGACGCGGTCGTCGGCACCTTCGCCGGGTTGCCCAACAACGGCCTGTTCACCAACGGCCCGGCAGTTTACCGCGTCCGCTACACCGCCGACACCGGGAATGACGTGGCGCTGACCCTTGAGAGTTACCTCGCCACCGGCAACACACGCACCTGGACGGGCGCGGGCACCAATGGCCTCTGGAGCAATCCGCAAAACTGGGCTGGGAACATCGCCCCTGTCTCCGGCGACGCGCTCCTGTTCCCTTCCGGGGCGGCGCGGCTGGTGAATACCAACGACCTGCCCACCAACACCGTGTTGCACTCCGTCACCTTCGGCGCGGGCAGTTCAGGCTACCGGCTGCACGGAAATCCTGCGGCCCTCATTGCCCATGCCGAATCACTGGCCGCTTCCGGCACGAATGCGCTCGCCCTGCCGCTCATTCTCACCACCAACCAGCCGGTCCGCGCGGCGGCCGGTGGCACGCTCGCCTTCGAGGGCGCGGTGGACACCAATTTCCGCACGCTGCAAACGGCCGACGCGGGCCATCTGCTGTTCCTCGGCCCGATTGTGGGCGGCGGCCATGTGGATACGCTTGGCAGCGGCCTTGTGGAGTTTCGGGGCACCAACACCTACGCCGGCAGCACTCGTGTCCACACGGGCACGCTCATCTGCCGCAACAGCACCCCGGGCGCGAACAGCGGCAGCGCGCTCATCGTCACCAACACCGGCACCCTCCAGCTCCTGGGCAGCGGCGATCTGAACAAGGGCTTCGTGCTCGGCGGCGCGGTCATCGTGTCCAACACCGGAGCCATTACCTGGAACGGTTCATTGCAGTTCGTCTCCAATCAAGTGACCACCCTCACCGTGACCACCAACACCACGTTGCGTCTCGTCCTCGCCCTCAACCAGTCCCAGAACGGTCATGTCGTCAAAACCGGGCCGGGCACGCTGTTTCTCGACGACCTGTTGATTCCCGGTTGCTGCTACTTCCCCGCGCTGGTGTTTGGCGGCATCACCGTCAACCAGGGCCGCGTCATCCTGGAGTCCGCTGACGGGGTCAGCCCCACCGGCTACACGAACCTGGTCGTCACGGGCGGCGCGGAGTTGTTCGCGGTGCGGGACATCCAGGGGGTGCAGGTCGCTGCTGGCTCGTTCCGCGCCAGTCTCACACCCACCAACTCGGGGCGTGCGCTGCTCTACGGCAACCTGCAACTTTCCTCCGGGGCGCGCTTGGACGTGCGGTTGAATGGGGTCACGCCCGGCTCCGACCATGACCAGATCGGCGTGCGTGGCCAGGTGCAGTTGAACGGCGCGACGCTGAACCTCGAGGGCGGCCCCGTCGTGCCCGTGCTGGGCAGCCAGTTCGTCATCATCACCAACGACAGCGCCGACGCGGTGATCGGCACCTTTGCCGGACTCCCGCAGGGTGCCGTGGCCCAGGCCGGCAGCATGTTCGTTCAGATTGACTACGCCGGCGGCGACGGCAACGACGTGGTGCTCACGCGCGTCAATCCGCCGCTCCAGATCAGCGGCATCAGTCCGCAGCCCGGCGGCGCGATGCAAATCACGGGCACCGGCGAGCCGGGCCTGCCGCATGTGCTCGAAGGAACGACCAACCTCACGCCGACCATCATTTGGACGCCGGTGCGCACCAATACCGCCGACGGGCTGGGCAATCTCAACTTCCTTGACCCAGGCGCCACCAACTTCCCCCAACGCTTCTACCGCGTAAAAGGCCCGTAACCGCTCTCCACCCGTTTGAGCACTCGAAAGACATCCCGCTGCGTCCATGGATACCTCACCCCCTCGCCCTTCAGACCGCACTGGTCCGGGTGATGTTACCTGGCCACGCCGCCATCTTCAACGTCACCATCGCCCCGGCCAGTCCGGGCTTTGCCACCGTCTCGTGGACGCCCGCCACCGGCACCAACTGGATTCTCCAGGAACGCCTCAGTCTGACGGCAGGCACCTGGACCAACTCTCCCAGCGGCTGGACCAACCCCGTCGTCCCCGCTACCCCACCCGCGAAGTTCTACCGCCTGTTCAAACCGTAACCTCCGATCCTTAAATCCCTAAGTTCCCAGACTGAATACCCGAATCCTCTGAACCTGTTGTTATGAAACATTCCAAAACGCTCCTCCTCACGTTGCTCGGCTGGGCGGTTTCCTGCCAACTCACCTCCGCCGCCACCCGCACTTGGACCGGGGCGGGCGCCGATGCGCGGTGGAGCAATCCCACCAACTGGGCGGGCAACGTCGCCCCCGTCGAACTGGACTCGCTGGTTTTCCCGCCGGGCGCGGCCAGTCTGACTGCCTCCAACGATTTCGCGCCGGGCTTTCGCATCGGGAACGTCACGATTGGGGCGGGCGGCTACCGGATTCTCGGCACGAATACCGTGCTCTGGTCCGGCCAGTCAGGTTTCACCCAGCTTCTGGCCACCAACACCAGCGGCACCATCCACTGGCATCCGGGGCTGGTTTCCGGCCAGAGCGCGCCCCGACTGACCAACCGCGCCGGTGGCACGCTCGTCTTCCATGGCCCCATGCTCTTCACGAACGGGCTGGCAGTGGGTCCGCTTTATGCGGATGCCGGCGGCGACATGGAATTTCGCGCCGGGGTGGAGTGCTTCGAAATCAGAAAGTATGCCGGCGGCATTCTGAGCCTTCTGGCTTCCAATCTCTGTTATGTGGCGAGTTGGGGAGGCACGGTGCGGGCCGGACACCCCTTGGCACTGGGGCCGTATGATTATGCTTTGTTCGACAACGGCTCCACTCTCCAACTCACCAACGGCATCACGGTCACCAACAAGTTGCTGCTTTACGACAACGGCCGGTTGGAAGGCTTGGGCAATGTGACCAACGAGTGGCGCGGCCCCATCTCGTCGTTTTCCACCAACCGGTTTGGGGCCGACACCGGCGTTCTGCTGGTCAGCGGACCCATCAGCGGAAATCCGGCATACCTGATCAAGACGCTTCCCGGAAAGGTCGTCTTGACGGCCACCAACAGCTTCCCCGGCAACACCACTGTCTCCGCCGGCAATCTGGTGGTCAACGGGACGCTGAATTATCCAGTTACGGTCCTGCCTGGCGCGACGCTCTCCGGCACGGGCAGTCTGAGCACGGTCACGGTGCAGGCGGGTGGCAAACTGGCTCCGGGTGGGGACACTCCCGGGCGTCTGAAAACCTTCAACTTGCAGTTGCTGCCGGGGGCCATCCTGGAAGCGCACGTTGCGGGGGCCACGCCGGGAACGGAATACGACCAAATTACCCTGCAAGGCAACGCCATCGCGTGGCTCACCAACGCCATCCTCAGCCTCACCGTTCCCACCAACCCGATCACCGGCGCCACCTTCATGATCATCACCAATGACTTCACCGATCCCACCTCGGGCGGGTTCACCAATCTGGCGCAAGGGACCATTTTCACCAATAACGGCAAGGCCTTTCAAATCAGCTACACGGGTGGCGATGGCAACGACGTCACGCTGACCAAGCTGGTCGCCCCTTCCGGCGTGACGCGCACCTGGACGGGCCTCGGAGCCGATGCCCGCTGGTCCACCCCCGCCAACTGGGCGGGCGGCGTGGCGCCCAACGAGGGCGACGACCTCGTGTTTCCTTCCGGAGCCGCGCAACTGAACAACACGAACGACTTCTTCGCGGAAGCCACTTTCAATTCCATCTCCCTGAACGAGGCCAACTACACGCTCAACGGCAATTTGATCCGGTTGCCCGGCGGCATACATGCGAACCTTCCGGCTGGCGAGGCGGCCTTCCGGATCCCCCTCAGCCTCCAGCAGGCACAAACCTTCACCAACAGCGGCGCGGGCACCCTGAATTTTGCCGCGCCCATCAATAACAACGGGCACGCGCTGACGCTGAATGTCACCGCCGGCACCAACAGCTTCCAGACCGGTGGAGCCATCGCCGGCGCGGGCGGCCTGATCAAGAACGGCGCGGGCACCCTGCGCTTCACCGGCGTCACGGCCAACACCTACACCGGCACGACCACGGTAAACGCGGGCACCGTTGAACTGGCCAAGTCCAACCTCGTGACCGCGATTCCGGGCAACCTCGTCATTGGCGATGGTGCGGGCGGCCCCGGGGCCGACGTGGTGCGCTCGTTTGCCGCGCAGCAAATCGCCTCCGCCAGCCAGGTTGCCGTGGCGGGTTCCGGCCTGCTGGACCTGGGCGCGGGCAATCAGCCCCTCGCCGGTTTGACGGGCACCGGCGCGGTTGTGGCCGACGGACAACTGGTGGTGAACCTGGCTGGCACGAATGTTTTCAACGGCGGCGTTACGGGCGGCGGCTCGCTGGTCAAAAGCGGCGTCGGCCTGCTCGTCTTGACCTGCACCAACACTTACTCCGGCCTGACCACCATCAGCAACGGAACCCTCCAGGTGGACGGCCTGCAACCGAACAGTTCCGTCCGGGTGGTGGGCGGGCGGCGCCTCCAAGGCAGCGGCACCGTCGGGCCGATTGATTTTCTGGGCAGCGGCAACTTCGTGGCGCCCGGCTCCGGACCGGGCATCCTGACGTGCGGCAACTTCAACGCCAATACCACCGGCACCGGCACGCTGACCGTGGACCTGGACGGTTTGACCCCCGGCAGCGGTTACGACCGGTTGAACGTGAATGGCACGGTCACCCTGACCGGGCTGGAACTGGTCGCAACGCTCACCTTCAATTCACCCCCGGGCACCCAGTTCCTCATCGTGAACAATGACAGCAGCGACGCCATCGTCGGCACCTTCAACGGCAAACCCGAGAGCAGCACGTTCACCGTGGGGGGTGCTCAATTCCAGATCACTTACGCCGGCGGCGACGGCAACGACGTGGTGCTGACACAGTTGACGGCGGTGCCGAGCGGACTGGGCATTCCCCTGACCGGCACCAACTACACGCAGAATTTCGATTCGCTGGCCCAGGGCGGCAGCGCCAACGTCTGGAGCAACGGCGTGACGCTGGACGGCTGGTATGCCCAGTCGGGTTCCGGCGGGAACGTGACCACGTATCGAGGGACGAACGGCAATGATACCGCCGGTGCGCTTTACAGCTTCGGCGCCACCGGCAACAGTGACCGCGCCTTGGGATCGCTTCCCTCGAACGCGACGGGCACTTTCGGATTCGGGCTTTGCTTCACCAACCCGCACCCGTATGCGGTGTCCAATTTCACGGTCAGTTACACCGGCGAACAATGGCGCAGCGGCGGCAGCGGCTCGGTGACCAATACCCTCAGCTTCGGGTATCGCGTTGGCTTCGCGGTGATCGTCAATACCGACCCCGGCACCAACACCGGCTGGACCGCCGTGTCCGCCCTGAATTTCAACAGCCCCACCGTCACCGCCACCGCCGGCCCGCTCAACGGCAATGACTCCACCAACCGCGTCGTCTTCTCGTCCGTGCCCATCCCGGGTTTGACGGTGGCCCCCGGTCAGACGCTGTTCCTCCGCTGGGTGGACCCGAACGACACGGGCGCCGACCAAGGTATGGCCATTGATGATCTGACCGTGACCTGGTCCGGCGCACCGGCTGCGGCGCCCGCGCAATTCTCCGGGGGCGCGCTGACCAATGGCTTCCTCCGCATCACCGGCACGGGCACGCCCGGCGCGAGTTATCAGATCCAGACGGCCACCAACTTCATCCCGCCCGTGACCTGGCTCCCGGTGGGCACGGCCACTGCCGATGGCAGCGGCAACCTCTCCTTCACTGACTTGGCAAATCCACCGACTGAGCCAATGCGCTTCTATCGCGCGGTGAACCAGTGAGCGCCCGCCAAACTCATTCTCGGCCTCGGGAAACGTCGTAACGAGTGTAACCCAGGAAAACATCAACCCGCATCCATCACGGCTCCGTCACCACTGCCATGAAAACTCAGAACTCCGACACCCAACATCCGACGCCCGGGCACTGCCCGGTCCCCGTAGCGGCGGCTCGGCAGAGCGCCGCCATTCTCCCCTCCAGTCACCGACACTTTCCCAAGCGCCGCTACGTCCTCGCCGTGGGCCTCCTGCTCTCGGCGTTTTGCTTTTCCGCCACCGCCCAAACCTCCGCCTTCACCTACCAAGGGCGGCTGGATGACGGCGGCGCACCCGCCAACGGCCGTTACGACTTCATCGTGACGGACTTCGACGCCCTCACCGGCGGTTACTCCACCACCTTCAACCTCGTCACCAACATTGGCGTCACCAACGGCCTGTTCACCCTCGCGTTGGACCTGACCGCCCTGACCTTCCCCGGCGCGGACCGCTGGCTGGAATTGGCCGTTCGCACCAACGGGGGCGGGTCGTTCACCACCCTCAGCCCCCGCCAGCGCGTGACCAGCGCGCCCTACGCCATCCGCGCCGCCAGCGCCGGGACGGTGGCCGCCAGCGGCATCACCGGGACGCTGGCGCCGGCTCAACTCCCCGCCGCCGTCGTCACCAACGCCGCCACCGGCGTCAACCTCACCGGCACCTTCAGCGGCAACGGCGCGGGCCTGACCAACCTCCCGGCCTGGCGGCTCGGTGGCAACGCGGGCACCACGCCGGGCGTCAACTTCCTCGGCACCACGGATAATCAGCCGCTGGAAGTGCGGGTGAACAATCTGCGCGTGCTGCGGTTGGAGCCAACCGCAAACGCTGTTTCACTTACCAATGCCGTCAATCTCATTGCAGGCTCGCTGGCTAACTCTATCGGGCCAGGAGTTTTTGGAGCCACCATTGCCGGTGGCGGTGCCGTTTATTACCAGGGAGACCCAAGCACGAATCTGGTGGAGGCCTCCTTCGGCACAGTTGCTGGCGGATTCGGAAATTCTATCCGAGCTTCTGCTGGTGCGGCGACGATCTCCGGTGGCGGTGGCAACAGCATCCACCAGTTTTCCGAAGCCTCCACAATCGGCGGCGGTCTGAATAACGAAATTCGAGACTCAGCGTATTGGTCGATCATTGCGGGTGGTCTTAGCAACACAAATGAAAGCATCGCTTCCGTGATCTCCGGGGGGCAGCGCAACAGAATCGGCAAAGGATCTTTTTCGACTTTTGGTCATTCAACGATAGGCGGCGGCGCTGGCAACACGATTCATAGCAACGCTTACTACGCGAGGATAGGCAGCGGCGCTGGCAACACGATTCAGCCGAACAATATATACGCGAATATAGGTGGCGGCGAAGGCAACACGATTCAGTCTTCCTCCGCGACGATTGGCGGCGGTTCCGTGAATACGATTCAGGCCAACGCTTCCTACGCGACGATTAGCGGCGGTGGCGGCAACACGATTCAGACCAACGCTTCCTTTGCGACGATTGGCGGCAGCACCAATCGAGCCGATGGCCAGTATGCCACCATTCCCGGAGGCCTCTTGAACACCGCCACCAACTACGCCTTCGCCGCCGGGCGTCGCGCCAAGGCCATTCACACCGGCGGATTCGTCTGGGCCGATTCCACTGACGCCGATTTCAGTTCCACCACCAGCAACCAGTTCAATATCCGCGCCACCGGCGGCGTGCGCATCAGCGACAACACCCCCGGCCTCTTCTTCGGGAACACCACGCGCCAGATGTTGAACCTCTGGAGCACCAACTTCGGCATCGGGGTGCAGGACAGCACCACCTACTTCCGGACCGACTCCGGGTTTGCCTGGTATCGCGCCGGCTCCCACACCAACAGCGGTCCCGGAACCGGCGGCACCACGCTCATGACCCTCACCGCCAGCGGCCTGACCGTGAACGGCACCTTCGTCAGCGCTAGTGACCGCAACGTGAAGGCGGACTTCCGCCCCGTGAATCCGGCCCAAGTGCTCGACAAAGTGCTGGCCCTTCCCTTGCAGGAATGGATTTACCAGGCCGACCCGAAGCGCAGCCGCCACCTCGGACCGATGGCGCAGGATTTCCACGCCGCCTTCGGCCTTGGCCAGGACGACACCAGCATCGCCACCGTGGACGCCGATGGCGTAGCTCTGGCGGCCATCCAGGGGTTGAATCAAAAAGTCGAAAGCAGAGAGCAGAAAACAGAAATGGAGATGGCCGAACTCCGCGCCGAAAACGCCGCCCTCAAAGCCCGGCTCGAAAAACTCGAACAACTCCTCAGCCAACAACTCAACCCGAAAACGCCATGAACAACTTGAAACCTGAAACTCGAAACTCAAAACTCGGGGGTCTGCGCGTCGCCTTCTGCTTTCTGCTTTTCCATTTGTGCTTTTCGGCCCTCGCCCAGTATTCCATCCCCTGGCACACCATTGACGGTGGCGGCGGCACCAGCACCGGCGGCGTCTATCGCGTCACCGGCACCATCGGCCAGCCCGACGCCGGCGGGCCGATGACCAGCGGCCAATTCGCCGTCACTGGTGGCTTCTGGGCACTGCCGCAAGCCGTCCAGACGCCCGGCGCGCCCACGCTCACCATCGCTCCGGCCAGTCCGGGCTTTGCCACCGTCTCGTGGACGCCCGCCACCGGCACCAACTGGATTCTCCAGGAACGCCTCAGCCTCACTGCAGGCACTTGGACCAATTCTCCCAGCGGTTGGACCAACCCCGTCGTCGTCCCCGCCACCCCACCCGCGAAGTTCTACCGCCTGTTCAAACCGTGAGCCACGACCCCGCCGGGTCAAACCCTGCCACTGGATGGCGCGTTATGGCCTTCGCCGCTGAAGATGCTGAGCGCCTCGCGGCGGCACTGGCCATCCGACGAGAGGTGTTTATGCTGGAACAGGGCGTTCCCCCGGAACTGAAATGCGAGCACGAAGAGGAGGCCCGGCATTACCTGATCTGGCTGGGCAGGCAGCCGGTGGGCAGCCGGCGTGAAACCTCCGACGGCATCAAGCTGGAACGCTTCGCCGTGCGGGCACCTTTCCGTCGGCGCGGCGCGGGCGGCCGCCTGCTGCAGGCCGTCCTCGCGGATGCCCGTCCAACTGGCCGGCCCATCTACCTTCACGCCCAGCTTGGGGTCGCCAGGTTTTACGAGCAGCGCGGATTCGTCCGGGCCGGGCGGGAGTTTTCCGAGGCGGGCATCCCGCATGTGAAAATGTTGCTGGCTGCGGGGGGCAGACGATGCCTAGATCGAAGGGTGACCTTACGTATTGCCGACGCCACGGGGCTGGGCTAATTCCCCGTCATGGCCTCACCCGCAATCCTCGCGTTTGGTCTCCCGTGGGACCGCCGCCTGGCCGCCCTTTTTCTCGCCATCGTGCTGGCCCTTGCTGGCGGCGCGGCCCTCGCCCAGCCCACCGATCGCCAACCACCCAACCCGCCCGCCCGGCGTGCCGCGGTTTTGCCGGAGGGCACCAAGGCGCTGCGCGAAATCCCCTACGTCACCAACGGCCACCCGCGCCAGAAACTGGATTTGTTTCTCCCGCCGGGCGCGACGAATCCCCTGCCGCTGCTCATCTGGGTTCACGGCGGGGCCTGGCTGGGCGGCAGCAAGGAGCAGTCCCCCGCCCTGCCCTGGCTGCGGCGCGGCTACGCGGTGGCGAGCCTCAACTATCGCCTCAGCCAGCACGCCCGGTTCCCCGCGCAACTGGAGGACTGCAAGGCTGCCGTGCGCTGGCTGCGCGCCCATGCCGCGGAACACCAGCTCGACCCGGACCGGTTCGCCGCCTGGGGCGCGTCGGCAGGCGGTCATCTCGTGGCGCTGCTCGGCACCACCGGCGACGTGAAGTCCTTCGACGTGGGCGAACATCTCGAGGTTTCCAGCCGCGTGCAGGCGGTGGTGGATTTTTTCGGCCCGGTGGATTTCACGCTGATGCAGCGGCAATCGCTGCCCAACTCGCCCATTGACCACGACGCGCCGGACGCCCCCGAAGCGAAGCTCATTGGCGGCCCGGTGCAGGAGAACAAAGACAAGGCCGCCGCCGCCAATCCCGTGACCTATGTCACCCCGGACGACCCGCCGTTTCTCATCCTGCACGGTGACCGGGACAACATCGTGCCGTGGCAGCAAAGCGAATTGCTGCGCGACGCGCTGCAACGGGCCAACGTGCCGGTGGCTTTCCGCATCATTCAGGGCGCGGGGCATGGGTTTGGCGGGCCGGAGATTGACCGGATGGTCACGGAATTCCTGGCTCGGCACCTCCCGCCGACCAAGCCTTTGGCACGCCCATGAATCAGCCGGAGTTTTCCTTCGAGCATGCCGCGCCGCCGACCGGCTACGAACGCTGGCAGGAGGAACGGCGGGCCGCCAAACTGGCCCTGGCCAAGCGCCTCGGTCTGCCGCTCGGTCACGAGGTCGAGGTGTGGTTGCGGGGCGAGGTGCGGCTGCGCGGCCGGCTGGAGCTGGCGGAAGAGAAGTTGTTCCTTCCAGAGCACACTGACGCGCATCTGCGGCTCACCATCGGCCACACGAGTTTCGAGGCGGGCGAGATCGAATCGTGCGTGCGGAGGGATTGAGGCGGAACCGGTGGCCGCTATTCCCATTGCATCCCGCCCCCGCCCGTCCCATTTTCCCCGCACCCGGACCGACCGCTTATGAAGGCCACCCGCAAATCCTCTGCCCGCAAGGTTTCCACCCCGGTCACCGTGACCAAGGCAACCACGCCAACGTCCGCCGTGGTCCCGCCCAAGCAGCGCACGCTGAAGTTCGGCGACAAGTGGGACTACGCCCCGGCCCCGGAGGATTACAAATACATCCGCATCGCCCCGCGCCACGAGCTGTTCATCAACGGTGAATTCGTGGCACCCCACTCGGGACAGTATTTTCCCTCCCTCAACCCGGCCACCGAAGAAACGCTCACCGAGATCGCCGCCGCCGATGAGGTGGACGTGGACCGCGCCGTGCAGGCCGCGCGGCACGCCTACGAAAACGTCTGGAGCAAACTCCCGCCGCGCGAACGCGGCAAATATCTCTACCGCATTGCCCGCATCATCCAGGAAAAATCCCGCGAGCTGGCCGTGCTCGAAACGATGGACGGCGGCAAGCCCATCAAGGAATCGCGCGACTTCGACCTGCCGATGGTCGCGGCGCACCTCTTCTACTACGCCGGCTGGGCGGACAAGCTGCCGTATGCGTTCCCGGGCAAAACGCCGCGGCCGCTTGGTGTCGCGGGGCAGATCATCCCGTGGAATTTTCCGCTGCTGATGGCGGCGTGGAAAATCGCGCCCGCGCTGGCCTGCGGCAACACCGTGGTGCTCAAGCCCGCCGAGACGACCTCGCTCACCGCCCTGCGCCTCGCGCAGATTTTCCAAGAGGCCGAACTACCGCCCGGCGTGGTCAACCTCGTCACCGGCGCCGGCGCGACGGGGGCTGCGCTGGTGAACCACCCGGACGTGGACAAAATCGCCTTCACCGGCAGCACGGAGGTCGGCAAACACATTGCGAAAGCCTGCGCGGGAACGAAAAAGAAGCTCACCCTCGAACTCGGCGGGAAGGCGGCAAACATCCTGTTCGAGGACGCGCCGATTGACCAGGCCATCGAGGGCGTCATCAACGGCATCTATTTCAACCAGGGCCACGTCTGCTGCGCCGGCTCAAGGTTGTTTGTGCAGGAGGGCATTTACCCGACCGTCCTCCGCAAACTGCGGGACCGTCTCCAAACCCTGCGCGTGGGCAATCCGCTCGACAAGAACACGGACATCGGAGCCATCAACTCCCGCCCGCAGCTCGACAAAATTCGCGCGCTCGTGCAGAGCGGCGTGGACGAGGGGGGCGACCTGTTCCAGGCCCGCTGTGCGCTGCCGGCCAAAGGTTACTGGTTCCCGCCCTCGTTCCTCACCAACGTGACCATGAGCCATCGCGTGGCGCAGGAGGAAATCTTCGGCCCGGTGCTGAGCGTGATGACATTCCGCACGCCGGAGGAGGCCTTCGAGCGCGCGAACAACACGCCCTACGGTTTGAGCGCGGGCGTCTGGACCGACAAGGGCAGCAAGATTTTCAAGCTCGTGAACAAGCTGCGCGCCGGCGTCGTTTGGGCGAACACCTACAACAAGTTCGATCCGACCAGCCCATTCGGCGGCTACAAGGAAAGCGGTTTCGGCCGCGAGGGCGGGCGACAGGGGCTGGCGGCGTATTGCCGGGTGGATTGAAGAAGGATCCCGCGCTACTCCGCCCGGCCCGCCAGCAAATCCCGCACGTCCACGGCCTGCATGCCGGCGGCGCGGATGGCCTGCATGCCAAGGTCGGTGTCTTCATAGGCGCGGCAGCGTTCCGGCGGCACGCCAATCCGGCGGGCGGCCTCGAGGAAAATGTCCGGCGCGGGCTTCTGGTTCACCACGTCCTCGCTTGTCACCACCGCGCGGAACAGCCGCCGCAGGTTGAGATGTTCCATGACCTGCTCGATTACGCGGTGGGTGCCGCCGGTGGCCACGGCCATGGGCAGTTTCTCAAAATGCGAATGGGCGATATGCACGACCTCGGGAATGACCTTCACCTCCGGGAGGCGGTCGAGAAAGGCGAGTTCCTTCTCCCGGGCAATGGCCAGGTGGTCCACCGTGCGCCCCTGTTCCGCCGCCAGCATGCGGATGATGTCCCGGGACGGAACCCCGCCCAGGGAATACAACCGCTCGCGCGTCAGGTTGAAGCCGTGACGGCGGGCGATGATTTCCCAAGCCTGCCAGTGCAGCGGCATCGTGTCGGCCAGCGTGCCGTCGAAGTCAAAGATGAGTCCCTGCGGTTCCATGTCGCGGCCCCGTATGCCGGAAGCGGGCGGCGGGGGCAAGGTTGCGAATGAGGCGGGTTCAGCGGCCCTTCTTCGCAAAGGGGCTGGGCACCACCTTCATCCGGGGATGTTTCCCGGTCCGCGCCGCCGCGGCGCGCCCGGCCGCCGGATCGCGCTGTGCCAGCG
>JBKBTZ010000064.1:0-19008 GCA_046290825.1 Limisphaerales bacterium
GGTGTGAGCGGCAGAAGAATTTTCCGCCGGCACCCGTCCGCGAATCGGCCGGCCAGCAGGTTAAACAGGTAGAAAAACGCGCTCTGACCACCCGCGGTGACGGCGATGTTTTGCGGACCAACGTCCCAGCCGAACTCGCGGCGCAGCAGTTCCGCCAGCGCGCGGAGGAAACGAGGGTTGCCCTGCGGCGGCTCGTAATTGGCGAGCATCCGGTCGAAGGCGTCGCCGTCAGCGAGCAGCTCCGTCATCCGTGCGCGGACGAGTTGCTGCAACGCGGGCACGGCGGCCGGGTTGCCCCCACCGAGCATCCGCATCTCCGGGTCAATGGTCATCGCCCGCCCCAGTTCGTCCATGAGTTCCAGGATGCCGGAATGGCCTGCCAGTTTTTCGCCGACGGCGGAAAAGTGTGGCACGCCCATGCGTTTCCTCATGACCGGATTGGAGCACAAGGGGACGAACTGTGAAACCACAAAAACACCGTATATCAGCCGCTAAGACACGATTTCACGCAAAAAGGAGCGCCCCCCCGAACCACGCGGAACGGGGGGGCGCAAAAAACACCGAGCCATCAGCGAGGCGAGAAGACCCGGTAAAAGCGTGCGCCCGTCCCGGACGCGGCGGCGTCGGTGAATTCAAATTCATCGCCGCCCTTGGAGGTAGCGATGCCGACCGGCTCCCACAGGATGCCATTCGTGGAGGCTTCCACGACATGCACCCGGCCTGCTTGGCCCCGAATTTGCAGACTGGGCTTGCCGTTGGCGCCGGGCACGATGCGGGTGATCTCAATGGCGGCTGGCTGCGCCGCTGCGCCGCCACGGAGGGCGTCCATAATGGCCTGCGCCTCGGCAATCAACTGCGCGGCCAACTCGGGGTCATGAGGGGCAACCTGCGCCCGCACCTTGTTTTGGAAGGCTTCCAACTGGTTGATGGCCACCAATGGCTGGCTGCGGTCAATGGCCGCCAGGGCGGCTCGCAATGACGCCAACAAAGGCTGCGGCCGGTCAGCGCCCCCGGCTACGGCGGACGCCAAACGGTCAACCGCTTGGGCCGTGGTGATGACTTCAACGACGAAGTCGAGCTGCCCAAAGGCCATCCCGTCGAAAACCCGCAGGGTCAGCGCATTGGTGCCCACCGGCAGAGTCGTTGTCGCGACCACGGTGGTGGCCAGCGGATTCGTGTCGCCCGCGCGCCACCACGCGAAGGTGAGCGCATCGCCATCCGGGTCGCGGGAAGTCGAGCCATCCAGCACGGCGATGGCGTTCACGCCGTTGGGCGAGATGAGCAATCGCTCGGTCGCACCAACATCAGCAATGGGCGCGCGGTTGACCAGGAGCACGGCGTTGGTGGTGGCGACGCCCACCAGATTGGAGACCGTGAGGGTGTAGCTGCCCGCCTGGGCATAAGTCACGTTGGACAGAACCAGCGTAGCATTGGTTGCGCCGGGCAGATCGGTGCCAGCGAAGCTCCATTGCATAAAGCGCGGCTCAGAACCACTCGCTTCCGCCGCAAAAACTGCTGTGCATCCCTCGTTCAACTTGAGTTGAACTGGCGCGATGGCGGTAATCTGCGGTGGCTCCAGATTCAAATAGAGGCGGACGCCCGGGAAGCGTCCCCAGACAACGATGTCCTGACGTCCGTCCAGATTTGCGTCCGCAATGGCCACCCTTACCGGCGGGCTGAAGGGAAACGTCATTTCCTGTGGCGTGGAAAGTTCAAAGGCGACGGCAAACGAGTTGCTCTTTATCGGGCCACCGTGCGATTGGTTGAGCAACACCGTGACGGTTCCCCGGGCGCTGGTGCCAACCGCAAGATCTGGCAGCCCGTCACCATTCAGGTCTCCGACCGCGACCGAACGCGGTCCATCGCCAGCGAAACATTGAATGGGCGGCCCAAAAAGGGCACCATCGGGGATGTCTGTGCCAGACTGATTCAAAAGCAGGAGTAGGGAATCGGAGGGGCTGTTCAATATTAGGTCGAGCCGGCCATCGCCATTTAGATCAGCGACCGCGAGGCTTTCGCTCGTTCCATTGAACACCACCGAACGGCTGAAGGCGGCTGCGTCCAGGTTCCCGGGGGTGGCGGTATTCCGGAAAAGCAGAACACAGTTTTCGGAGGGAACACTGACCACCAAGTCGCTTCGTCCGTCCCCGTCGAAGTCCCCGCTGACCAAGTCGCTCGGCAGGCTGCTCAGAGGCAGGTCAAAAGGCGGCGCAACCGAGTTGGTGGTGAAGCTCCCCAGCTCGGCACGCCCGCCGAAAATACGGACGCGCAAACCGGCTGCGACGATCAATTCTTTTCGCCCGTCTCCATCAAGGTCGGCTGCGATGACTTTTTCGGTCATGGCACCTATGGGAAAGGAAACCGTCGGCTCGAACCGTCCGGGTTCCAATGTTCCCGCCAACCCCCGATTTCGGCGCACGGCCACGGTAAGGTTGCCGCCGGGGCCGCGAGTAACACCCAAAAGGTCTGGATAACCGTCGTTGTCCAGGTCGGTTGCATACCCAAAGGTCCCGCTGCCCCGTGTGGGCACAGCGAAAGCATCTGCCAGATCAAGCAAGCCGCTCGTGGCAACGCCGCGATTCTCCTGAATCACAAAATTGGCGCTTCCAAATTCCGGCGACATGATCAGGTCCGGCGACCCGTCGGCGTTGAGATCGGAAAAACTGGCCGTCCGCAACGAATCCGGCGCGGTAAGGAAATCTTGGGACAAAAACTGCTCACCCTGCAAAGCAAGGCCGCCCGCAAAGGTCGGCAGGAAGGGCAGGGCCGCTTCCCCCGTCAAACCACCCACCGTGACGGACGGGCCTGCATAGGTGGCCCCGGGCGGCACTTGGACAACCAAATTGCTGACGCTCGCCGCCATGACGGTGGCCCGCACGGCACCGAACCAGACGATGTTGTTGCCAAGCGTGGGACTGAAGTTCGCTCCGTGGATTTCCACGAGGTCTCCGGGTTTGCCAACCCGCGGTTGGAAGTCGGCAATCACGGGAGCACCGGAGGCGGGCGGGGGTGGGGGCGGCGGCGGCGGATTGGTTGCCGTGATTTCCACCACGCCGTGAAGCGGTGGTTCGTCGAGCAGGAACGCGGTGTTCGGGCCGTCGTTCCACCGTCCGAGGAGGCCGGGCTGACCGGCGATTGGTCCGTAAATGTAGGCATAATCTTCCCCGCTACCGTTGCCATCGTTCGGCTCGCCCGGGCGCCAATTGGTGAAGCCGACCGGCTGACCGCTGACCCAAACCCAGTTACCCTCCTGCGCCGCATCATTGAAGCCGATCCACAGGCTGCGCGGCTGGCCGCCAAAGTTGGAGAACGTGTCCACCAACCAGGCGTTTTCCGCCGCGTCATTTACGGTGACCAGATGCCCGCCAAGCTGGACCGCTTTCGCCTGTGCCTCGGTCCATGTGCTGTTGGCCAACAGGAAATAGACGCTTCCGTTGGCCGTGTTGGTCACGGGGCCCGCCAAGATGGTCGGACCGACGGGCGGGGGCGGATTGGTGGGCGAACATTTGCCCGCGCTGCCGGCGGCGTAGATGGCGGCCAGTTCATTCGATGTCAGCGCGCGGTTGTAGAGGCTGATTTCGTCCAAACCGCCGTGATAGCTGTTCACGTCGGTTCCCGGTTCGGGGCGCCGCCCCAAGTATAGGTCATAAGTAGTCCGGGGTGTGAAGCTGCCCAGGGTTTGCTGCCGGACCATGGTTCCGTTGTGATACAGCCGGGCCACCCCGTTGCTGCGGTCGTAGGTCACGGCCACATGCTGCCAGACGTTGGATTGAACGATGCCGCCGGGGGATTGCAGGTAGTGAAACACGCCACTGGAGTCCACCAGGTTCGCGTAAAGCGTGCCCGGACCGGAAAAACCTCCCATCCAAAAGTGCGCCCCCAAGGAATTGGTCCCGGCATTCTTCCATTCGACCAAAGGGCTGGCCATCAGGTTGAGCGGCTTGATCCACCCCTCAATGGTCAGGCCAGAACCGGTGCCCACATTCAACGCGGGACTGGCAGGAATCCGGATACCCGCGGAGTTCGGCGCGTGCCAGAAGCCGTTACCCACATGGCCGGTCGTAATTTCGACACCTACACCCATGGTGCCGGGATTGGCAACCAGGCTGTCGCTCGCATCGCTTTCTCCCTTCCACCAGCCCACCAGTCCCGCCGCTGGCGGAAGGCAGTTTGCGTTGAGGCAAACAGTGTTCAGCCCCAACAGCGCACCGACGATGGTGGAAGTGAACGCGCCAAAGGGCCGGGGTGCGCGGGGAATCGGGACAGGCTGCGGTTTCATAGTTTGTTCGCGTTGAGAATGATGTTCGCTTGCCTGGACAAGCGGTCCGATGACCGAGAATGGCCAAATGCCAGCCGATTGAAAACGGGCTGTCAATCAAAGATTCTACTAGGTTTTCCCCCGGGGATAAGCAGGGTGGCGCGCTTGAATGGCCAGCAGTTTATTCTCGGGGCAGCGGAAACGGCACCCGCGGCACAGGGCGAGGCGGAGTTTTGCCTTCAATTCGGCAGATGCGGGCGACATGCTGGGGCCGTCATGAGCGACGCCGGAAACTGGCCCAAAGTCAGCATCATCATGCCAACGCTGAATGCGGCGGCCCTGATGGAGAACTGCCTGGCGTCCATTGCCCGACAAACCTATCCGCGTGATCGCTACGAGATCTTGATTGCGGACGGCGGGTCCACCGACGGCACGCAGGCCATCGCGGAACGTTTCGGCGCGGTGGTGATTGATGACCGGGCGAGCCGTAACATGGAGGAAAGCAAGCGCGTGGCGCTGGCCCGGGCGACCGGCGAGTTTGTGCTGTTTGTGGACGCGGACAACGAATTGACGCACCCCGATTATCTGGAACGGGCGGTGCGCGCCTTGGCCGCAAATCCGCAAGCCTTGGGTGTGGAAGCCTACTACCCACCGTCGCCCCGGATGACCTCCTTGTGCGCCTACCTCACTCATCTGCTGCACATCAGCGATCCGTTGTGCTGGCTGATGGCGTCCACGCCTCAATTGGTCAGCAGAGCAGGGGAGGTGGAGCGATGGACGTTGCGGGAAGGTCGTCATTCGTATCCGCTCGGGGCGAATGGTTTTCTGTTCCGGCGCGCCGATTTGGAGGCGGTGCGGGCCGACGAGAAGTTCCAGGACACGCATGTGGCGTTGTTCCTGATGCGGGCGGGGAAGCGGGAATGGCTGCGCCTCGCGGGGCGCGGGGTGCATCACTATTATATCACCACGTGGTGGAACTTTGTGCAGAAGCGTCGCCGGGCCACGGTGCATTTCCTCCGGGTGCAGGAGCAGATGCCGGTCAACTGGATGCGGGAAAAGCCGCCGGTGCCGCTCTGGTTGGCGGGGTTGTATTGCGTCACCTTTTTGGGGCCGCTTGGGCACACGATCATCGGGCTGGTGCGGGACCGGGACATCCGCTGGCTCTGGCACGTGCCCGCCTGTCTGGGCAGCGTGTTGGGGGCCGCGTGGGGCGTCGGGACCTACCGCACCCGCCGGCAGGACGCGAAGCTCGTGGCCAATCTCCAGCCGAAGCAGGAATTGAAATGAGCGTTAGTCCGAGGGCGCAAGGAAAGCCTTTGGCCTCGGATCGGAAATTGGCTTGTAATCAAAAATGGGCTGCCCGATTTTCCCGCCGCATGTCCAAAAAAGCGCTGATCACCGGCATTACCGGACAGGATGGTTCCTATCTGGCGGAACTCTTGTTGCAGAAGGGCTATGAAGTTCACGGGCTGGTGCGGCGAACCAGCACGTTCAACCGCAGCCGGATTGATGCGTTGTGGACGGAACCCAACCGGCCGGATACCCGTTTTTTTCTGCATTATGGGGACCTGGCGGATTCCGGTTCACTGACGCGCCTGCTCCTCCAGCTTCAGCCGGATGAGATTTACAACCTGGCGGCGCAAAGCCACGTGCGCGTGAGTTTTGATGCACCGGAATTTTCCATGGACGTCAACGCCACCGGGACGCTGCGCCTCCTCGAGGCGATTCGCGACGCCGGACAGCGGCCCCGGTTTTATCAAGCTTCCTCCAGTGAAATGTTTGGCAAGGTCCTGGAAACCCCGCAAACCGAGCGAACGCCGTTCTATCCGCGCAGTCCGTATGCGGTGTCGAAGGTGGCGGCGCACTGGGCCACGGTGAACTACCGCGAGTCCTACGGTTTGCATGCGAGTAACGGCATCTTGTTCAACCACGAATCGCCCCGCCGGGGCGAAGCCTTCGTCACGCGCAAAATTACCCGGGCGGTGGCCCACATCCAGGCGGGGTTGGAACAGATCCTTTACCTGGGCAATCTCGATGCGCGCCGAGACTGGGGTTACGCCAAGGAATACGTCGAGGCCATGTGGCTGATGTTGCAGCAGGACGAGCCGGACGACTATGTCATCGCCACCGGGGAAACGCACTCGGTTCGCGAGTTTCTCGAAGAGGCCTTTGGTTACGTGGGCCTTGACTGGCAAAAATACGTGGCGCACGACCCGCGTTACCTGCGCCCCGCCGAGGTGGACTTGCTCGTTGGCGATGCCAGCAAGGCACGGAAAAAGCTGGGCTGGGAGCCGAAAACCAAATTCAAGGACCTGGTCCGGCTGATGGTGGATGCGGACATTGCACTGCTAAAGGCCCACCAAGAAGGAAGAATCAAGGTCCCATCTTGACCGCACGGGTCCCGGTGCTAGGCCACGGCCGCCCTGGCGCGGTCCAGTTCGACGCGCGTCATCTCGGCGATGACTTCCGCAAACGGCTTGGTGTGTCGCCACCCGAGCAGGCGCATCGCCTTGGTCGGATTACCCACCAGGTTTCGCGGATCGTTGGAGCGCAGCAATTCCGGGTCGTGCCGCACATGCTGCTGCCAATCCAAGCCAGCTTCCCGGAAGGCGAATTCCACCACGTCCCGAACGCTGTGCAACCGGCCTGTGGCAAACACATAATCCTCCGGATTGGGATGCTGCAAGGCCAGCCACATGCCATGAACATAGTCGGGGGCGTAACCCCAATCGCGTTCGGCGGAGATGTTCCCCAGCACGAGCTCCTTCTGTTGTCCGAGCTTGATGGCTGCCGCGGCCCGGCAAATTTTCCGAGTCACAAACGATTCCCCACGGCGGGGCGATTCGTGGTTGAAGAGGATGCCGTTCACAGCGAACAGGCCGTGCATCCGGCGGTAAATGCGCACCATCTGGGTGGCAAAGGCCTTGGAACATCCGTAGGGCGTGACAGGCGCAAGAGGCGTTTCCTCGTCTTGGGGAGATTGCTCCGGACTGCCGAAGATTTCGCTGGAGGCCGCGTGGAAAAAACGCACTTCCCGCGCCACATCCCGCAGCGTGTCCAGCAACCGCATCGTTCCAAGGGAGTTCACCCGGCAGGTCAATTCCGCGGACTGGAAGCTCTGGCCCACATGGGTCACGCCTCCCAGATGATACAGTTCCTGGGGCCGGATGTCGGCCAGCATCGGGCGCAAGACCACGGGGTTCTCCAAATCCACCGGATACAGATGCAGCCGCCGCCGGTAGATGCTTTCGTCCGCAAGCAGGCCCTGCAACCACGGCACCCGGAAGCCAGTGGCGGGATTGACGGTGCCGTGGACCTCGTAACCTTTGGCCAGGAGGAGTTCCGCCAGGTAGGAGCCATCCTGACCGGCGATGCCGGTGATGAGCGCTTTTTTCATGCGGTTTTGGCGGGGGCTGGAGACTTGGCGTCCACGACCGACCGGAGACAATCGGTCAGATGGGCGACAATTTGTGGGTCGTCATATTGACGGATGAATTCTTGCTGGCCCGGCAACGGTCCGCCCGCGCCGGCCTCCAACACGGCGCGGCGAAAATCTTCGGGGTCGCCCAGCCGGGCATACGCGGGATAGTCTCCAAAGATGGAGCGGTAATGCGGCAGTTCGTAGCAAATGCACCGGCAGCCGCAGTAGAGCGCCTCCGCCAATGCGATCCCCCATCCCTCCTCGTAGCTGGGGAAGAAGAAAAAGGCGGCTTCGCGCAGCCGGGCAAACTTTTGTTCCTCGGTCACAAAACCGGCCAGTTCGATGTTGGTCAATTTGCGGCGCTGTATTTCCGCCTTCACTGCTTCCTGCTCCGGTCCGGTGCCCATGATGAGCAGCCGCAGGTTCGGGCGGATCTCACGCAAGCCTTCCATCACTTGCACCAAGTCAAAAATGCCCTTCTGGGAAACCAAACGACCGATGAAACAGGCGAGGTGGGGATTGCGAGGAACGCTCGGCACCCGATCAATGGCGGCGGCATCAAAGCCAGCGGGCAGGACGAACATGGGTTTGCCCGGCAACCGGAGCGCAAGCTGGGAGCGGGTGTATTCGTTGCCGGCCACGATGAAATCACACGCCCGACGCAGAATCCGGAGCGTGACCCGCTGTTCCAGCGCGGCCAGGCCAAAACGAATGCGCGTGGACCAGTTGACCGGCTTGCGCGGGGGGATGAGATGGTAAATCACCGCCCCTTTCCGGCGGGCGCGCCAAAACCAAACAGGCAGCACATCCACCGCGTAGGGCGAGGCGGCCAGCGCAACGTCATAATGCCCCCGATGCCGCCAGCTCAACCACAGCGTCTGCGCGATGCGAATGAGAAAGGTGACGATGATTCCGGCGGTGGAAAGGGAGAGATTCCGGAGCGTGGTGTAAATATGCCCCTGCCCTTGCAAGTGCCCTTTCGCCGAGTGGGGGATGATGACATCCGGCTGCAGCCGGGAGAGCCGGATGAACTTCATCATCACCATATCCCCGCCGCCGACCGAATGGCCGGGCGCCGCCAGGCTGCCGTTGAGAACCACCAAAAGCTGCAGCGGCACATGCACTCCGGGGGCAGCGCAAGCAGGCGTCATGGCTCAGGACGCGGTCGCAGAACCAGGCCCGGGGCGGGGAGAAGGCTCGAGCAGAATGCCCAGGTTTCGGCCCCAAGTGGCCACCATCCCACCGTTTTGCGCCCACCAGCCAACCGGGTGAAAACCGCAGTGTCGGCTCAAATCCCGCAGGGAACGCGGCGTGAAGTCGCGGATGTGTCCGGATGGACGAAAGGCCTTCAGCCGGGGCTGCAGGAAGCCCGGCCAGAACCCGTATTCCACCGACTCGGTGCCCACCTCGCTCCCCAACGGCTGTCCGCCCACCAAAAAGGCCAGCCGGTTCATCCATGCAGCCACGTTCGGAACGCTGATAACCACCAGCGCGCCGGGCGCAGCCACGCGGTGAATCTCGCGGAGCAGTTTCTCGGTCTCAAACAGATGCTCCAACACGTGGTTGCAACTGATGAAGTCAAAGGAGCCGTCCGCGAAAGGAAGCGGTTGCCCATCCACACTCTGCTGGTGGAACTCGGGAGCGGGCCGGATTTGGTCGAGCACATGATCGCTGGCCCGAATCAGGTCCACCACGGCAATTCGGTCAAACGGGGGGAAACCTTCCCGGGTGAGTGCGCTGGTCACATCCAATAGGAACTGCCCCTTGCCGCACCCGATGTCCAGCAAGCGCACCGCCCGATTACGATGTTTCGCCGACCAGTTTCGGAAGGCCGACTGACGCATCAAACGGGGCACATCAAAACGGCTCCGGCCATAGCCGGCGTCGCTGTGCAGCCGCTCATAAAATTTGGTCTCCACTTGCATGATAGAGTTGGTTGCCGCCGAAAAGCTTGGTGGAGAGCGTGCTGCGCGGTCAAACCGCAAAACCGCCTGCACTCCCGCCGGCCCCGCCGCTCGGTTTCTTCGCCGTGAGCGTGAGGAAATGACCGCGTCGCGGTAGGAACCGTTCCAGATGGCGCCCGAAGACATCGGGAATGGGCATCAACCCCAACGACCGGCAGTCCACATCTACAAAGCCCACCAGTTCGAATAGTTCCTTCGCCTGCAAGACGGTGGGCACCCGGATGTGTCCGGTGACACCGGCATACGCGGGATGCGTGATCGGCACGCCCTGGTCATCCCGCTCGCCATAGTGGAGTCCGAGCGGGTTGCCGAGATAATGACCACAAACCCGCATCAGGGAAAAGGGGGTGTAGCCCAGCATCATGGCTCCCAAATTCAGAAAACTCGTCAGATTCTCCGACGCGATCACCGCCGTGCCGCCCGGCTTGAGCACCCGCAGGATCTCCATGGCAAACAGCTTGGTATTGTGCAGGTGTTCGATGACCTGGGCACTGTGCACCACGTCAAACGTGTTGTCCGCGTATGGCCATGGACCGTTGAGATCGAAACCGGCCACCTGAATTCCGCGCGCCTCGGCTTGTGCCTTGAGCGCCGGGGCCGCCTCAACGCCACAAAACAGGGAGGGCCGATAGTTGAGGTGCTTGAACAAGAAAGATCCGTCCCCGCAGCCCACGTCCAGCAGCGCCTGCGGCCGCAGTCGGGCCACCGTTTCTCCGCCCCAGCGGTAACAGCGATCACAGGTGGCATCCCGGTCGCGGGCGACCTGACGTTGAAGCAATCGAATCATGACTGAAATGCAAGGGAAAGGGTCAGCCGCCAAGCCGCACGGAGACATGCTCGCTGCGCCCGATGCGGTGTTTCAGGAAAAGCTCCATGGGCATCGCGAAGCGGCGTAGCGCTCGCAACAGACGAGGCAGCCGGGGCAGCCGGGGGCGGGTCAGGCGCTGCAGTTCCGTTCGCCAGGCGGCGGGAAGCTGTTCCCGGAACCGCAGCAGCAGGTGCTCGGCGTAATTCTTCTTTCCGAGCATGCAACACAGGATGACCTGCTTGGCCACCGCCTCCGGCATGTGTTCACCAAAATTTTCAGCCAGTCGCTCGGCCGAGAGAACGAAAACGAAATCCGCCCATACGGCCCTTCCCTCCAGTTGCAGGCTTCGTCCGGGCGTCTTGTATTTCCAGCGGTCAATGTGGAGGATATCGAGCACTTCATACCCATGCGCCGCCAGTTCGGCGGCCACTTCGTGAAAAGCTGGTTCGCCCTGATAGAACGGCTCAAAGCGAAGTTCGCACTGCAGCACCAGAATCCTGCCCCAGTGGGCGCGACAACTTCGGATGACCGCTGCGTCCAGCCCCTCGACGTCAGTCTTGAGGAAATCCAGCGATGGCAGGCCGTGCCGCTCCAGCAACCCTGGCAGGGTTTCACAGTCCACTTCTTCCCGTCCAACGCTGTCAAAGTAGCGTTCCACTCCGTATGCTTGCACCAGCTCCGGGCGGGGCGGCAGTAGCGAGCAGGTTCCCGCGAAAGAATGTCGGATGAAGGTTTGCCGGCCAGGGGTGCCACTGATGGGGCGGTCCACTTGGATTTTCCGATGATAAGGACTTCGCGTCACCGCACCGCCAGCCGCGTCAATCTCAACCACGGTCAGGGTCTTCAGGATTTCCGCCGGGAGCGTGTAGTCGGTGTCTCCAATGCACCCGAGATTCACCATGGTGAACCTGCCAGGCAGATGCTCGGTCAGTGACTTTGTCATGAGGTTGATTCCAGAAGCCGCTCCCAACGGCCGGGAACGAGGGCGGATGGTGGTGCAAGCGGCGGGGCATGGCAATCCGGCACCGCACTCCATTTCCCTGCTCTTTCTGCTACTGGCATTCGGGGCTTACCGGATCGGTTTGGAGGCCCAATGCGTTCAGCCGTTCCCGGTGAAAGCGCGTGACCTCCGCATTCCACTCGACCCGGAATCGCCGGATGGCCGTCTGATACTCCGCGCAGCGCGTCTTTAGATCCAGGATGGCTGCCTCAATTGCCCCGGGCGTCGGCTCAACGACCCGACCAATGCCGCGTCGCTCAATTTCGGCGGTAAAGTGGGCGGTGTTGGTGGTGACCACGGGCGTGTCACTCGAAAAAAAGGCGAGCGTCTTGGAGGGGATGCCATAGTAACTGTAACTGCCGGGGCCGGTGTTGCGATACACTGCGTAGCCGCAGAAACAGCGCTGCAAAACCTGGCTGATGCGGGCCGGATCATTCAGCAGCCCGTGAAACACCGTTCCGGGCGGGGCTGCCGCGCGGATTTGTCGCAAATGCTCCGAGTCGCCGATCAGGTTCAGGCGCAGGTGGTGTTTGCGACAAATCTCAAACAGGATGTCCAGCGCATGGTCAGGCGAGGGCATCCCGATATAGCCGACTTCTTCCCGAGGCCCTGGTCCCGATGAGTTTTCGTTCAGACAAAGTGGCACCACGAACTTTCGGTCGTTGGCCTGCAAGGCGGGAATCCGAGGGGAAACCGCCCAAGCCTCATCCGCCCGCCCCGCCACCCAAGCGTTCAAGGCCCCCGTCAACCGTCGGTGCCAGCGCACCAGCCAAGAACCGCGCGGCGGCAGATGGTCGGTCAGCACCACCACTACTTTTCGGGCCTGGCCAAGACGTCGCAAGCCCAGCGCCACCAGTCCCAGGTTGTAGTTGCTGGCAATTACGAGGTCTATTTTTTTCCCTTTCGTAAACCTTTTCGCGAGCCGCCATGCCCGCAGCATCGTCAAGCTGGACAACAGGGCCTCATCCAGGTTCCGGCTCCCCCGCAGGCTCCGCTCCGGTCCGTTGTGATCCGCATGGCCGGCGGTCCAGACCTCGACGTGCTCGATCAGCCCGAGTTGAATGAGCACGACCCGGCCCCAGCGGGAGAGCATCTGCGCCCATCCGCGCTCGTTGTTGCCCATGCCCTGGAGCATCACGATCAACTGTTCCCGTGCCATTTGTCCCGGAGCATGGCGAGGGCATCCTGTGTCGGCAATCCGCAATCCCGCGCACAAAACCGCCCTTGCCATTTCGCCACGCATCCGAACACTGGCGCCCACCAACAGACCGCCACTGCTCATGAGCATCGCCCTCGTCACCGGTTCCTGCGGATTGATCGGTTCAGAAACCAGCCTGCGGTTCGCCCGCGAGGGCTTCGGCATCGTGGGCGTGGACAACGACATGCGGGCCCGCTTTTTCGGGGCCGAAGCCTCCACGGCGGGAACCCGCGCCAAACTCGAGAAGTCTCTGCCGCACTACGAACACCACGCCTTGGACATCCGGGACCAAGCTGCCGTGGACGCCTTGTTTGCCCGGCACGGAAAGGACATTAAATTGGTGGTCCACACGGCTGCCCAACCTTCTCATGATTGGGCGGCGCGTGAGCCCCTGACCGATTTCGGCGTCAATGCGCTGGGCACGCTGCATCTGCTGGAGGCCACCCGGAGGCACTGCCCGGAGGCGGTATTCATTTTCACGAGCACCAACAAGGTCTATGGCGACACCCCCAACCGGCTGCCCCTGGTTGAACAGGATCTGCGCTGGGAAATTCAGGCCGGTCACCCTTACGAGCCGGGCATTGACGAAAGCATGTCCATTGATCAGACGAAGCATTCGCTGTTCGGCGCGAGCAAGGTGGCGGCGGACGTGCTGGTGCAGGAATACGGGCGGTATTTTGGAATGAAAACGGCCTGTTTCCGCGGAGGCTGCCTGACGGGGCCGGCGCACGCGGGAACGGAACTGCATGGGTTTCTGGCCTATCTGATGAAATGCACCGTGGCAGGGCGGCCTTACCGGGTCTTCGGTTACAAGGGCAAACAGGTGCGGGACAACATCCACAGCCATGACCTGGTGGCGGCGTTCTGGGAGTTCTTCCAGCAACCGCGGGCCGGGGAGGTCTATAACATCGGCGGCAGCCGTCATTCGCACTGCTCCATGCTGGAAGCCATCCGGCTGTGCGAGGAAATCAGCGGCCGCAAGCTCGACTGGACCTACGTCGAGGACAACCGCATTGGCGACCACATTTGGTGGGTGAGCGATGTGCGGAAGTTTCAGCGACATTATCCCGGTTGGCGCTATCAATACGACCTCCGCGCCATCCTCCAGGAAATTCACGACGCCCTGGTGACCCGGCCCGCCTGAGCTTTTCGCAAGTTCATGAAAATCCTGATCACCGGCGCCTGCGGCTTCGTGGGCAGCACCCTTGCGCGCGAACTGCTCCGTGCGCGCGAAGGATTGACGGTCTTCGGTGTGGACAACTTTTCCCGTCCGGGGAGTGAAAGCAACCGCCGAGCGCTCGCCGACCTGGGTGTCCGGGTTGGGCATGCCGATTTGCGCAATGCGGCGGACCTTGACGGGTTGCCCGATTGCGACTGGGTGATTGACGCTGCCGCCAATCCGAGCGTTCTGGCCGGGGTGGATGGCCGGGCCAGCAGCCGTCAACTGATGGAGCACAATCTCTGGGGAACCATCAACACACTCGAGTATTGCAAGGCCCGGCGGGCGGGGCTGGTCCTCTTGAGCACCAGCCGGGTTTATTCCATCGCACCGCTGGCCAATCTTCCCGTAGAGGTGCGGGACCGCGCTTTCGTTCCTCGTCTGGATGCCGCGTTGCCAGCCGGCGTTACTGCGGCTGGGGTGTCGGAGAGCTTTCCCACCACCCCGCCGGTTTCGCTCTACGGCAGCAGCAAGGTGGCCTCGGAAGCGGTGGCCCTGGAGTATGGGGAAACGTTCGGCTTTCCGGTTTGGATCAATCGCTGCGGGGTGCTGGCTGGAGCGGGGCAGTTCGGCAAGCCCGATCAGGGTATTTTCAGCTTCTGGATTAACGCCCATCTCCGGCGGCGTCCGCTGAAGTTCATCGGCTTCGGCGGCAACGGTTACCAGGTGCGTGATGCCTTGCACCCGCGCGATCTCATTCCCGTGCTGCTGCGTCAAATGGCCGGGGACAACTCCGGTGCCCAACGGGTGCAGAATCTGAGCGGCGGCGTGGACAACAGCATGTCCTTAGCGCAGCTCCATGCTTGGTGTGATAACCGGTTTGGTGCGCATGCCATCAGCGGGGACCTGGAACCGCGTCCTTTTGACATTCCCTGGATGGTGTTGGACTCGGGGCTGGCGCAACGCCAGTGGAATTGGCGGCCCCAAACGCGTCTCCCGGAAATTCTCGAGGAGATTGCGCGGCACGCGGAGCGGAACCCGGAGTGGCTGAAATTGTCCGAAGCTTGATTTCCATGAACAAATCACCGCAGAACTCCTCACCGCTCCCTTCGCTGGGCAAGACCGGCTGGGGTGCCTTGATCCTCCTTTCGTTGGTGCTGGGCTTGTTATTCTGGCGAAGCTTTCTGCCCGGCGTTGTGCATTTTTCCAACGACGGCCCGCTGGGTGCCCAAATGGGCGAATGGCTGCGCGTGCCGGAATCGCTCACCGGCATGTGGCACGATCAGAACAGCATCGGTGCCTCCGCCGGGACCCGCTCGCTGACCCCGTCTTCGTTTCTGACCTGGATTCTGGGACCAGTGGCATACTCGAAATACTATCCTCCCATCGTGTTGCTGTTTTTGGGGTTGGGAGCGTGGGCGTTTTACCGCCAACTGGGATTGCGCCCTGCGTTGGCTGTCCTTGCCGCGTTGGCGACGGCCTTAAACACAGCCTTTCTCAGCACGGCCTGTTGGGGAGTGGGGTCCCAGCAATTGTGCTACGCGATGATCTTCGCCGCCCTCGCACTGGTGACGGCGGCCAACAAGGCCAGCACTTTTGCGGGGCGATGGGTCCGGCTGGCACTGGCGGGCGCCTCCACCGGCATGGCGGTAATGGAAGGCGCGGACATCGGCGCCATCTTCAGCATGCTCCTGGCCGCGTATGTGGTTTACGAGGCGGCGGTGACGAAAGTCGGGGGCGTATCGGTGGTTCGTGGCGCCGTCCGCGGAGCGCTGCGTGTGGCGCTGATTGCCGCCATGGCGGGGTTCCTGGCCGCGCAGTTCGTGGATTCGCTGGTGAACACCTACATCAAGGGCGTTGCCATCGTGGAAAGTGAAGAACGGTCGCGGGAGGAGAAGTGGAACTGGGCCACGCAATGGAGCCAACCGAAAGTCGAGACGCTGGCCCTGCTCGCCCCCGGTCTGTTTGGCTATCGCATGGACACGCCCGGCGGCGGCAACTACTGGGGCCGGGTGGGCAGTGACCCTTCGTGGGACCGCTGGCTGGCGGGCGACAAATCGGGCGGCCCGCCGCGTGGTGTGCCGCGCTTCATTGGCAGCAGCCCTTACGGCGGCATCCTGGTGTTGCTGGTCGCGCTGTGGACCGTCACGCAAGCGTTGCGCCGCGAGGGAAGCCCCTTCTCGGGGGGGGAGCGGCGACTCATTCTTTTCTGGGGCGCGGTCATGGGACTGGCCTTGTTGTTTGCCTGGGGCCGCTTCGCGCCGTTTTACCAGTTTCTCTACGCGCTGCCGTATTTTTCCAGCATCCGCAATCCGGTGAAGTTCATGTTCGTGCTGAACTTCGCGATGACGATCCTGTTCGCCTACGGACTAAAAGGGCTGTGGACGCGGCATGTTGCGGGACCGGATAGATTCGCCGGCCCGCTGGGGACGCGGTTCAAACGGTGGCGGGCCTCGCTGGTCGGGGCGGACCGAAACTGGGCGGTGGGCTGCCTCGTTGGCTTGGTGCTGCTGACCCTCGCCACCATCATCTATACCGGCTCCCGGAGCGGCTTGGAGCGGTATTTGGCCGAAGTGGGTTTCGAGGGGCCGATCGGCACGGAGATCGCGGCCTTCAGCATTCGCGAGGCATGGATTTCCCTTGGATTCCTCGTGGCCGCGCTGGGGGTCCTGTTCCTGACCTTGAGCGGTGCGTTTGCCGGCGCCCGGGCGGGTCGGTTTGCGGTGGTCGTGGGAGTTTTCCTGCTGGTGGATCTCGGGCGGGCCGCGCAGCCCTACATCGTCCACGTGGATTACGCCCACAAATACGATCTGAACCTTAAAAATCCCGTCATTGAATTCCTCAAGCAGCGGCCTTACGAACAGCGGGTGGCGATTCTGCCATTCCCGATGCCGGAACAGTTCGAGCTGCTCGGCCAGGTCTATCGCATCGAATGGGCGCAGCACCATTTCCCGTATCACAACATCCAGTCGCTGGACATCATCCAGATGCCGCGCATGCCGGCGGATTTGGAGGCGTTTGAGAAAGCATGGAGCACGCGGGGGACGGCCGGACTGCTGCGCCGCTGGGAACTGACCAACACCCGTTACCTCATCGGCCCGGCCGGTTTCGCTGCGGCCCTGAATGAGCAGGTGGACCCGGAGAAGAAACGGTTCTCCGTCAAACTACCCTTCGCCCTGGCGAACAAGCCCGGTGTGCTCCGCCCCACCAAACTTGAGGATTTTACGGCCGTGGAAAACCCGCAGGGGCCGAATGCCATCATCGAATTCCGCGGCGCGCTGCCCCGGGCAAAACTTTACTCGCGCTGGCAGGTCAACACCAACGACGCGGAGTCGCTCGCCGAAATCTTCCGTCCCGAGTTTGACCCGCAAAGCCTCGTCCTCGTGGCCAACCCCGACGTGGCTCCGGGTCACGGCACCAACGCGACGCCGGGCACGGTCGAGTTCACGAGCTACGCGCCCAAGCGCATCGTCTTCAACGTGAACGCGACCGAACCCGCCGTGCTGCTGTTGAATGACCGTTACGACAAAAACTGGAAGGTCTTCGTCAACGGGGAGGAACGGCCGCTGCTCCGCTGCAATTTCATCATGCGCGGCGTGCAGGTGCCGCCGGGCCAACACACGGTGGAATTCGTTTTCCGCCCGCCGGTGGGCTCGCTTTACATCACTCTGGCGGCCATCGCTGTGACCCTCGCGTTGCTGGTCATGTTGTTCGTCACGCGGGAACGCGGTGGGCCGCGGGAAGAGTGACCGCGTAGTCAGGGTGACTGCGCGGCCGCGTCCGAGCGCCACGCGCCGACCAGTTCCGGGAAGCGGCAACCTGCACACACGGCGTTTGAGGCGTCGCAGAAGTCACGCACGATTTGCAGCAGCCCCTGTTGGCTGGCGGCCGTGCGAAAGCGGCGCGGCGAAGCGCCTCCCAGCAAACGCTCCCGGGCCAGCCTGAGCACGGCATTGTCCTCGCCGGCCGGCCAGCGCAAATAAGCCTTCTCCAATCGCTCTGCCCGTTCCACCGGGTCACCTTCGCGGGCGCGGGCCGCAAGCCAGGGGAGAATGACGTTCACCGCCAGGTCCGTTACCCGGGCTGCGCCCAGCAGCGCGCGCGGTTGGCAACTGCCGGGTGAATAAAGGGTGAGGTGGGTGCTCCAGAATTCGTCCCGGCCGGGTTGCAACAACGCGGTCAGGCGCTGCGGCGCGTCTTCCGCGTTGGCAAAGCGGGCGGACCATTCCGCCAGTTGCTCGAGGAACGATTTCCGCGCCAGCCAGTGGGCCGCCAGCGCCAGCCGACGTTGCGGATGATTGTCAGGACGCAGCCCGTGCAGCCGCCAGACCGTGCGCGGCAACAGGCAGTCGGCAAACGCGTCGCGCTCGCGCCACCAGCCGTCCCACAAGCGGCGAACATAGTCATCCGCCTCGGGACGGGCGCGGTTCAGTTCGCCGGGGAGCAATCCGGCAATGCCAAGCAGACGCGCTTGCAGGGAGCGAACCGTCAGGCCGTCGGCGTGCCAGCGGGGCCGCAATTCTGCGAGCCGCTGCATGGGCCAGGTGTTGTGTTTGTAGCCCAGCGCCCGAAACAGCCCTTCCCACAGCGCCTGATCCCAGCCCGCGTCGCGGGCACGCGCCGCCATCTGCCGCGTTTTGCTTTCCAACCGCACGCGAGCGGCCTGGTCGAGCAGTTGGCCGAGCAAGGAGTCGGGAAGTTCCCGCAACGGAGCGGAGCAGCGACCCCGCAGCGCGTCGGGCAGGGCAGGGGAGGCGTCGGTTCCCAGCCAGGCCGCCAGTTCGGCCAGCGGCGCATCCAGAACGTCGGCTACGGGCAGCAAGGGCGGGCCTTCCCCGGAAACGCGCGGCGCCTGCCAGACGACCCGCAAAATGACGCCACGGAAGTTTGGGTTCCCGTCATGCCCATGGGCACGCCAGCCGCCCGCCTCGAGGTCCACCTCCACGTCGCCGGTGATCGGTGGCGCCGCCTCCCATTGCAGCACGGCTCCGCGAAAATCCGGGCCGCCCTCGCGATTCCGGAAACCTGGGTGAAGCACCCGCAGAGTCCGCCCGTCCAACGTCCGCAACCGGTCGCGCCGCAGCCGTTGTTGCTGCCAGATGGACTGCAGCAGGGACTCCGGCGGGGAACCGGCGCCTTCCCGGAGAGCGGGACCGGTGACGCCGAGTTGCCGCCATTCGGCGTAGAAGTTTGCAGCGGG
>JBKBTZ010000065.1:0-18594 GCA_046290825.1 Limisphaerales bacterium
CCATATCCCGCACCCGGCTGGGAGAAGCGGAATTTGCCGGCCAGTCGTGCATCCGGGAGCGCGTGGTGGTCAGCGAACCAGATGGTCGTCAGCACACCGCCACCGTCTGGCGTGCGCCAGCCCTCAAGGATTTCCCCCTCCGTCTCGAGATGCGCGACGGCACAGACACCCTGATCATGGAGTTCCGCCATGTGCAATTCGCGCGCCCGGACGCGGCGTTGTTCGAGCTGCCGAAGGGCACGACCCGGCACGACGACCCGCAGGAGTTGATGCGGGCCGTGATGAAACGGCTGCTGGGCGAGGCGCTGGGGCGGGGAAAATCACCGTGAACCCGACCTGGTCTGTGATTCGTGATGCGTGAGCCACCCACCGGCGTCAGTTCCCCCCCCACGCATCACGCATCACGCATCACAACCCCATGCACATCACCAATCTCAATCCCGACACCAACATCGGCGCGAGTTCCTGGTTCGTGGAACTCGACGGCCACCGCCTGCTGCTCGACGCCGGCGCGCATCCCAAGCTCGACGGCCACGCCAGCCTGCCGCTTTACGATCGCGTGACCGATCCGGACGTGGATGCCATTGCCATCACGCACTGCCACCTGGATCACGTCGGCTCGTTGCCGGTGGCCATCCGGCATTTCCCCCGGGCGCACGTGCTGATGAGCGAACTGAGCTACTTCATCGTCGAGCGCGTGCTGCACAACTCGGTCAACGTGATGCTGCGCGAGCGCGAGGAACGGGGCATTCGGGACTATCCGCTTTATACGCACCGTGAGGTCGAGGAAATCGCGCCGCTGTTTCAGGGCTTCCGTTACAACCGCGAGATCGCATTCGCGGCGCATCACCGGCGGGCAGGTCGCGGTGCTTCGCCCACGCTCGAATTCCTCGATGCCGGCCATACGCTCGGTTCGGCGGGCATCATGGTGCGGGGCCGGAAGGAGACGCTGTTCTACACCGGCGACGTGTGTTTCCACGACCAGACCATCCTGCGCGCGGCGCGGTTCGAGGACGTGAAGGCGGACGTGCTGATCATGGAAACCACGCGGGGCAACCGGGCCACGCCGAAGGGGTTCACCCGGGAAAAGGAGATCGTGCGGCTCGGGCAGGCCATCCAGCGCGTGCTCAAGCGCCGGGGCAGCGTGCTGATCCCCGCGTTCGCCCTCGGGCGCACCCAGGAGATTCTCACCCTGCTGGCGCTGCTCATGCGCGAGGGCGTGTTGCGCCGCCAGCCAATTTACATCGGCGGACTGGGGCGGGTGTTCACGGAGATTTACGATCTCCAGGCTCACCGCACCCACCGGCAGCACAGCAACCTGCAACTGCACGAGGAACTGAACCTCATCGTGGCCGACCCCGACCAGATGCGGCAGATGAAACTCACCGGCGGGCGCATCTTTGTCATCACCTCCGGCATGATGAACGAGAACACCGCCGCGCACGACCTCGCCGTGCGCATGATGGGCGACCCGAAACAAGCCATCTTCTTCGTGGGTTACGCCGACCCCGATTCGCCGGCGGGCCGGCTGCGCGCGGCCAAGCCCGGCCAGCCGTTCCTGTTCAGTCCCGGCGCCGGCGAGTGCGTGCGGAAGTGCGAGGTGGGCGAATTTGACCTCACCGCGCACGCGAATCGCGAGGAGCTGCTCGACTTCGTCGCCGCCGTCGAACCGCGCGCGGTCCTGCTCACCCACGGCGACGAGGCCGCCCGGCAATGGTTCGCCCGGCAGCTCAAGGCCCGCCATCCCCGGCTGAAAATTATCCAGCCCCAGCCGGGCAAACGGATCGAAGTGTGACCGGGACGAGGGGAGCGGCCGCTGGTCGGCCCGCCGAAAATTCGCTTACCCCCGGCGGCGGGTTCTGCCACAGTCCGCGGCAACCGAATCCGCCATGCGCCCCGCATCGTTTGTGTTCCGTTGTCTGCCCGCCGCCCTTCCCCTCGCGCTGGGCCTCGCCCTGAATGCCGCCGCCACCGGCAACCAGACACTCAAACTGGATGGCGAGGGCAGCTACGTCGAGCTGCCCCATGACCTGTTCACGAACCTGACCGAGGTGACCGTCGAGGCGTGGGCGCGGTGGGACAGTTTCCCGCGCTTCGCCCGCGTGTTCGAGTTTGGCCGCTCGTGGAACTCGATGGCCGTGTTCAACCAGGGTGCGTCCAACGATCTGCGCTTCAACCTATACGCCCGGCCCGCCCAGCGCGACGCCCGGCTGCAGCACACCATCCATGTGCCCGGCATTCTGCGGTCCAACGAATGGCATCACCTGGCGGCCGTGGCCGGCCCCGGCGGCATGAAACTCTACGTGAACGGCCGCCTCGTCGGCGAACACACCAACGCGGCGGGCCTTGCCAGCATTCCCGCCCCCCACACCAATCTCCTGGGCCGCGGCATGAGCGGCGCCGCCAGCGATCGAGACTTCCACGGCGAACTGGACGAAATCCGCGTCTGGAACCATCGCCGCACCCCCGAGCAGCTCCGCGAGCAGATGTTCAAACGCCTTTCCGGCCGCGAGCCGGGACTGGTGGCCTTGTGGGGGTTTGACGACGGCACGGCGCGCGACGGCACCGGACGCGGCGCGGACGGCGTATTGAAGGGCCGGGCACGCATCGCGCCGGGTGACCTCGGTCTCGTGGCCGAAACGCCAGCAGTGGCAACGGCACCGGTCACGGTGGTGGCTCCACCCGCGTTGCCCGCGCCGGAACGCGCGGGCTTGTCCCCGGCCTGGTGGATCGCCGGCGCACTGACCCTGCTGGTGGTCGTCCTGGGCTGGCTGGCGTGGATGTTCCGGCGCAGCGGATTGGGCGAGGCAAAGCTGGTCGGCACGGCCCCGGCGCGTGCGGCGTTGCCCGCCGCCACGGTCGGGCCGGAGGGCGAAATGAAGGAGCGGGCGCTGGCGGAATTGACCGACTTCGCCAAACAGAGCCTGGTGCAGGGGCTGTATTCGCAGCGCGAGGCGTTGTTGCAGGCGCACCAGCAGGCGCGGCAGGAACTGGCCGAACTGGAGGCCCGCATCGTTTCGCTGCGTCTGCCCGACCGGATCCAGGCCTACGAACAGCGCATCGCCGAACTCGAGGGCGACCTCGCCACCCGCAGCGATGAACTCCGCGAGGTCACCCGCGCCACCCTCGACGTGCTCCGGCAAAAGCTCGCCGCCGAAAAACAGACAGCCTCCGGCGGCGGCACGCGATTGAATTGACGCGATGACGCGGAAGGTCTCCGCCACACGAGCCGACGGCTGGCCGATCTGCAAAATTACGGAACGAAACCGCTCTTCCGCTTTGGAACCCCGCACCAACATGAGTTCCTCCAAACACAAACGCATCCCCACCGACGGCGGTTCGCCGCTGTCGCAAAATCCGTTTGCTGCCTTGAGCGCCGCGGGTCTGCCGGCGGGTCCGGCGGAAACCACCTCCCCTGCCCTGCCGGCCGCCGCGAAGAAAAATCGCGGGCGGGTGGACATCGTGCGCCAGACGGCGCATCGCGGCGGAAAGACGGTGACGGTGGTCAGCGGGTTCACCGGTATCGGCCAGCCGGAAAAGGAGAAACTGGCCCAAGCGATGCAACGCGCCTGCGGCGTCGGCGGCACAGTGAAGGAGGGCCGCATCGAGATTCAGGGCGACAATCGCGAGACTGTGGCCCGCATCCTCCGCGAGGCGGGCTTCCGTCCGGTGTTCGCGGGCGGGTGAGAGGGGAAAATCCGAAGCCCGAGGGCGGAAATCCGAATGCAACCCGCAGGCTCGTTTCGCGTTGGGTAGCACCCGCCTCTGACGGGTGGTTTTCGGCGTCCCGCCGAAAAACATCGTCCACAAAACATCGTCCACACTTCCGTTCGGATTTTGGACTTCCATCCAACCCTCACCACCCCGAGTTCAGCCGCACATCGCCCTTGGCTTTGGAATCGCTGAGGCGCGAAACCGAAACGCCACCATCATCCACGCGGTCGGGGCCGAGACTGTAAAGGAGCCAGTTTCTGCCCTGACGCCGATACTCAAAGGGCCGCCCGGCAAACGGGTCGGTGGGCAACGAAGGCAGCCACTGCGGCACCAGTTCCGCCAGCGTCGCCGGCGGCTGCCCGTGTTCAGCAACGTGGGAGCGCACGGCCAGTTCCAGCCACAGCAGCCGGGCGAGAACGGCAGGCAGGTGGTGCCGAGATTCGGCCTCTCGCAGCCCGTCACGCGCTGACCAATCGTTCAGCAAACCACGCAGCGGGTTGGGATTTCGTCCCGCTTGATGGCGCATGAAGGCCCGTTCCGCCCGCCAGATCTCGCTCCACTGCACCGGCTGCTCCTCCAGCTTCATCAGGCCTTCCATCACCTGACGGCGGCCCGATTCGTCCAGCGCGGGGGCCAGTTGGATCAGCGGCTCCAGGGCTATTGTTTCACAAGCGACTCCGACAAGACGGTGAAAGATGAAGCCACCGCGCGAAACTTCCCGACCGAATCGCACTCCCATCCAAATGGATGCGGGCGGCGTCATTCGTGCGGCCGGCACACGCGGTCAGCAGCGCCTCCGCCCGGAGCAAAAAGGCAGCGCGCTTCAGTGCGCGCAGATCACCGAGATCCGCGAGGTCGGCGGCGTAAAACCGTTCGGCGGGAACCCTGGATTCCTTAGCAAGGCCGGACCGAATCTGGCGAAGCGCACCCTCATTGGCCAACACCATGCCGGAAAATAAGTCCGGGTCGTCATTTGGTGTGAGAACGGGATTGCCCAGAACGCCGTGCCCCGCCTCCACAAAGTCGTCATACCCGTTGGGATTGGGCAGCGGCGGAAACGTCGGCGCGCCCGGGCGTGCCCACCACCACAAACCAACCGCAGCCCCCACGACCGCGAGCAGGCCAAGGCCGAAAATTTTTGCCAGCCGCTTGGTTTTCATCGCCGGGCCTGTTGTGGCCTCACTCCGCACGCAGGCGTTCCAGCAGGTTGTGCAGGAACACCACGTTGTCGCTCTGGACGTAGTGCAGCGTGCCGCCCATGCGGGCAAAACTTTTGCAGAAGCGCAGGTAGTAGGCCGGACTGCTCTTCGGCGGTTCGCCCCGCGACCAGTCCCAGTTGCCGCCATCGGCCAGGTCCACGACGTAGAGTTGATGACCGCTGACAACGGGCCGGCCCGCGTGGAGCCGGAGATTGTTCACGCAGCTCAGGCTTTTCTCAAAGACCTGCGGCGCCATGACCGCGGAACCCACGCTTAACACCACGCCGCCGTCCAGCCCCTCCACGGCGCGGCTGAACAGCGCGAAGTCCGTCTGCGCGGCGCGGCCAATCGCTCCGCCGTTAAACAGCGGATGCGTGGCGATGATGTCATAACCAATGCCCGGATGAACGGTGAGCGGAACCTTGCGCGTGTAGGCGTGCGCCAGGATCGAGTGCGCCTTGTGCGGATGCTTGACGGTGATCCGCCCGGCAGGCAGCGCGTGCAGGCGCATGGCGTAGAGCAATTCCGCGCGGGCGGCGGCCAGCGGGTGGTCCGGCTCGGCGCGCAACAAGTTTTCGAGCCTCGCGGGTTCGGGCAGTTCACAGCCGTCTTCGATGATGAACCGGCCCAGCGCGCGGCCCCAGCCTTCGCCGCGCAAACCGCCGGCCAGCACGGCGAGGTTCAGATTGCGCCCGGTTTCGTCCCAGGTGCCGAAACAGCCGTTGGGCACGTTGGCGCGGACGCTTTCCTCGGTGCGGCCCAGGTAGGCGAGTTCCCAATCGTGGATGGTGCCCGCCCCGTTGGTGGCGAGATGCGTGACCCAGCCGCCGGTCACGAGTTCGTTGACCACGTCGAGCAGGCCGTTCTTCACGAGGTGCGCGCCGTAAAGCAGCAGGACGGAAGCTCCGCGGGCGCGGGCGGCGCGGATGTGGGCCACGCACGCGGCCAGATGTTCGGCAATTTCGGGCGGGCACGTTGGCGCGGGCTTTTCCGGTGACACCAGGATGCGGCGGAGTTCGCTCAGGCTGTGCCGCGCGGCCAGGGGCTGAACTTTGACCTGCGAAAGATCAAGCGGGGCCGGATAGGAATTCATGTGTGGGAGGGTAATGCGGCCCCCGGCGGAAGAAACGCGAATTCCCCGCTCAGGCCCGGCCGCCGAAGGAGACGAAATCGTCCGCGTCCAGCAGGTCGAAGTAGGTGACGATGTCCGTGCGGGCCGGGTTGATGCGCTGGTGTTCCCCGTTGAACCATTCGCGCATCTCGGGGTTGTCCGGCCCGCGCCGCTCCATCCACGCGGACCAGGCTTCGATTTCCGGTTCCGTCCGCGCGGGGCGCAGATGGGCGCGGACCCATTCGAGGATTTCCCCGTCGCTCTTTCCGGCGGCGACCTGCTCGCGCAAGGCGGCGGCGCTGATGCCGGTGAACGCAAAGAACTGTTGATCGGACGGGCAGTCGTAGTGGTATTCCCCATGGTGGCCGGCCAGTTCGGCGCGGCATTTGTCCAACATGCGCGGGAGCAGGACGAACCCGCCGAGACGCACGCGCGGGCTGCGGGGTGGATGTTGCGTGAGATTCGGAGCGGACCAGTTCATGGCGCGAGCGTGCCACAGGCGCGGCGGAAAATCCATTGGCACACGCGCCGCGGCGTGATTCCCTGATGCCATGCGCATCACTGGCGGCGAAGCGGCCCGGCGGATTCTGCGGGTGCCCAAAGGTCTGGACGTGCGCCCCACGCCGGACCGCGTGAAGCAGGCGGTATTCAACAGCCTGGGGGAACGCATCCTCGACGCGCGGGTGTTGGAACTGTTCGGCGGGTCGGGCGCGTTAAGCCTCGAGGCGTTGAGCCGGGGTTGCGCCTTCGCCCTGTGCCTTGAAAAGTCCCCGCGCCACGCCGAGTTCATCCGGAGCAACGCGGAGGCCGCGGGCTATGGCGCTACGCATTTCCATGTCCGGGTCCAGGACGTGTTCGCCGCGCTGCCCCAACTGGCCGCCGCCGGCGAGCGGTTTGACCTGATCCTGGCGGACCCGCCTTACGGGGAAAAGAACGTGGGCCGTCGCTCGACCTCGCTGGCGCAGAAAACCCTCGATGACCCGGACCTCCCGCGCCTGTTGTCCGCGGGCGGCCGGCTGGTGCTTGGTCATGCGCGGCGGGACACGCTGGAAATCCCGGCGGCCTGGCAGGAGGTGAAAGTGCTCACGCACGGGGACAACGTGATGCGGTTTCTGGAATCCGCGCCCCCGGCAGCCTGAGCCACCCGCCCTGTTTACACGTTCATCGTAAGGAGGAATTCGATGTTCGAGCGGGTCTGCTTGAGCTTGCCGAGCAGCAGTTCCATCGCCTCCACCGGCGGCACGCCGGTGAGCGCGCGACGGAGCATGACGATGCGGCTGTATTCGTCGGGGTGGTAGAGCAGCTCCTCCTTGCGGGTGCCGGAACGCTCGATGTTGATGCTCGGGAAGATGCGGCGGTCCACCAGGCCGCGGTCCAGATGCACCTCCATGTTGCCCGTGCCCTTGAACTCCTCGAAAATCACCTCGTCCATGCGGCTGCCGGTGTCAATGAGCGCCGTGGCCATGATGGTGAGCGAGCCGCCCTCTTCGATGTTGCGAGCCGCGCCGAAGAAGCGCTTGGGCTTGTGCAGCGCGTTCGCGTCCACACCGCCGGAGAGAATCTTGCCGGAATGGGGCTGCACCGTGTTGTAGGCACGGGCCAGGCGGGTGATGGAGTCGAGCAGGATGACGACATGCTTCTTGTGCTCCACCATGCGCTTGGCCTTTTCAATGACCATTTCCGCGACCTGCACGTGGCGCTCGGGCGGTTCGTCGAAGGTCGAGGAAATCACCTCGGTCCCCTTGCAGGTGCGCTCCATGTCCGTGACCTCCTCGGGCCGCTCGTCAATCAGGAGGATGAAGAGGTAGCTCTCCGGGTTGTTCTTGAGCATCGCGTTCGCGAGCTTCTGCATGAGCACGGTCTTGCCGGTGCGGGGCGGGGCGACAATGAGGCCGCGGGTGCCCTTGCCAATCGGACACACCAGGTCGAGCACGCGCGTGTTCAACTCGTCGGGCGTGGTCTCGAGAATGAACCGCTGGTTGGGAAAGAGCGGCGTGAGGTTGTCGAAATGGGTCTTGTTCTTGGCCTTCTCCGGCTCCTCGTTGTCCACCGCCTCGACTTTGAGCAGGGCGAAGAATTTTTCCTTTTCCTTGGGCGGGCGGATTTGTCCGGCAATCAGGTTGCCGGTCTGCAGGTCGAACCGGCGAATCTGCGAGGGCGACACATAGACGTCCTCGGGACACGGCAGGTAGTTGAACGCCCGCGAGCGCAGAAATCCGAAGCCTTCCGGCAGCACCTCGAGCACGCCCTCGGTGAACAGCACGCCCGCGCGCTCGGCGTTCTTCTGCAGAATGTGGTAGATGATCTCATGCTTCCGCATGGTGCCGTAGTTCTCGACCCCGAACTGCCGCGCCATGTTATTGAGGCGGGCCATTTCCATGGCCTGCAACTCGGCGATGTTCAGGGACTCGGCGATGCGGTCGCGGCGGCCGCCCCCTCGCTGTTCGTAACGCACCTCGGGCAGCGGCTCCTCCGGGGCCGTTTCGACCGGCGTGGTCGGCGGGCGCAAATCCCCGCTCGAAGGCGTGCGCGGGGCCGGCTCGGCGGCGGCCTCCCGGGCGGCTTCCTCTTTGGCGCGGGCCACCGTTTCGGCGGTCGTCGGCAGGTCGTCCTCCGCCGGGGGGGCGGGCGGAGCTTCGCCGACCGGCAGAACGGCGGCGGACTCAGCCATCGCTTCGGGCGCGACCGTCTCCGCAGCGGGTTTCAATTTGGCGCGCTTCGTGGCGGCCTTTTTCTTGGCAGGCAACTTGGGCATGGTGAGGAAAAATCGTTTCGGAACTGTTTGGTGCGCCGACCACCGGGTCAGCAACGGCCTTCCGTCTGACCGGCAAACGGGTGAAACATTCAAACACCGGGCCGGACGGGAAACGGACTGCGGTCAAATCTTCGCGCGGGAAAAACCGTCGGGGAGGTTGGCCATCAGGCGGTGCCACACTAACGCCACGCGCCCGCGGGTCAAGATTCTTTCTGACCGGGAAAAATCTTTGACTTGGCGGGCGTTTCTCCTAGAGTGCCCGCCCTTACGGATGGGGTCGTAGCTCAGTTGGTAGAGCACCACAATGGCATTGTGGGGGTCAGGAGTTCGAATCTCCTCGGCTCCACCATCCTTTTCCCGCCCGCGATCTGGGAGTGACCCGATTGCGGGCTTTTTCGTTCCGCCGTCCGCCGCTCCGCCAAAACGCCGGGCGGCCGGTTCACTGCCCAATCTCGCGTGGGCACTGTCCCCACTTGGGGCAGAGGTTGGCATGGCCGCATTCTCAACCTTCACGCCGGGCCGGGCTTTGTCTCAATCCTGCGAGGCGGGCGGCAACGCTGGAACAGGGCTTGCTTGAAGAGGCGCAGTGCAAGGGCCGATCGTGCCAACGGTCAGCCGCAACCAATCAAAAGACGCTATGCCCTCATTCACCTATGTCGCCCGCGAGTCGGCCACCGGCCGGGAGATCCGCAGCACCCTCGAGGCGGCCACCGAGCAGGCGGCCATTTCCGCCCTGCTTAATCGGAATCTGCTGGTCGTCTCCATTCAGGAGAAAGTCGGCAAAAAGGGCCGCACCAGCGGCGGCAAGGTGGCCTTGCAGGACCTCGTGGTTTTCACCCGCCAGCTCGCCACGATGATTGATGCCGGCCTCGCGATGGTGCAATGCCTCCAGGCGCTGGCCGAACAGACGCAAAACAAGGTCATGCGTGACGTCATCAAGGACGTCTGCACCCGCGTCGAGGGCGGCGACAGCTTCTCGGAGGCCCTGAGCAAACATCCCAAAGTCTTTAACCGCCTCTACGTCAGCATGGTGTCCGCCGGTGAAAAGGGCGGTTTGCTTGCGGAAATTCTCGCCCGTCTGGCCACCTACCTCGAAAACACCGCCAAACTCCAGCGCAAGGTGAAATCCGCGCTGATGTATCCCACCATCGTCACCATCGTCGCCATCGGCATCACGATCTTCCTGCTCGTGAAAGTCATTCCGGTGTTCGGCGAAGTGTATGACGGCTTTGGCGCGAAACTCCCCGGCCCGACGCAGGCGCTCATCAATCTCAGCCATTTCGTGAAGTCGTGGTGGTATGTGATGGCGCTCGTGGCCGGTGTCGTGGTTTATGGCTGGCTCTATTTCATCAAGACGCCGTCGGGCCGCGCCTTCTGGGACGCCCGCCGCATCAAGCTGCCCATCTTCGGCCCCATCGCCCACAAAATCTGCCTCGCCCGCTTCGCCCGCACCTTGTCCTCGCTGGTGCGCAGCGGCGTGCCCATCCTGGAGGTGCTCCAGATCGTCACCCAGACGGTCGGCAACGTGGTCATGGAAAAGGCCATCAAACAGGCCGCCGTGGACATTGAGCGCGGCGAGGGCATCTCGACCGCCCTCGGCAAACATCCCGTCTTTCCGAACATGATCATCCGCATGTGCACCGCCGGTGAACAAACCGGCAAGATTGACTCCATGCTCGAGCGCATCGCGGACTTCCTCGATGACGAGATTGAAACGACTCTCTCCGGCCTCACGTCGTTGATCGAACCCATCCTCATCGTGTTCCTCGGCGTGGTCGTGGGCGGCATGGTCATCTGCATGTTCCTGCCCATCTTCAAGCTGAGCGAGGTCGTCAGCAAACGCTGACCGCAACCGACAACGCCCGCACCGGAACAAGACTATGGCCAAAGTGCTGCTGGTGGACGACGAACTGACAATGGTTCAGATGGTCGGGGACATCCTGCGCGCCGAAGGGCATGAGGTAATCCCCTGCACCACCCTGACCGCGGCCGTGGACGGCCTGCAGACCCACCATCCCGAACTGGTCCTCACCGACCTCTACCTCGACCGGCACAGCCCCCAAGGGCTTGAACTGGTCCGCAAGGCCCGCGCCCTGCCCCAGCCGCCCGTCACCATCGTCCTCACCGGCTACGGCTCGGTGGACACCGCCGTCGAGGCCATGCGCCAGGGCGCGTTCGACTACCTCGAGAAACCGTTCAAGATGGATGAGCTGCGCCTGTGCATCCAGCGCGGCCTGACGCACAGCGCCGCCCTGAGCGAAACCACCTTCCTGCGCCGCGAGGTCAAGCGCCAGTATCGCTTCAGCCAGATCGTCGGCAACGCCCCGCCCATGCAGGAGGTCTTCCGGCTCATTGACCGTGTGGCCAACACCGACAGCACCGCGCTCGTCCTCGGCGAAAGCGGCACCGGCAAGGAACTCGTCGCCCGCGCCCTGCACTTCAGCAGCCGCCGCCAGAACGGCACTTTCGTCCCCATCAACTGCTCCGCCCTCCCCGAGGCGCTGCTCGAATCCGAGCTGTTCGGCCACCGGCGCGGCGCGTTCACCGGTGCCATCGCCGACAAGAAGGGCCTGTTCCAGGAAGCCGATGGCGGCACCATCTTCCTCGACGAGGTCGGGGCCATGTCGCCGCTTCTCCAAAGCCGGCTGCTGCGCGTGCTGCAGGAGAAAGAAGTCCGCCGCGTTGGCGACAACGTCCCCAGCTTTGTGGACGTGCGCGTCATCGCCGCCGCCAACGAACCCCTCGAACAACGCATCAAGGAGGGCACCTTCCGCGAGGACCTCTACTACCGCCTGAACGTCATTCAGATCCAGTTGCCCCCGCTTCGCGAGCGCAAGGACGACATCCCCTTGCTCGTCGCCCATTTCCTGGCCCGACGCCAGCGTCCCGGCGCCACTCCGTTCCAGGTCACCCGTCCGCTGATGGATTTCCTCATGAACTGGAACTGGCCCGGCAACGTTCGCGAACTCGAAAACGCCATCGAACGCGCGGCCGTCCTCGCCGAGAGCGCCATCCTGCGCTTGGGCGACCTGCCCCCGTCCCTCCTCGCCAAAGCGGGCCTCCACCCCGCCAGTGATCCTGGCACGGATATTTTCCCCCTGCCCGCCGCGGCAACCAACCCCGCCGTTCCGGGCGCCGCGCTTGCCAATGCCCCGGGCAACACCACCACGCAAAACCCGGGTGGCAAACCCGGGGAACCGCTCAAGCCCCTACGCGTCTTCCTGCGCGAACAGGAGCAGTCCTACCTGGCCCGCGCACTGGAGACCGCCAACGGCGACAAGGAACAGGCCGCCCTGCTCCTGGGGGTCAGCCTCGCCACTCTCTACCGCAAACTCGCCGGCGACGACCGCGAGGGGTAAGTCTGCCGCACGCTGGCTTTGGAAAAGAAAACGGCCCGGGCGCGACCCGGGCCGTTCAAATTGGAGGATGCTGTTTTTCCACGGTGTGGGCGGCTGGCGCCCAGGGAACCGGTCTGCATCTCTCACTTTGTCTTGGTTCCGCCCTTCTGATACAAAAGGGCCACCATGACCTCCAAGCAAAATCTCGCCGACCTCCACCTCGCTTTCGATGTGGGCCACAGCTCCATCGGCTGGGCAGTGCTGAAACACCCCAACGGCACCGGCGGGCACCCGGACATCCTCGGCACGGGTGTTGTGACGTTCGGCGCCGATGACTGCCTGGCCAGAAAGCGCCGCCAATACCGCCAGCAACGCCGCCACGTCCGCGCCACCCGCAAACGCATCGAACTGCTCGCCCGCTTCCTCTCCCACCATCTGCAAGGAGAGAGCGCCCCGGCCATCCCCCGGCTGCTCGAACTACTCAAACCCTATTTGGAACAAACCGCCGCCACGCGCCAGTTGCAGGGCGATGGCGACAGCTTCGCGTGGCAACGCGCCGCCGAAATCCTCGCCGCCGCCCGCGAAGGCAAACCCCTGCCCGAAGTCGGTTGGCCCGAGCTTTGGGACATCCTCCGCTGGTATGCCCACAATCGCGGCTACTTCGCCCCGCCCTGGGCCAATCGCGGCGAGGAAGCGGCGCTTGAGGACGACGACATGCCGGACACTGAGAAGGTCAAGATCGCCCATGCCGAGATGGAGAAGTTGGGCACGCGCACGATGGCCGAAACCATCGCCGCCTACACCGCGCGCTACGAACGCGAAGCCGCCGAATGGCAGCAGGGCAAACGCAAGGAAAAGCCCAAACACTTCAAAGGCCTGAACGCCGCGTTCCTCCGGAAAGAAGTTGTCTGGCCCGAAGTCCGCGCCCTGCTCACCGCGCTCAAAGGCAAGCTTCCCAAGCTCGACGATGCCCTCATCCGCACCCTGCTCGGCAACGACGTTGACCCGCTGCGCGACCGCGACGCCTGGCGCACCATCCCCTGCCCGGCCATCCAACTGCCCAAACGCTACCACGGCGGTTTGTTGTTCGGCCAGGTCATCCCCCGCTTCGACAACCGCATCATCGGCGTCTGCCCGATTCATTACGCCAAACGCCGCGCCGAACTGCTCGCCGCCGGCTTTTCACCCGACGACGCGCACAAGGAGGCAGCAAAACAATCCAAGCTCCCGTCCAAAGCCACGCGCGAGTTCCTCCGCTACCGCTGGGCCATGCAAATTGCCAACATCTTCGGCGCGAAACCCGGCGAACCGAAAACCCGCCCCCTCACCGCCGAGGAACGGAAGCAACTTACCGCGCTGGCGGAAAAACAAGGCGCGTTCACCAAAGGCGAGTTCAAGGACGCCGTTCGCCAGATCACTGGCTGGCCCGAAAAACCACCGCGCGACAACCTCGACGCCCTGCTGTTGCATCCCGACGCCGAAAAGGCGCTGGTTCTCGACCCCGCCCGCGCGGAGATTCGCAAAAGCAAACTCGCGGCCGCGCTCGACGCCCTGCCGGAGCGTTTCCGCAAACGGCTCTACGGCCAACTGACCCGCGGCAAAGCCGTCAAACTCGCCGATGTGCGGCGTTGGTTGTCGGAGGAGGCGCAGGTTTCGCGCGGCAGCGTCTTGGACTGCGGCAGCCCTCTGCCGCTTTCCGACCGCCCCGCAGAAGCCGCAATAGCAGCAGAGGACTGCCGCACTCCAAAACCTGGCGGTCTTTCGTCCGCACTTGCCACCTTCGACGTCGAAATCCAGCGCGTGCTCGATGCCGCCAACACCAAACGCTCCAAGAAACAAGCCCCGCCCACCCGCGAGGAATTGCTTGCGGAGGAACTGCGCGTGGACTGGAAGCGCGTCGCCTCCGGTCGCGCACCCTACGCCCGGCCCGTGTTGCGGCAGGCTTACGACGAAGTGATGCAAAGCTTTGATCCTCGCGCCGAGAAAGATGCCACCCAGCCGCGCGGCTGCCTGTGCCAGACCAACGAACTCAAGGAAGCCCAACTCCAGCGCCGCCTCGAAGAACAAACCAACAACCACCTCATCCGCCATCGCCTGCTGATCCTCGAACGGCTGTTGAATGACCTCATCGCCGCGCCCGAGTTCGCCAACGGCGACAAGTCCCGCATCGCCGCCATGACCATTGAAGTCGCCCGCGACCTACGCGACCTCTCGGGCAAAACGCGCAAGGAACAGGAGCAGGATTTGGGTTTGCGGCTCGGCGATTTCAAACGGGTTGCCGCCAAAGTCGAGGAAGCCTGCCAGCGCCGCAGCCTTCGCGTCACCGCCGGCATCATTCGCAAAGCCCGCGTGGCCGAAGACCTCGGCTGGCGTTGCCCTTACACCGGCAAGGACTACAACATTGACACCTTGCTCGACGGCGTCATGGACAAGGAGCACATCATCCCGCACGCCGACCGCCAGAGCGATTCGCTCGACTCGCTCGTCATCACCTGGAACGAGGTCAACAAGTGGAAAGGCAAGCGCACCGCCATGCAGTTCATCCGCGAGGAAGGCGGCAAGCCCGTTCCTGGCCGGCCCGAACTTTCCATCATGTCGCTGGCCGAATATCAAAAACACGTCGCCAGCCTCGATACCCGCAAGGGCCACGAGGACGACCGCGCCCGCAAGAAGCGCCGCCTCCACCGTCTGCTCACCGAAACCTACGAGGAAAAAGAATTCACCCCGCGCGACCTCACCGTGACCAGCCACCTCGTCCGGCTGGGTGCGCAGGTGCTGCAGCGCGCCTTTCCGCCGGCGCACCGCCCGCCGGTCAATTCCATTCCCGGCTCGGTCATCGGTGAAGTTCGGAAAGCGTGGAAACTCACGGGTTGCCTGGAAGCCGCCAACCCCGCCGTCATGGAGCAAGTGCAGGAACGCAATCCCGACACCGGCGAGCTCCAGACTGTCCGCCGCGTGAAAAAGAAAGAGGACATCCGCAACATCACGCACCTGCACCACGCACTCGATGCCTGCGTGGTGGGACTGGCCGCGCATTATTTCCCGCGCCACGGCACGGTCTGGTCCGCGATGGTCAAAGCCGGCACGGATCGCGACGCCGATGACGACCGCCGCCTGTGGCTGGCCATGACCAAGCGCCGCCCCGGCCCACAGGAGGCCGCATTGCTGCGCGCCACCGGCCTCTACCAGGCCGACAGCGAAGGTCGAATGCACTTGACCGACCTGCCGGAGGAATTGAAACAGCAACTCCGCGCCCGCCTCGCCGAAAAGCGCGTCGTCCAGCATGTCCCGGCGGATATGAGTGGCATCAAGGTCGAGGAAAACACCCGCCGCGTCCTGCGAGTTCGCGAGGACGGCCGCGTGGACTTGCGGCAACAAGCGCCGCGCGACGCCAAGACCGGCGTGCGCCCCAAACCCAAAGACACAAACGAAGCCCCCGGCAAACTCCTCGGACTGAATCCGCCGGACGGCGACGGCAAACTCAAGCGTCAGAAGGGCGTTCGCGTCATCACCGACAACTTCGGTGCGGCCATTCTCGACCACGCGCCGGAGGGCGAGGAGAAGTTCGTCATCATCCCGTGGCACAAGGTCCACGCCCGCATTTTCAAGGGCTTGAACGGCGAGAAAAGCCTCGTGGAACGGAATGGCGGCCAGCGGCCGCGGATTATCCGGAACGGCATGTTGGTCGAGATTTCCGGCTTGGAAAAGAAGATGGCCCCTAAGAACGGCATCTGGCGGGTGTTCAGTGTGAAGCAAGGCAACAAACTTGATCTCGGCGCACCCGATCGAGTGATGATGGAGAGTAAAGGGCTGGGGGTTTGGCGGGAGGTTTCACTTGAATCCCTGGGCACTGGTCGCATCAGGATCCTGCCTACTCGACTTCATGGCCCTGTTGCATCGCTACTACAACCCAACTAGATTATGTCCGATGAAACTCCGACTGGACCTGCTGGAGCACCTGACGGACGAGGACATCCTGGAGGAAGTCCTGGCGAACAATCACCGCTACAAGCCCGAGCCGCTTTTATCAAGAAGTGGAGTTGGGAGTCTGTCATCGGCTACAACCGAGGAGCGTGCGCAAGAGGAGGCGCGCAGCACGGCTTTAATCGAGAGACTCAAGAGGCGTGCCGCAGCGAGTGGGAAGAAAAGCGACAGCAAGTCGTCTCCCTCGCCGAGTTCATAGAATTCCTGCGTCAGTGCCATCGCCGCGCCCCCTTCTTGTTCTTCAACGGCAACACGTTTGCCGACATCGCCCGCCAGATCGTTGCTGCGTTGTTCGCAGACCTGCCACCAAGCCGTCGCCGTGAAATCACTTCCGCAGTCGCCCACTACATTGCCGGCGTCCTTGGCCGCGAGGCCATGGTGGAAATCATCGAAACCCTCTCCCAATCCGCCGACTTCCGGCCTGGCGATCGCGTAAAGACGCTGCGCGGCTCGTTGCACGGCGTGGTGGTCCGCCTGCTGGAGGATGGCCGCATCGTCTGGCGGCCCGACGGCACGGACACCGACCTGACTGGCCTCCCGGAAAGCCTGGTCGCCGAGCAGCCATTCAAGTAGCCAGTCGGCCTGACCGACCCGGCCGGGGCATCCCGCCGCCCGGAATTGCCATCCGCACGTGGCTGGCCGCCGGGAATAATCGAGGATTCCCGAACTGCGCATGGTCCATTCCCCGGGCCAGCAGCGGCAACGCTATCACAGTCAGGGATGGCCGCCGTCCTGCTTCGAACGGTCGCCCCGCTTGGCAATCCGGTCGGTTTTCGGCAAAGCTCCTGCTGCATGGGCTGCTGCGATGGCCTACCACATCGTCAGCATAGACGCGCCCAACTGCTCGCTCTCCTGCCGGAACGGGCAGTTGACCTGCCACACCGACCAGGGCGAGCGCGCCCTGCCGCTGGAGGATGTCGCCGCCATTCTGATCACCAGTTTCTCGGCCCAAATCCACAGCCACTTATTCCTGGAGGCGGCGAAACATGGGGTCGCGCTGATCCTCTGCGAATCCTTCAAGCCCGTCAGCCTGGTGCTCCCGGCCAACCGCAGCACCGACACGCTCCTGAGCCGCGCCGTGCTGGATCTGGAGCCGCGCGTGCGCGACGCCCTGTGGCGGCGAACGATTGACGCCAAATGCCGCAACCAAGTCGCGCTGGCCACGCTACTCGCCCCGGATGACGCCGCGCTGCCGGATTTGCGCCGCGCAGCCGGGTTGCGCGACGAACGGAAGGAGGCGGTCTGCGCGCGGCTGTTCTGGAGCCTCTTCGGACGCGCGCTTGGCCAGGAGAGTTTCCGCCGCGACACGGGCGGGGAAGGCGGCCTTAACGCGCTGCTGAATTACGGTTACGCCGTCCTGCTTTCGACGGTGCTGCAAAAGCTCTTCGCCGTCGGGCTGGACCCGACGTGGGGCCTCGCGCACGCCCCTCGCGAACGGGCCACGCCGCTCGCCTACGATTTGATGGAACCGTTCCGCCCCTGTGTGGACTGGCGCGTCTGGCAATGGACCCGCCAGCACCCCGACCCGGCTGCCTGGCAGGTGACCAAGGAATATCGGGCTTGGGTCACCGGCTTCGTGCTGGAGCGCGTCGAGCATCTGGAGTTTACGCTCGAAATCCGCGGCGTCATTGAGGGCGTGATCCGCAGCTTCCGCCGCGCGGTGATGGAAAACGCCGTTCGTCCCTATCGCCCGTGGCAACCTGAACCCGGCCATTGGCCAACCAACCTCTCCGGTGGACCCGGACCGCTACAAAATGGGCTGGCTGCTCGTCGCCTTTGACCTGCCCGTGCAGACCAAGGAGCAGCGGAAACGCGCCACGCAATTCCGCGATTACCTCCTCGACGACGGGTATTTGATGATTCAATGGAGCGTCTATGCCCGCTCCTGCGTAACCTTCGCCCGACAAGAGACGCATCTGGACCGGCTTAAAAAACACCTGCCGCCGGAAGGCTCGGTGCGGGCGTGGTTTCTCACGCGGGTGCAATGGGAATCAGGCTTCGTCCTGCATGGTTCTCCAGCCAAGGAGGAGCCACCCGAGGATATGCCGGAGCAAATTCAACTTTGGTAGGCCGCAAATGCCGAACAAAAAACCTGGGGGCGTAGCGCAAGATTCTCCGGCTCAACCGGATCGAATCTGCAGTTTACTCCCCCCCGGCTTTGGAACCAAGGCAAAGCCTCCCAAACCCATGACCCACCCCGCCGCCCGTTTACTCCCCCCCGGCTTTGGAACCAAGGCAAAGCGCCTTCGGGCACCTGGCCCTCCGGCCCGAGTTTACTCCCCCCCGGCTTTGGAACCAAGGCAAAGCATACCGGCGATGCGGTTGTGTTCGCCGGGGGTTTACTCCCCCCCGGCTTTGGAACCAAGGCAAAGCAGCCGGTCGGGCCGGAGAGGATGACGTTCAGTTTACTCCCCCCCGGCTTTGGAACCAAGGCAAAGCTGGCTCAGGATGCTCATGCGCACCTCGACGGTTTACTCCCCCCCGGCTTTGGAA
>JBKBTZ010000066.1:0-18225 GCA_046290825.1 Limisphaerales bacterium
GCCGCTACGGGGAGGAGGGCAATCGCAGTTCAAACACTGTCCAGCCGGGGCGGCTTTCTTTCAGCGTGAGGTCGCCGCCGTGGGCGCGGAGGATTTCGCGGGCGAGGCTCAGGCCCAGGCCGATGCCGTCCACGTTGCGGCTGCGGGCGGCTTCGACGCGATGGAAGCGGTCGAAAATTTTCGCCTGCTCCGCCGGGGCGATGCCGGGGCCGGAGTTGCCCACTTCGAGGGTGACGCCGTTCTCCTTGGCGTCGAGGCGGATCTGGATGCGGCCGCCGGGTTCGTTGTATTTCACGGCGTTGACGAGCAGGTTGAGCAGCGCGGTGTGCAGCAGGGCGCGGTCGGCCTGGACGGTCACGTCGGCAGGCAGGTCCACTTCAAACTGCAACTCCGCTTCGTCGGCGAGGATTTGTGCGTCCTCGATGATGCCCCGCAGGGTCGTGGTGAGGTTGACCGGTTCGCGGGTCAGCGGGAGCTGGCCGGCGTCGGCCTGGGCGAGGAGGAGGAGGCTGCGGGTGATGGTTTTGAGGCGCTGGGTTTCTTCGAGCAACGCGCTGAAGGTTTGCTGCTCCTTCGAGCCGGGCGCGGCGGTCTGCAACGCGGTCTCGAGTTCGCCCTGCATGATGGCGAGCGGCGTTTTGAGTTCGTGCGAGGCGTCGGCGCTGAACCGCGTGGCCTGGCGGAAACTGGCTTCGAGGCGGTCCATCATGCGGTTCAACACCTGGATGACGCGGGCGATTTCAGGGTCTTCGTCGGACGCGGGAATGCGCTGGTCCAAGCCGCTGGCGGTGACGCGCTCGGCGGTGTCGGCGATGGCGCGCAGCGGACGCAACGCGCGGCCGGCGACGAGCCAGCCGCCGAGGGCGACGGCGAGGAGGGCGACGGGCAGCGCGAGGAGGAAGGCGTTGCGGAGGCGGTTCAGTTCGGCGCGCGGACCGGCGAGGTTGAGGCCGATGACGAGCGTGGTGTCGGCGGTGCCCAAGAAGCCGAGGCGCCATTCGGTGTCGGCGGCGCGGACGGTTTGAAATTTCGGAATCTTGGTGAACGTGACCTGGCCCATGCCGCCGCCGGGACCCAGTCCGCGGCCCATGCCGCCCCCGTCCCCGCCGCCGCGCCCGCGTCCGCCGCCGCCACCGCCCAGCGTGATGGCGTTGGGGTCATCGGCGAGGGTGAAGTCGAGTTGGGCGGGGTCCAGTTCTTTGGGCCAGCCGGTCGAGGTGTGCAGCACGGGGCCGTCGGCTTCCTTCACAAGCAGGAGGATCTGATTGGCGTGCGCCTCGCCAAAGATGAACTTGAGCGCGTCGTCGAGGCGTTGGTAGTTGCCACGGCTGGCAATCCATCCGGGATGCCGGGCGGCGAGCGAGCGGATTTCAGTATCCACGCTTTCGAGCTTCTGCCGGCTGACGAGCACCCACGCGGTCACGCCGAAGGCCACGAGCACCAGCCCGGAGATGAGGGCCGAGAGCAACGCGATTTTGAGGCGGAAGGGCATGGCGGGTTAAAAGCTCGAAGTCCGAAATTCGAAATCCGAAAGGGAAAGCGGCAGAGGGCTGCCGCAGTCCAAGACGCTGGCGCGCTTCCGGGCGCGCTTTGGAAATCCATTGCCCTGGGGTTGTGCGCAGAATTCTGCCGACTGCGACATTCGCCGCGTCAGGCTTCTTTCGGTATTCGGGATTCGGAATTTGGATTTCACTCCGGTCCTTTGATGCGGTAGCCGACGCCGCGGATGGTTTCGATGAGCTTCACGGGGGCGCCTTCGTCCACCTTCTTGCGCAGACGCTGGACATAGACCTCGACGAGGTTGGTGCCGGGGTCGAAGTGGTAATCCCACACCTGCTCGCAAATCTGGGCGCGCGTCAGGACGCGGCCCGGCGAGCGCATCAGGCTTTCGAGCAGGGCGAACTCGCGGGCGGTGAGTTCGATTTTGCGGTCGCCGCGCTTCACCTCGCGGGTGAGGAGGTTCACGGTCAGGTCTTCGACGGCGAGGATGCTCTGGCTCGCGCCAGAAGCGCGCCGGGTAACGACGTGGAGCCGGGCGATGAGTTCCTCGATGAAGAAGGGCTTGGTGAGGTAATCGTCCGCGCCGAGGTTGAGGCCCTCGAGGCGTTCGTTCAGTTCGCTGCGCGCGGTGAGGAGGATGACGGGCACGGTCATTTTGCGTTCGCGGAGGTTGCGCAGGATGCTGAGGCCGTCCTTGCCCGGCAGCATGATGTCGAGCACGAGCGCGTCGTAGGGGCGGGTGGTGGCGAGCGTGAAACCTTCGTCGCCGTGATGGCTGACGTCCACGACAAAGCCCGCGGCCTCCAGTCCCTTGCGGATGAAGGAGGCGATTTTCTTTTCGTCTTCGACAACGAGAATTTTCACAGCTTCAGGGCGGCGCGTTGGACCGGCTCCGGCCGGTTCGGCTGGCGGGCCAGCAAACGCCGCAGCGTGGCGGCCTCCGGTCCCGGCGCGTCCCGCAGGCGGGCGATGCTTTCCGGCGGCACGGCCTGGTAGAGCAATTCGACCTCGACCTGCACCGGCCGGGATTCGCCGCGCAACGGGATCAGGTAGGTCACGGTATCCCGGCCACTCGCGTCTGCGTGGAAATTGTCATCCTGCGCCGCCTCGCCCGCAATCGCAACGTGCGCGGCCTCCGGTCCGGTGGTCGCGAAACCGCGCGGCGGCAGGCGGTTGTCCTTGTAATAGGCGGCCCCGCGCAGCAGTGACCACGTCACGTTGCCTTCGAGGTCGGCCATGACGGACTGATAAATCTGCACCTGGTCGGGCCGGGTAATGACGTCGTAATGCGGCGCGAAGCCGTCCCGCAGTCCGGGCAACGCGCCGGTTTTGTCCGCCGCGCCGGATTCGAAGAGGGTCCGTCCGTTGGCGCGGCGCACCCGGACGTGCAGCCAGGCGCGGCGGTAGGGATGGCCGGTGGGGAACTTGTGGCCGGTGAGGTTCTCGACCTCGACGCGCAGGGTCAACGTGTCGTTGGCGCGTTCGCCGGCGACTTGCAACCGGGCGGCGCGTTGGAGCTGGGCGCGGGCCTCGGCGATCAGGGGTTGGAATTGCGCGGGCGTGGCGTTGGCGTCGAGGGGCTTCGCGTTGTTCGCCAGCAACGTGAGCATGAAGGCGTTGCCGCCGACGAACTGGTGTTTCCAGAACGGCGCGCGCGGCTCCAGCCACGGCGGCCGGCTGCTGACCTTGACCGGCTGCTCGACGCGGGGCATGTGGCAGTCCTGGCAATGCCGGCCCGCGCGGGCATGGTCGCTGTTGCGCCATTCGAGGTAGGGCGTTTGTTCGGCGAACTCGCCCGCGACATTGCCCGCCGCATCGAGGATGGGCGTGAACAAGGTGTGGCAGGTGCCGCAGAGGGCCGAGTCCTGGGTGTGCGCGCCGTGGACGGGAGTGTAATTCACGTGCCGCTGCATCGGGCGGGTGACGACGTCTTCGTAGGGGCCGTAAATGAGACGGTTGGTGCCGATCTCATAATGGCCGGTGAAGCTGGCGGGCGTGCCGAGGTTCGCAGGCTGAATCTGGTGGCAGAGCGTGCAGCCCACGCCTTCCCCTGCGAGCGGCGACGTCCGGGCGGCGGCAAAGGCGAGGGCGGTCGTGCCGTCAGCGCGGGCCTGGGTGCGGGCCAGCGGCGCGTGGCAGGTCTGGCATTTGTCCTCGATGAGGGATTGGCGGGCGGGATTTTCCCGGACCTCCGCCGCCATGACGGCCTGCCAGAGCGGGTCCTTGAACGAGTGGGCCATCATGGTGGCGCGCCAGTCGGTGGCGAGGGGCGCGCCGCTGCGGGTGTCGTTCGGCGTCCACGGGTCGTGGCAGAAGGCGCAGTTGCCGGCGCCGCTGAAGAGCGGGGTGGTGAAGTCAGCCAGTTCGGCGGCGTTCAGGCCGCCCGCCAGCAACAGTCCCAGCAGCACCATGCCGGCGCAGCGTAGGCGGGAAGGGGTTGGGCGTTCTTTCCAGCTCATGCGGCAATGGTTCCCGCCCGTCGTGAAGGCCCGGCTCAAGGGCAGATTACAGTTTTGTAACCTGGCTCAGGGAGACGGGGCGGCCTCCGGCATGGGGTCGTTCAACGCGGCGAGGGGAAGGTCAATGCGCCATAGGCCCCGGAGCTGGCCGGGCTGGAAACCGGTGGCTTCGTCCTGCGGATAAAGGCGGCGCAAGGTGGCGAGGGCATCCGGCGGGATGTCGCGTTCCGGGTCGCCGTGGCATTGGAGGCAAAGCGTGTGGGACAACAGGATGGGCGCGAAATAAGTGGCGTGACCGGGGACCAGGTTGGTGACCACGGCGGTCGGCGGTGGATTGGTGGCCCCGGCGGCGATGGCGGCGGCGAAGCCTTCGAGCACGGCGGCTTCTTGAGGATTGGCGCGGGCGGCGGGGTTGCGCGGGCGGTGCGTGACACGGCGGACGGAAACGCCGTGTTCCTGGGCCACGCTTTTGGTGAGCGGGGCGGCGGCCAGCGAGCAGAACGGAAGCGCGTTGACCACGCCGCCGGACTGGATGGCGGATTGGAGGTTCGAGGAGAGAACGCTGAAGGTGGCGGCGGCGATCTGGCGGCCGCGTTCGGCGGCGCGTTGCTGCACTTCCGGCGAAAGCGGCGGCGGTGGTGCGGGCGGGGCGACGGGTTCCGCCGGGCGCGAACAACCGGCGAGCAGCGCGGCGAGCGGGAGGAGCGGGAGCAGATGCTTCATGGGAAAGCGGGCGGTTAATAGCTCATCTTGTCGAGTTTCACCTTGCCCCGGAAAATCCAGTAGATGCTCACGGTGTAGGCGAGGACGACGGGCACGCCGATGAGGGCGATGTTCAACATGATGGCGAGCGTCTTGGGGGACGAGGCGGCGTTGTAGATGGTGAGGCTGTGGGCGGGGTTGGGGTTGCTGAGGACGAGGTTGGGGAACATCTCGAGGCCGAACAGCGTCATCAGCGCGATCATGGCGACGCAGGACGAGAGGAACGCGCGGAAATCACGGCCATGGTGGATTTCGCGGGGGATGTTGGCGATGGCGAGCATGTTGGCCACGGCCACGGCGAACAGCCACGGGTTGGCCCGGACGGCGGCGGCCATGTGCGGCACGTAAATGAGCGTGGCCATGGTGGTGACGGCGTAGCAGATGATGAAGAAAATGATGGTGTTGTTCACCCAGCCGCGGACCATGTCGTGCAGTTCGCCCTCGGTCTTCATCACGACATACAACGCGCCGTGCATGGCGAAGAGCGCCACGGTGGTGACGCCCAGCAGGAGGGCGTAGGGATGGAGCAGTCCGAGGAAGGTGCCGGCGAACTCGCCGCGTTCGTCAATCGGGACGCCCCAGGCGATGTTCCCCATCGCCACGCCGATGAGGAAGCTCGAGAGCACGCTGCCGACGGCGAAGCCCACGTCCCACATCTGCCGCCACCAGCGCATGGGCTGCTTGCTGCGGAATTCGATGGCCACGGCGCGGAAGATCAGCGCCACGAGCAGTAACATGAACGCGAGGTAAAAACCGCTGAACACCGTGGCATACACGTTGGGAAACGCCGCGAAGAGCGCGCCGCCGCCGGTGACGAGCCAGACCTCGTTGCCGTCCCACACGGGGCCGATGGCGTTGAGCATGATGCGGCGGTGCTCGTCCTTTTTGGTGAACAGATGCAGCGCCCCGACGCCGAGGTCGAAGCCGTCCAGGAGCGCGTAGCCGGTGAACAAAACACCCACGAGCACGAACCAGGTGGCGTTCAAATCGAGCCAGTCAGGGTAGGACATGGGAGACGGGGTAAAGGGTTAAACGGGTGGGGCGGGCGGGGCCGCGTCCGGTTTCGGGCGGGTCGGCAGGGCGAGTTTGCCGGTGGGGACGAGGTCCGCGTCGTCCGGGCCGTGTTTGATCTTGTCGTTGAGCAGATAGACGAACACCGCGAACAGCAGGACGTAAATGAGGGCGAACAGGATCAGCGAGGTCAGCACGGCCTCGGCCTTGACGACGGCGGACAACCCTTCGGAGGTGCGGAGCAGGCCATAGACAATCCAGGGCTGGCGGCCCATTTCGGCGGCGAACCAGCCGGCCTGGTTGGCGATCTGCGGCCCGAGCACGGAGAACACCAGCAGCCAGAGGAGCCAGCGTTTTTCAAACAGCCGCCCGCGCCAGCAGAGAAACGCGGCGGCAAGCGAGAGCGCGATCAGCGCGAAGCCGATGCCGACCATGAGATGGTAGAGCTGGAAGTTGGTGTTCACCCGGGGGCGGTCCTCCGGGGGGTATTCGCGCAGGCCCTTCACGTTGGCCAGGCCGCCGAGCATCAACCGGCTCAGGGGGGCCGGCAGGGCGAGGCCGTGGACGCGCTCGTTCTTTTCGTCCACCCAGCCGAAGAGGTAGATGGGCAGTTCGCCGGTTTCATAGTGGCCCTCGAAGGCGGCCATCTTGGCCGGCTGGTTCTTGATCACGCCGAGCGCGCTGGAGTGGCCGGTGACCAGTTGCATGAGCGAGGCCACGACGGCCACCGCGAGGCCGACCTTCATCGAAGCCTTGGCGAACGCCTCGTGCCGCCGCCGCAGCAGGTAGAACGCGCTCACGCTGATGACCAGGAACGCACCGGCCTGCCAGCAGCCCATGAGGGTGTGGGAGAGCCGGTCCACCGAGGAGGGGTTGAAGACCATCGCCCAGAAGTCCGTGATGACGGCGCGCGGCCCGAGCGGGGTTTCCTCGATGCGATAGCCCGCCGGCGTCTGCATCCAGGAATTGGCCACCACGATCCAGACCGCGCTGAAGTGCGCGCCCAGGCAGACCATCCAGGTGGCGAAGTAATGCACCTTGCGGCTCACCTTGTCCCAGCCGAACAGCAGCACCGCGAGGAAGCCGGATTCGAGGAAGAAGGCGAAGATGCCCTCGGCCGCAAGCGCGCTGCCGAACACGTCCCCGACGAAGCGCGAGTAGGTGGCCCAATTGGTGCCGAACTCAAACTCCATCACAATGCCGGTCGCCACGCCAATGGCGAAGGTGAGGGCAAACACCCGGGTCCAGAACCGCGCCATCTGGTGGTAGATCGGGTTGCCGGTCTTGAGCCACAGGCCCTCCATGATGACGAGGCACACGCCCAGCCCGATGCTCAGCGGCGGGTAGATGTAATGAAACGCAACGGTGAAGGCGAACTGGAGGCGGGACAGAAACAGCACGTCCATGACGGGGGGGAATTTACGGCGGCGGCAACGGTCCGCCACCGGGGTTGGTAAAGTAGTGCCCTAACTCATGCGCGGGTTTAAGCGGGCTGTTGGGAGTTGGTGTGGCTCAGGGCGTTGGCAGTTTGGCCGGCGTGCGTGGATCGTAATGGGCGCGGATGCCGCCCGTGAGGGTTGCCGCCTGGAAGCCGTGCTGCGCCAGGATGCGCGCGGCGAAGTAGGCGGTCTTGCCAAAAGCGCACACGGTTACGACCGGACGCGCCGGGTCCAGCTCGCCCAGCCGCTGGCGCAACTGCGCGAGCGGGATGTTCACCGAGCGCACCTGCTTGAGCGGGTGCGCCTGCACCAGCGGCGCGGGGCGGACATCCACCACCTGCACGGCGGGGTCAGCCGGGATCGCATCCACCGGCGTGACGAGGCCATCGCGGGCATTCACCGCCGTGAAGCCCGCGAGGTTCACAATGTCCTTGGCCGAACCGAAGGGGGGCGCGTAAGCGAGTTCGAGCTGGGCCAGATCGTCAATGGTGAGGCCGCCGAAGATGGCCGTGGCCAGCACATCGAGGCGCTTGTCCACGCCGAGGAAACCGGTGGCCTGCGCGCCGAGCACGCGGCCCGAGCCGGGTTCCCAGAGCAGCTTCAGGAGCATCGGTTTCGCGCCGGGATAATAGCCGGCGTGATGGTTGTCGTTGACGGTGATGGTGTGAAAGGGCCGACCCGCGGCGCGCAGCCGTTTCTCGGACCAACCGGTCAACCCGGCGGCCACGTCGAAGGCGCGGACAATCGCGGTGCCCAGCGCGCCGGCGTAGGGCTTTGCTTGTGCCGGGCGAAAAATGTGGTCCGCTGCGAGCCGGCCCTGGCGGTTCGCCGGCCCGCCCAGGGGCACGGCGCAGGGTTCGCCGTTGACGAAATCCTTCACCTCGATGACGTCGCCCGCCGCGTAGATGTCGGGGTCGCTGGTCTGCATGAACTCGTTCACGCGAATGTGGCCGCGGGGGCCCAGTTCGAGGCCGGCGGCGCGGGCCAGCGCGGAGTCGGGCCGCACGCCGATGCTCAACACCACGAGATCGGCGGCGACCTCGCGACCCGATTGGAGGCGGCACGTCACCCCCGTTCCGCCGGAAAAACCGGCGATGCCGTCGCCGAGAATGAGTTCCACGCCGCGCCGCCGGAGTTCATCTTCCATCAACAGGGTCATGGGCCGATCGAGCGGGGGCAGAATCTGGTCGAGCATTTCGACGAGCGTGACCTGTTTGCCGAGGTGGACGAACTGCTCGGCCATTTCCAGGCCGATGAACCCCGCGCCAATGACGGTGACGCGCCGGGCATCGGTGGCGGCGGCCTTGATGCGGTCCATGTCCGACAGCGAGCGCAACGTGAAGATACGCGGGTCGTCAATGCCGGGGAGCGGTGGGCGGACCGGCACGGCGCCGGGCGCGAGAATGAGCTTGTCGTAGGGCAGCCATTCCTCGGTGCCGCTGGCAAGGGCGCGGACCCGCACGCGTTTGCCGGGGCGATCAATGGCCGTGGCCTCGGTGCTGGTGCGCACGTCGAGATTGAGCAGGGCCTTGAGCGTCTGCGGCGTCTGCACGGCGAGGGCGTCGCGCTGTTTGATTTCGCCGCCGATGTAGTAGGGCAGGCCGCAGTTGGCGAACGAGACGTCGGGGCCGCGTTCGAGCAGGGTGATGGCGGCAGTTTCGGAGAGGCGGCGGGCGCGGGCGGCGGCGCTGGCGCCAGCGGCCACGCCGCCGATGATCACGAGACGGAGGGGATTCATGGCTTTGAAAAAGCGGGGTGGGCCGGACGGTTTCGCCGCCGCAGCATGTCGGCGGGCCGGCAGCCGGGCAAACAGAATCGCGGCGCGGCAAGGCGACCGGTGAGAAAAGCGTGGAGCAGTTCCTCCGCGTCGCCGCACAGGTGCCGGATGATGCGCCATTTGCCGTGGGCAAGGGCCTGTTCCAGTTCTCGGCTCAAGACCCCGCACAACAGCACGTCGGGGCGCAGACCGGCCAGCACATCAGCCAGTTCCGCCGGCGCGCCGACGGGCAGGGCAACCTGGTCCCGGGCCACTTCCCGCCCGCGCCGCCAGCGCACCACCAGCAGGCGGGTGGCGGTGTCGAGCACCGGGGCCAGGCGGTGTTCATGCAGGGGCAGCACGATGGTCATGGCAACAGGGGCCACCTGCCGGGCGGCAGTGGTTTGGCGGCGGCCCCGGCGCTCAGCGAGCGTTGCGGACCACGCGGTAGAACCGTTGATCGGCCGCCCCAGCGGCGGGGGCTGTCCACACCAGTTCCCCGGCGGCGGCGGGCTGGAAGAGTCCGCCCGGCTCGTCCGCCCATTGGCCGGCGGCCAGGTCATCCGTGGATTGCACGCGATAGCTGAAGCCAGTGGTGCCCGGCCAGCGCAGGCGGACTCCTTCAGGACGGGCCTCAATGCCGACGGCGAAGCCGAGGAGGGTTTCGAGGCGGACGGCGCGTTCGGGAGCGTAGCCGAGGGCGGCGAAGTTCAGGCGGCCGCCGGGCAGGTGACAGTCCTTGCAGGTGAGGGCCTTTTCCTTGGGCGCGACCATGTGGTTTTGAATCCAGAACATTTCCGTGTTTGCCCAGCCGACCTGGCCGCTGAAGGGCTGGCCGGCCGCCGCCATGCCGACCGCGATGGCGTTGGTCCAGTTGTAGCTTTTCCAGTAAGCGCCGATGTCGGTGGCATTGGTGGCGAAAAGATGTGGCACGGCCAGCGTGCCATAGACGGGATCGTAGGGTTGAATGCCGGTGAAACGTTTGACGGGAACAATGCGGGCGCGTCCTTCGCCGGCCCGGCCCTGCAACTGGTTCAGCGTCACCGTGGTGCTGGCGTCAATCGGGTCGCTCAGTTCCGTGTAGATGACGTCCCCGTTGAACCAGACATACTCGGGCACCACGTTCGAGGCCCAGGTGAAGCTGCCCTTCATGGTGTCGTAGAGGGTGTTGCCGGCGGCGTCCTTGATTTGGAGGTTGGCGCCGTTGGTATTTTTGATTCCGGCGGTGGACCAGTCCCACGACATCTTGGTGGCCTTGCCGCCGGTGGCGTAATGCGGGATGTGGCAGGCCTGGCAACTGACCCGGCCGGTGTGGGCGTTGTAGAAAACGCCGTTGGCGATCCACCAGTGAGGCGTGGGCGAGTGGCAGTTTTCGCAGAGCCAGTTGTCGGGGCCGCGCTTGGAATAACGCGAGCCGACGAGGTCGTGCGAGGTGGCGCCCGGCGCGGTGGACCGGTGGCAATCGGCGCAGGTCATGTTGGCGCCGTCGGTGCCCATGTGGACGTCCACGGCGCGTTTCGGATTGGTCATGGTGGAGTCGAGGTCGCCGTGTTTCACCGCGTCGGCTCCGCCACCGTAAAAGTGGCAGGCGCCGCAGGTGGCGCGGCTGGTTTTGCCCGCGTTCTGGGCGACGTAGGGCAGGTTCACGGAGGGGTCGGGCAGACCCGCGCCGGTGGGGGTCTTTTTGTAGGTGCCGGTGGTGTCGTGGCAGACCAGGCAGTCAATGTTGGTGGGGTTGTTGAAATTGAACGAGTTGTCCCGCCAGCCCTTGCCGACGTGGCAACTGGTGCAGCGCGGCTCGTTCGAGGCGGTGGCGATGCAGTAATTGTTGATGATGTTGCGCTTGCCCATGACCTGGGTGCGGCCCGGCGCGACGTTCGTGTGCTGCCAGGTCCAGTGGACGGTGGCCATGACTTCCGCCGCCTTGTCCTGCCCGTGGCTGAAGAGGCCACCCTCGCCGTGGCAGCGGAGGCAGGTTTCGGTGCCGGTGTAATTCACCATCAGGGAGTGAATGAACGGCTGGGCGTTGGTCGTGACAGCGGGCAGGGTGAGCAGGGCCGCGAGGGCCAGCCCAAGTTGGTGGGTGCGGGTGGTGTTCATGAGACCGGGTGCGATGGCCGCCCTCCGTGAGGGGATGGCGTCACCGGTCTCTTGGCAACTGCCGTGCCACCGCCGGGCGGCAGCGGAAGCCTTTGCAATTTATGATGAAACGAAGAAACATGAACTCGGCTTATTGAAGGCAACAGGGCAAAACGCCACGCGCGACGTGGTCGGGCATGGCAAATTGCAACCGTCGCAGTCAGCGGCTTGGAGTGGCGGGGGGCCGGCTTGCAGGTGGGTTCTTAGCCGGGTCGGCGGCTTTGAGTTTGCGGAACAGGGTGCTGGGGTTGATGCCCAGTTCCCGGGCGGCGGCGGCGCGGTTGCCGTCGTGGCGGCGGAGCGCGTCGCGAATGAGGAGTTGTTCCATGGCCGCCAGCGTCAGGCCGGTGGGGAGTTGACCAGCCGCGCCGGACGAGCCATCGCGCAGGTGGGGCGGCAGGTGCGGAAGGTCTATCAATCCGGTGCGACAGAGGACGAAGGCGTGTTCGAGGATGTTCTCGAGTTCGCGCACGTTGCCGGGGAAGTCGTATTCCATCAGGCGGGCCAGCACGGCATCGGACACGCCGGCGATGTCGCGGCCCTTCAGGCGGTTGAGGCGGGCGACGAAATGGTCCACCAGCAGGGGCAAATCCTCACGCCGGTCGCGCAGGGGCGGCAGTTCGAGACGGACGACGTGGATGCGATAAAAGAGGTCCTCGCGGAACCGGCCTTCGCGGACGAGGGTTTGCAGGGGGCGATTGGTGGCGGCGACGAGGCGGACGTCGCAACGGATCGGTTCGAGACCGCCGAGCGGTTCATAGACCCGCTCTTGCAGGACGCGGAGCAGGCGGGTTTGCATGGCCGGCGAGATGTCGCCGATTTCGTCGAGGAACAGCGTCCCGCCCTCGGCAAGGGCGAAGCGGCCGGGCTTGTCCTTGCGCGCGTCGGTGAAGGCGCCGGCCTTGTAGCCGAACAATTCGGATTCGAGGAGCGTGTCCGGCAGGGCACCGCAGTTGAGGGCCACGAAGCGTTTGGCGCGGCGGGGGGAGAGTTCGTGGAGGGCGCGGGCGACGAGTTCCTTGCCGGTGCCGCTGGCACCCTCGATCAGGGCGGTGCTATCACTCTCGGCCACGAGGGGGAGCAGTTCAAAGAGGTGCCGCATGGCGGCGCTGCGGCCGATGAGGTTGGAAAAGGAGGTTTGCAGTTCGATTTCGCGGCGCAGTTCGGCCTCGACGCGCAGGTCGCGAAAGGTCTCGACGCCGCCGATGAGCCGGCCCTGGTCATCGTGGAGGGGGGCGGTGGAGATGCTGATGGGGATGCGCTCGCCCCGGGTGTTGACGATATAAACCACCTTGTTGGTCACGGCCCGGTGGGCCAGCAGGGTCTGGCGCAGGGCGCAGGCGGTCTCGCAGTTGGTGGCGCGCAACACCTCGCAGCAGGGTCGGCCCAGCGCTTCGGCCCGGGGCACGCCGGTGATCCGCTCGGCGGCCCGGTTGAAGAAGGTGATCCGCCATGCAGCATCCACCGTGAACACGCCGTCGAGCAGCGAATCCACCACCTGGCATCGCAGATCGTCAAACTTCATGGTCGGCCGCGGAGGCCCGCGGCCAGGCGATTCTTTCCGATTTGCCGCCCCGATGCAAATGCCTGGCGGCTGCCCGATGGCATGGCGTTTGGGCGGGTTAATCCGCGTTCGGATACGAACCGAGCACCTTCACGTAGGTGCAGTGGTGCGTGAGCTGTTCGAGCGCCTTGGCCACGCGCCGGTCGGTCTGGTGGCCATCGCAATCCACGAAGAAGAAATACTCCCATGCCTTCCGCTTGCTGGGGCGCGATTCGATCTTCGTCATGTTGATGCGGTAACGGCGGAACGGAGCCAGGGCCTTGTGCAGCGCGCCGACGGCGTCCACCAGGCTGAACATAAGACTGGTGCGGTCGTTGCCGGTGGCGGGCGGGCATTTGCGGCCCAGCACGAGGAAGCGCGTGGCGTTGGCGGCGTTGTCCTGAATGTCTTTCTCGAGCACGGTCAGGCCGTATTGCTGGCCCGCGAGCGCGCCGCCGATGGCCGCGGCCTTGCGGTCCTTCGCCGCTTGCTGGGCCGAGCGGGCGTTCGAGGAGGTTTCGATGATCTCGGCGTGGGGCAGGTTTTTGCTGATCCAGACGCGGCATTGCGCGAGCGACTGCGGGTGGACGTAGAGCCGCTGAATTTTTTCGCGCGGAATCCGGCTCAACAGGCAGTGCTGGATGGGCAGGACGATCTGGGCGACGATTTTCAGGTCGCTGTCCACAAACATGTCGAGCGTGTGGGTGACGACGCCCTCGGTGGTGTTTTCAACGGGGACGACGCCGTATTCGGCGCGGCCGCGGGCGACCTCGGCGAAGACGTCCGCAATGGTGCGCTGCGCGGCGTAGCGGAGGCTGGAGCCGAATTTCTTGATGGCGGCCTGGTGGGTGAACGTCGCCTCCGGCCCGAGATACGCGATGGTCATGCTCTTCTCGACGGAGAGCGCGCTGGACATGATCTCGCGGTAGATGGCGCGGATTGAGTCGTTCGGGATGGGGCCGGGGTTGAGCTTGCAGACGCGGTTGAGCACGGCCAGCTCGCGGTGCGGCGCGTAAATCTCCTCGCCGGCCTTGCGCTTCAACTCGCCGATTTCGAGGACGTGTTTGGTGCGTTCGTTGAGCAGGCGGACCAACTGCTCATCCAGCGCGTCAATGGCCTTGCGATGTTCGGTGAGGTTCACGGCGGGCCGACGCTAGCGAATCAGACGCCGGAAGGCAGGGAAAAATGCGCCCCCTTGGTCCGCGCTGGCCGGGGGGAGGCGGGGGGGATCTCTGGGAAGCGAGGCCTCCGTCAATCGCCTTTGTCTTTCACCACCTTGACCGTCTTGGGCAGGGCCTTCTGGTAGGGTGAGTGCAGGTTGAAATAGATGCCGCAGAGCGGACGGTCGGTGTCGCTCTGGCTGAGGATGACGGTGATCTGGCCATCGAGGGCAATGCCGTGGCGCATGCCTTCGCCGCGGTTTTCGTAGGCGCGGATGGCCTTGGCCATCAACGAGCGCAGCGCCATCTGGAATTCCTCGGGGGATTTCTCAAGGCAGATGATGAATTTGTCGAACGCCTTCAAGGCGGCGTTCATTTCAGGTTGAAAGGTCTCGACCGTCACGCGCCCAGCATACGCCGGAAGCCGCTTGGGCGAAAGCCACGCCTGGCCGGAGTCTGCCCCGGTCTCCCCATGGTGCTGCCCGCGGTCGCGGGCGGGGAAAATCTGCTTGCACGGGCGGAAGAGCGGACTAGGTTGGCTTCGTCGGGTCGGTCCGGCCCTCTGGCGAGGTTTGGACCGCTCGAATCCTTCCGCGCGGAAGGGGCCGGCTTGGGGTGTGAACCAACTACCGTGTGTCCTCAAGCCGGCTTGTTATTTCCCTGGTGAACCGACTGATTCTGCCCAACCGAAACTACTCAGAAAGACCGATGAAACTGAATTCCATCCTCCCCGCCGTCCTGCTTGCGGTTTGTGTGGCCGCGCTCGCTACCGGGTGCGCCACCTCCGGACACCAGCGTGCCGGTTCGGCTGCCACCGCTTTGCGGCAGGGGGCCGAACAGTTGAACCGCAGCGCCACCAACCTCGACAATGCCCTGGTGGCGCTGGCCGCCCTGCTGGATGCGCCGGTGGGCGACCTCCGGCCGCAATTCAACACCTACCACACGGCCGTCAACCGACTGGAGGCCGCCCAGCGCGAGTTTCATTCCCGCTGGCTCGCCATCCAGCGCCAGGGCAACGCCTACCTCCAGCAATGGGATGCCGACCTCGCCCTGATTCAGAACCCGGAAATCCGCCAGCGCAGCGCCGCGCGGAAGGGTGAGGTGCAGGAGCAGTTTGACCGCACCCGGAACGCCGCGGAAAAACTGCGCGCCGAATGGGAGCCGGTGGTTTCCGACCTGAAGGACGTCCGCACCGCCCTGGGGGCCGACCTGACCCCGGCCGGCCTCGACAATCTCCGCTCCGAGGCGCGCCGGGTCAGTTCGCGCGGGGTCCGGCTCCGTGAGAGCATCACCGCGCTGGCGGTGGATTATCGGCAGTTGGCCGAGGGATGGTCGGCGGCTCCGGCAACCCCGGCGCGCTGACCCGGCCCCGGGTTTCTGGCCGTCTAACGGGCCTTTTTTCGCCGGCTTATTTCCGCCGGTCCTGCTTGCTGCGAAGGTGGGATTACGCCTAAATTGCCGCCGTGCCGGCAACTTTGGTCAGGTCCGAAAGTGTCAGCCCGCCACCTGCTGCGGTTGCCAGCCCCCTTTCCGGTCCCCCCTCCGACCCCGCGGCGTCCCGTGCGTCGCGTCCTGAACGCCCGGCCGCTCCCCGCCGCCGCAAGGACGAGACGATCTCCGCGGAAGAAGAGCGGGACCGCAGCCGGACGCTGGTGGACGCGCTGATCACCTCGAAGATCTACCAGGAGTATGAACGGGCGTTCACCGAGGCGACCAGCCTGCCCGTGGCACTGCGCCCCGTCGAGTCCTGGCAGCTCCCCCACCACGGTCACAAGGGAGAAAGCCCGTTGTGCGCCCTGGTTGCCACCAAGAGCAAGGCTTGCGCGATGTGCCTGCAGGTGCAGGACAAGCTCGTCCAGGCCGCCCAGCAGGAGCCGGCGTCGGTTACCTGCGAGGCCGGCCTGTGCGACACCGCCGTGCCGGTGAAGCTGGGGGACAAAGTGGTGGCCTTCCTCCAGACCGGGCAGGTGCTGCGGCGCCCCCCTACCGAGCAGCAATTCCGCAAGGTGCAGCGGCTGGTCAAACAGTGGGGGATTGACCCGCGCAGCCGCGAACTGCGGGAGGCCTTTTTTGGCACGCGCGTCGTCACTCATCGCCAGCATGAGTCGGTGGTCAAGCTCCTCAGCATTTTCGCCCAGCATCTTTCCCTGTTGAGCAATCAGATCGTCCTCCAGCAGGAGAACGCCGAGCCGCCCGTCATCCGGCGCGCCAAACAGTTCATTCACGAACACCAGACCGAGCCGCTAAACCTCACCCAAGTGGCTCGCGCCGTGAACACCAGCACGTTCTACTTCTGCAAGGTGTTCAAGAAGTCCACCGGCATCAACTTCACCGACTACCTCGCCCGCGTCCGCATCGAGAAGTCCAAAAACCTCCTGCTCAACCCCAACCTGCGCGTCAGTGAGATCGCCTTCGAGGTTGGTTTTCAGTCCCTCACGCACTTCAACCGCGTCTTCAAAAAAGTGATGGGCCAATCCCCAACCGCCTATCGCGCCCGGCTGCTCGGCGGGTAGGCGACGGCAACGGTTTCCGTTTCCCTGCTTCCGCGCTGGCCAGCCGCGGCCTTTCCCGGTTCACTGGCTCCGTCGCGTATGGATTGGCTGCCCTGGCTCGCCAAGTTCTGGCATTTTCTTGTGCTGGCGCTGACCCTCGTGCTGTCCGTCTGGGGTTCGGGCCACGCGCTGTTGTATCGTCGCGACACCCGCGCGGCGGTGCTGTGGGTCGCGTTCATCTGGCTCGCCCCGCTTGTCGGCGCGGTGCTCTACTTCATCTTTGGCATCAACCGCATCAAACGCCGCGCCAGCCTGCTCCGCGCCGGTCTGGAGCCCGTCCGTCACGAGCACGCCTGTGCCGTGATCACGCCGGATGATCTCGCGGAAAAACTTTCCCCGGAACACGTCCACCTCGCCGCCATCGCGCGCACCGCCGGTCACGTCCTCACCCGCCCGCTGCTGCCCGGCAACCGCTTCACCCCGCTGCGCGATGGCGACGCCGCCTACCCGGCCATGCTCGCCGCCATCGCCGGGGCGCAACACTCCATCAGCCTCGCCACCTACATCTTCGACCACGACCCGGTTGGCCTGGAATTCGTCCGCGCCCTCGCGGCCGCCGTCCGGCGGGGCGTCGCCGTGCGGGTGCTGATTGACGCGGCGGGCACGCGCTATTCGTGGCCGCCCATCACGCGGGAACTCCGCCGCGCGCACATCCCCTTCGCCCGTTTTCTGCCCGCCACCGCGCCGTGGCGGCTGCTCTCGCTCAACCTGCGCAACCACCGCAAAATCCTGGTGGTGGACGGGCGGCTCGGGTTCACTGGCGGCCTCAACCTGCGCGCCGGTCACTGGCTGGCCCGCCAGCCCAAGCATCCCACGCGCGACCTGCATTTCCAGGTCGAAGGCCCGGTGGTTGCGCACCTGCAGGAGGTCTTCGCGGAGGACTGGCAGTTCACCACCGGCGAAACCCTCGCCGGGCCAACGTGGTTCGCGCCCGGCGAAAACGCCGGCCCGGTTGTCGCGCGCGGCATCGCAGACGGCCCGGACGAGGACTTTGAGAAACTGCGCTGGACCCTGCTCGCGGCGCTCGCGGCGGCGCAACGCTCCATCCGCATCGCCACGCCGTATTTCCTGCCCGACGCCACCCTCATTGCGGCGTTGAACCTCGCCGCCATGCGCGGGGTTCGGGTGGAAATTCTGCTGCCCGCGAAGAGCAACCTGCCGTTCGTGGACTGGGCCTCGACCGCGCACTGGTGGCAGTTGCTCGAACGCGGCTGCCAGCTCCGGCTCGGCCCGCCGCCTTTCGATCATGCCAAGCTGATGCTGGTGGACGACGGGTGGACGCTGCTCGGCTCGGCCAACTGGGACCCGCGCAGCCTGCGGTTGAACTTCGAGTTCAACCTCGAGGCCTACGACCCGGCGCTCGCGGGCCTGCTCGGCGAGGGCTTCGCCCGTGCGTGGGCCGCCAGCCGGCCCGTGACGCTGGCGGAGGTGGATGCCCGTCCGCTCCCGGTGCGCCTGCGCGACGGCGTCGCCCGGCTGTTCACACCGTTCTTGTGAGGGAGCAGGAAATACTTACCAACAAGGCTGGTCAATCTCCCCCTCCTTCGACACCGCCACCGCCATTAGCAGCGCGGCGGCGGTAGACGAGCGGCGGCGGCAGAGAGGCAGACGCACCCTGCACCGCCAGACTGGCGATGTCATAGCCCAGCCCCTTCAGTTTGTTGCTCCAAAGGACGCGGCCAGACGCGCCATCCAGACAGAACAGTTCCCCTCCAGTGTGCGCGAACACCAACTGCCCATCGACCAGCACCGTAACGAAGCCATCACCGAGTGACAGTAGTTCTCCCTTGAGTTTCGTTTCCCACACCAGAACTCCGTCGTTTTTGTTGAACCTCAAAACGGCAGTTGGGCGACTTGCCAAGGAGGGCAAGTCATTGGTGTGATGGGACATGCCGCTGCAAATT
>JBKBTZ010000067.1:0-18156 GCA_046290825.1 Limisphaerales bacterium
GGAATCGTTCCGGGTAAGCTGGGGTCATGACCGCCACCTGGCGCCTTCCATCTTGCAATAAACTGAGATGCGCCCGAGGTTGGTGGGCGTCCATTTTCCCCCTTGTCACTCCGAGGCTCATTGGTATCGTTGCGGCCCTTTATGAAAGAAGGCATTCATCCGAAATATGTGGACGCGGAAATTCGTTGCGCCTGCGGCAACGTGATCAAGACCCGCTCCACCAAGCCGACGATCATCGTCGGCATCTGCAACGCCTGTCATCCCTTTTACACCGGTCAGCAGAAGTTCGTGGACACCGCCGGGCGGGTGGACAAGTTTCAGCAGCGGCTGGCCAAGACCAAGGCCGCTCAGGAGGCCGCCGCCACCAAGAAGGCAAAGAAGAAGTAGCCAGCCGGACGTTTTCCGCCCGCCCGCCCGGGTTCCGGGTTGGCGGGCGGTTTTCTTTTGCTGGAATCCCCGCGGTCCGGAACCGGTTGAATGGTGGGCGGCACTGTTTGGGTCGGTGTGTTTGTCAGTTGGAATTCCAGCATCGTTAAATCCCTTTGGACCTGCGCTCGCACATCGAGAATCTGAAGCGCCGCTTCGCGGAGACGGAGGCGTTGTTGAGCGACCCCGCCGTTTTTGACAATCCGCGCCGCGCCCAGGAACTGGCCCGCGAGCATGCGCGGCTCAAGGAAATCGTGGCGGCGGGCGACGCCTGGTTGAAGGCCACTGCCGAGCTGGCCGCGAATCGCGCTCTTCTGGCCGCCGAACCGCCCGGGTCTGAACTCGCCGGATTGGCAAAGGAAGACGTTACCCGTCTCGAGGCGGAGGAGGCCCGCCTGACGCGGGAGGTGCAGGCTGGCCTGGTTCCACCCGACCCCAGTGACTCGCGCAACACCATCTTCGAAATCCGCGCCGGGGCGGGTGGCCAGGAAGCGGCGCTGTTTGCCGCCGACCTTTTCCGCATGTATTCCCGGTATGCCGAGGCGCGCGGCTGGCGAATCGAGACGATGGACTCCAACCCGTCCGACCTCGGCGGCTTCAAGGAGATCATCTTCGAGGTGTTCGGGCAGGACGTCTTCAAGCGGCTGAAATACGAGAGCGGCGTTCACCGCGTGCAGCGCGTTCCCGCCACCGAAGCCCAGGGCCGCATCCACACGAGCACCGTCACTGTCGCCGTGCTGCCCGAGGCCGAGGAGGTGGACCTCGAGATCAAGCCGGAGGAAATCGAGATCAACGTCTGCCGCGCTTCCGGCAAGGGCGGGCAGGGCGTGAACACCACCGATTCCGCCGTCCAGATCATCCACAAGCCGACGGGACTCATCGTGCGCTGTTCGGATGAACGCTCCCAGCAGAAGAACAAACTCAAGGCGATGACCGTGCTCCGCTCCCGCCTGCTCGAGCGCAAGGTGGCCGAGGAAAAGGCCAGATACGACAGCCAGCGCGCGCAGCAGGTCGGCACCGGCGAGCGCAGCGAGAAAATCCGCACCTACAACTTCCCGCAGAACCGCGTCACCGACCACCGCATCGAACTCACGCTTTACAACCTGCCTGCCGTGCTGGACGGGGACCTCGACCCCGTGATCGAGCCGCTCATGGCCCATGACCTGAACGAACGGCTGGCGGCGTTGCGGACGTAAGGCCGCGAGCGACCGGCCTTTCTGCCGTTTTGGGCCCGGCCCCTTGCGCGGCGCGGAATGTGGGTTAAATAGGGCGGCGTTATTCATGATGACCATTCGCAACGAACAACTCGATCGCGCCCTCCGCTGGCGCTACGCCACCAAAGTTTTTGATCCGGCCCGCAAGATTCCGGCGGACACCTGGGCCACCCTCGAACAGGCGCTCATCCTGTCGCCCTCCTCGTTCGGGTTGCAGCCCTACCAGTTCCTGATTGTGCAAAACCCGGAACTGCGCGCGAAGCTGCTGCCGTTCACGTGGGGGCAGAAGCAGGTGGTGGATTGTTCGCACTACGTTGTGTTCACGGCCCGCACCCGGCTGACTGCCGAGCAGGTGGACGCATTCATCCGGCGCATCGCGGAAGTGCGCGGCATTTCGCCCGAGACCGAGGCGCTGAAAAACTACCGGGCCATGATGGCCGGCAGTCTGCTCGACGGCGGCCCGGTGGCGGGAATGATCCCCGAGTGGGCGGCGCGGCAGGCCTACATCGCCATCGGCAACCTCATGACCAGCGCCGCGCTGCTCGGCGTGGACACCTGCCCCATCGAAGGCTTCCAGCCCGACAAATATGACGAGGTGTTGAACCTCAAGGGCAGCGGCTTCGCCTCCGTTGTCTGCTGCGCGCTTGGTTACCGCGCCGCCAGCGACAAATACGCCACGCTGCCGAAAGTGCGCCTCCCGCAGGATCAACTGATCCGGCACCTCTGATCCGTGCCATGAAAAATTTCCTCCGCCTTGCCGCGCTGCTGCTGGCCCTCGCCACCGTGGGCGTCTGGCTGGCCACCGGCGCGCATCGCGGCTGGACCCGGACCACCGAGACCGAGATGCAGTTGGACCCCGTTACCGAAATCGAATTTCCCGTCGAACGGAAGCGGTTCGTGATGGGCGTGGAACTGCTCGGCGGTGGGCTGTTCACTGCCCTCGCTCTCGCGGGGATTTCCTTTCTGTTCAAAAACCAAACCAGAGCAACACCACTAAAACCATGAAAACCAAACTGTTCCTCGTCGCCGGCCTGGCGCTGGCGCTGAACCTCACTGCCGCCCCGCAAACTTTTGATTTCAAGGATGCCAAGGGCGTCAACAACGCTGTCTTCAAGCTCGACGCCCCGCTCGAGTCCATCAACGGCACCGCCAGCGGCATCTCGGGCACGGTGACCTTCGATCTCGAAAAGCCGGAGGCCACCACCGGCAAAATCGTCGTCGAGTCGAAATCGCTCACCGTCCCCAACCCGGTAATGAAGGAGCACATGCACGGTGAGCAGTGGCTGGATGTGGCGAAGTTTCCGGAAATTTCCTTCACCGCGGAAAAGCTCGCCAACGTCAAACGCGACGGCAACAACGTGACCGCCGACGTCACCGGCAAGTTCACCCTGCGCGGCGTCACCAAGGAAATGACCGTGCCCGTGCGTTTCACCTACCTCAAGGACAAGCTCGGCGAGCGCGGCGGCGGCAAGCAGGGCGATCTGCTCGTCATCCGCGCCCGCTTCAACATCAACCGCGCCGAATTCAACGTGAATCCCAAGGCCCCGACCGACAAGGTGGCCGAGGAGATTGAAATCACGCTGAGCATCGCCGGGGCGGCACCGCGGTCGTGAGCCTCCGTGTCGCACATTCCGTCGCTTCCGCCAGCCGTCCGGTTTGCGCCGGGCGGCTGGCGCTTTTCGGGTTGGCCAGTCTGCTGGGAGGAATGCTTGTGAGCGCCGCCGAACCGCGTTGCCTGCTGTTTGATTTCCGGTCGGGCACCACGAATGCCGCCTGGCAGGTCGTCAACGACGATGTCATGGGCGGCATCTCGCGCAGTCAGTTCCAGATCACGACGAACGGATTCGCCGTCTTTCGCGGCGAGGTGTCGCTGGAGAACAACGGCGGCTTCGCCTCGGTGCGTTCCCCCGCGCTGGCCGCGGCGATTTGCGACGGTGACCAATTCCGGCTCCGGGTGCGCGGGGACGGGCGGCGCTACAAATTTACTGCCCGGACGGAGAGCGGGTTCGACGCGGTGCTGTATCAGAAAGCCTTTCCGACTCGCGCGGGGGAATGGAGTGACGTCACGGTTCCGTTTGCGGAACTGGTGCCCACCTTTCGCGGTCGCGTGGTGAGCGACGCGCCCAAGTTTGACGGGAAGCGGCTGCAATCGGTCGGCTTCCTGATTTCGGACCGGCAGGCGGGGCCGTTCGCGCTGGCAATCGAGTGGATCGGCGTGGATGGCGGGCGCTGACCGGGGGGCGGTCTGGTGCTCGACAAGCCGGAACGCTCGGGCCAATGTCCGTCACGTCACCCCTTCGCGATCAGCCTGTCCCTGCCATGAGCACCGACCCCCAACCTTCCGCCCCCGAGGCCGACGCGCCGCAACTTTGCCCGGGCTGCCTGACGCCCAACGACGCGACGGCGGATTTTTGCGCGAAGTGCGGCGCGCCGCTCAGTTCCTACGCCGCCACCGGGCCGTTCGAGCGGTTATTCAGCGAGGGATACATCTATCGGCAGGCAGCGGAGCGACCCCACCGGCCCGTCATCCTCATCGGCATTTGGGCGATTTTCGGGACGCTGGGCGCCGCCGGGGCCGTGCTGCTGGTGGCGGGGCAACGCGAAAACTTTTTGACGCTGCTGGTGGGCGCGGTCCTGCTGGTGCTGTCTGCCATGATGCTTTGGCGCACCACCCGCAACTACGTGGCGCACCGACGGGCGGACCGTCGGGCCGAGCGGCCAGAGTGAACCCTGCGTTTCGCTCTGACCTTCGCATGCTCGTCGGCCCGCCCGGCTTCCGTTGTCCCAGGTGTGGCAACGGCGGCCAGCAGCGGGCCAACTCACCTCGCGGAGGATTACAGCTCATCCTCACGCTCGGCATAGAACAACTGCCACGCGCGGTCGTAATCCGCCTCGGGCACGTGGACATGGGCCTCGCGGCTCAGGTCCCCGTCCTCGGGCAGCGCGGGGTCGGCGAACTCCCAGGTCGCGGCGATGCCATGTTTTTCGAGCATCACCACGAGCATCTCGGCCTTGATGCACGGGCCGGTGAAAAAGCGTTTCATGGCGGGAACATGCCCGGCGCGGGCCGGGAACTCAAACCTGGCCAATCACCACGGCCTTCCGGCGCATCTGGCTCTCCCCTATTACGGCCTGGCCCGGTTCGTGGTCACGCCGGGGGCAGCGCAAAGTTGAAGTTGAATTGAAGTCGCGCCCCCCTATGATGCTTGAACCTCGGTCTCCCCTTTGCGGGGTTCCGGGGACCTGAAACATGCCTTTTACCGCTGCTGAAATTGCCCGTCATCTGGGCGCGGAACTCTCCGGCGACGGCCAGACGCTCCTGACCGGCTTTGCGCCGGCCGACCGCGCCCAGGCCGGTGACCTCACCTTCGCCGAGAACGAGAATTATTTCGCGCGTGCCGAACAGAGCGCCGCTGCCGCGATCATCGCGCCGCCGGGCTTCCATTCGCAAAAAAAGGTCGTGCTGCGCGTTTCCGATGCGCGCCTTGCCTTCGCGCGCGTGCTGCCCCTTTTCTTTCCTGAACCGACCTTCGCGCCGGGCATCCATCCGACCGCCGTCATCGCTCCGACTGCGCAGATTGATCCCAGTGCTCACATCGGGCCGCAATGCGTCATCGGCGAGGGGGTGCGGATCGGGGCGCGGAGCGTGTTGCAAGGACTGAACTTTATCGGCGCCGGCTCGACGCTCGGGGAGGACGTGAATTTGTTCCCGAACGTGACCGTTTATGCACGCACCGAAATTGGCCATCGGGTGCGGATTCATTCCGGCACCGTGATCGGCTCGGACGGCTTCGGCTACGTGCCGGATGGCGACTTTCACCGCAAGGTGCCCCAGATCGGCAACGTCATCATCCGCGATGACGTGGAGTTGGGCGCGAACGTGACCGTGGATCGCGGCGCGCTGGGGCCCACCATCATCGGTCGCGGCACCAAGGTGGACAACCTCGTCCAGATCGCGCACAACGTGAGCGTGGGCGACCACTGTCTGATTGTCGCGCAGGCCGGCATCGCGGGCAGCACCAAGCTGGGCAACTACTGCATCCTGGGTGGGCAGGCCGGCATCGCCGGCCACCTCAAGCTGGGCCACCGGGTCATGGTTGCCGCCCAATCCGGCGTCATGCACAACCTCAAGGACGGCGAAAAGGTGCTCGGCTCGCCCGCGCTGCCCGACCGGCAGACCAAGCGCCAGGTGATCGCGCTGCAACATCTTCCTGAACTGCTCCGCCGCGTGGCCGAACTCGAGCGCAAGCTCGGCATTGGTCCCGCCACCCCGTCCCCCACCGCCTGAACCCTTTGTCCCGATGGCCAAACCCAAAACCGCCAGCGCCCGCGCCGGCGCCACCTCGAAATACGACGCGCACCACAAGGTGCTGTCCCAGACTTACGGCGCCCTCGCCGACCTCCGCCGCGAGTTGTCCGACTCCAAGGACGCGGTCGCCCAACGGCAGGAAATCCTCCGCAACTTCGCCGTCTGCCCGGATTCCCAGCGCGCGTGGCTGCTGCTCGAGGATTACTTCGAGAAGCTCTGGCTCACGCGCAAGGATTTTCCCGACACCGACTGGTGGCCCAAGATGCTCGCCGCGCGCGACAAGGAGCGGCTGGAGGAACTGGCCTTTCTCTTCATCCGCGCCAAGCGTTCGATCCCCACGGAACTGACGCCTTACGCGAATTTTGACCGCTTTGCCCAGGTGCAGGAGACCGAGCACGAGCACCGCCTCGTCCGCGAACTCGAGGAGTGGATGTTCCCATCCAAGCCGCTGCACCTCGAGGTGCCCAAGGCCTCGCTTCGCGTGGTTTGCGAGCCGCGCGCCGACGAGGAGGACGGGGCGCATTACCATCTGGCCGTGCAGATGCTGCTTTCCCGCCAGCGCACCGGCGAGAAGGCCAAGAGCATCGCCGAACTCAACGACCTGGTCACCCGGGCCGCCCACGAGCGCGAGCTGTTCAGTCCGGCCGACTGGGAGTTCATCGAGTGGGCCGCCTCCGTCCACAAACGCCGCGAGGTGGACGGCGACACGTTGATCCTCAGTGACGCCGAACTGTTCAACTGGCTGGCCCGCTGGGGCGCCACCAACCGCCTGGAACTCGCCGGCAACGGCGGCCCCGTGCGGTTCGCCGGCCAGATGGCTGAACTGGTGCCGCACCTGGAGAAGGACGGGGGCGAACTGTTCTTCACCCACCGCTTGATACTCGAGGGCCGGGAAATTGCGCCGCTGGCCGAGGCCCGGTTCTTCTCGATGCAGCCCCCGCTCGTCCTGGCGGGAGGCACGTTCTACCTGTTGCGGAACGCTCCGCCCGCCAGCATCATCGAGCACTGGTCGCACAAGCCCCGCGTGCCGGTGCGCAAGCTCAGCCACCGGCTGCTCATGCACCTGCGCCGCTCGCAAGCGGCCGCCGGCGTCAACTGGGACCAACTTGTCCTCGTGCATGGCGCGAAGCCGCAATTCATCTTCGAGTTGCTCGACGAGACCATCCGGCTCCGCCTCACCGCCCGCAGCACCCGGGACGACAGCGTCTGGGTGTGGAACGGCCACGAATGGACGCTGGACACGCCGCGCCGCAAGCCCGCCGACAAGCCCGCCGACAAGCCCGAGATTCTCGACGACCCGCGCCTTGAACCCGCCGTGCAATGGCTCAAGCGGCTCGATTGGTTCACCCCCGAGCCGGGGCTGTGGACCGGCGATGCCAACGACAATTTCCTCAGCGCCCTGGCCGAGGTCTGGCCCACACGCCCGGACTCCGCCGAATACCTTGGCAACCCCGGCTTCCACCGCCTGTTCCTGCAACCGCGCCAGCTCAAGCCCAAGATCATCGTCAAGGGCAGCGGCATTGACTGGCTCAGCGTTTCCGCCGAATGGGAACAGGAGGGCCTCAAGCTTTCCGCGGCCGACCTCCAGCGTCTGGCCGCCGCCACCAGCCGCTTCGTCAAGTTGCCCAACGCGGGCTGGGTGGAACTCAACACCGCCGCCGTCCAGTCCGCCCACGAGACCATGGCGGAACTCGGCGTGGACGGTCTGGTGCCCGTCGCCCAGAAGATTGGCATGGAACAGGTGGCGCACCTGGACGAAGAGGGCTGGAGCCGGTTCGCCGATTCGCCCGCCGCGCACGAACTGCGGTCCAAACTCAAGACCTTCAAGGGCGTGGCCAGCACCGACCTCCCCAAGGGCCTCGCCGCCGAGCTGCGCCCCTATCAGAAGGACGGCTTCGACTTCCTCTGCCACCTCACGCGGATGAAGCTCGGCGGCATCCTCGCCGACGACATGGGCCTGGGCAAAACCCTGCAAACGCTGACCTGGCTGGCCTGGCTGCGCGAGCGCAACAAAAAGAACCCCAAACCCTCGCTCGTCATCTGCCCCGCTTCCGTGCTGCACAACTGGCGGCGCGAGGCGGAGAAGTTCACCCCCGGCACGCGGGTGCTGGTGCTGGAGAGCGGTGCGGCCCGCCACAACCTCCGCAAGCAGATCCCGGAGCACGACATCATCGTGACCAACTACGCGCTCCTGCGGCGCGACCTCGAGGAACTGCAAAAGTTCTCCTTCCGTGCCGTCATCCTCGACGAGGCGCAGTTCATCAAGAACCCCGGTGCCCAGGTCACCAGCGCCGTCAAACAGATCAAGTCCGAGCACCGGCTTGCCCTCACCGGCACGCCGCTCGAAAATCGCATGCTTGATTTGTGGAGCATCGTGGATTTCATCCAGCCCGGTTACCTCGGCTCCCAGGAGGACTTCATCGAGACCTACGAGCCGCGCGGCGCGGTCGCCGAGGGCGAGCAGCGCATCGCCCGCAAGCGGCTCTCGGCCAAACTGCGTCCGCTGCTGTTGCGCCGTCTCAAGAAACACGTCGCCAAGGATCTGCCGGACCGCATCGAGGAGCGCATGGACTGCCCGCTGGGCGACGAGCAGAAGAAGCTTTACCTGGCGGAACTGCGCCGCAGTCGCGACCAGGTGATGAAGATCGTCCAGGAGCAGGGCGTGGCGAAAAGCAAGATGCACGTGCTGGCCGCGCTCACCCGTCTGCGCCAGATCTGCTGCCATCCCGCGCTCGTCGGCAACGATTCCGCCTCCGGCAAGACCGAGACCTTGTTCGAGCTGCTCGACCCGCTGCTGGCCGAGGGCCAGAAGGTGCTCGTTTTCTCGCAGTTTGTGCAGATGCTCGAACTGCTCGAGAAGGAGTGCAGGACGCGCAACATCAACACGCACATCCTCACCGGTGCCACCAAGGACCGCCAGCAGGTGGTGCAGGCGTTCCAGAACGACCCGAACGCGGGGGTCTTCCTGCTCAGTCTGCGCGCCGCCGGCACCGGCCTCAACCTCACGTCTTCCAGCTACGTCGTGCTTTACGACCCGTGGTGGAATCCGGCCGTCGAGGCGCAGGCCATTGACCGCTCGCACCGCATCGGCCAGACCGCGACGGTGAACGCTTACCGCCTGATCGCGCCCGGCACCGTCGAGGAGAAGATCTGGGAACTGCAACAGAGCAAGGCCAAGACGATTGCCGACGTGCTCGGCGAAGAAGGCTTCGCCCGCAGCCTCTCGGCGACCGACCTCGAATACCTGTTCGCGGAGGATTGAGAATCTGAAGAGCGAGACCGGCCCCGGGCAGGTTTGATTCCGTTTAAGCTGTCACAGCGGGGAAGCAACTGTCGGCGGGCGGAGAATGGCGACGCTCGCTGGGAGGCCGGGCCGTCGAACGCTGGATTCGATCAATCTGCCGGGTGACAGCAACTGGACTTGGCCGGTTGGGCAGAGCTGAGTTGCGGACTGAGATACGGAATGCCCAGGCCCAGACCGCGGAGAATCAGCAGGCCCGCCATCAGGCCGAGGCAAACGGGCGTCAAACGGCGGAGGGGCTGCTGCAGTTTGAAATGCAGCGCGCGGCCCGCGATGGCCAACCCCAGCATCATCGGCACCGTGCCGAGGCCGAAGACGAGCATGTATTCCATCCCGCCCAACAGGGAGGCGGTGGCGGTGGCGGCGAAGGCGGCCACATAAACGAGGCCGCACGGCAACAGTCCGTTCAACGCGCCGAACAGGAATTGCGCGCCGACCCGTTGCTGGCCGAGCAGCCGTCCGAGCCGCGCCTTCAACCAGCCCACTGGCCGGGCCACAAGGGCCGTGCGATTCCGCAGCGGCCAGGCGACGAGGCTCAACAGGATGGCCAGCCCGACGGCGATGGACACGCCGCGCTGGAGGCCGGCCAGTTCAAAGGAGCGGCCAACAAGGTTGCCCAGCACGCCGAACACGGCGCCGATGGCGGCGTAGGTCGCAAGGCGGCCCGCGTTGTAGGCCAGTTTGCGGCCCGCATGTGCGGCCAGGCTGCCGGGCGCAGCGGGCATCGCGAGGATCAGCGGGCCGCACATGCCCGCGCAGTGCAGGCTGCCACCGAAGCCGAGCAGGAAGGCGGTCCAGAGTTCCATCAGGCCTTTCCGGGGATGACCAGCGGGGATTCCGCCTCGTAGGTTTCGCCGCCGACCGTCCAATGGACCGTGACGCGCCACAGCCCGGCGGGCAGGTCGCGGGCTTGGACTTCCTGACGGCCCGCCGCGTCCACCGCCAGGGGGAGGGTGCGATCCCAATCCGCGGCGGAGGGCCGATAAAGCCGGATTTCACCCGCCGGACGGAGCGAGGCATGCGCCTCGGGCAGCCGGACGAGGATGTTGCCGGCGTTGACGTCGTAGGCGATTTCCACGGCCCCGGCCAGTTGCCGGGCGCGCTCCCGGCTTTCCACACGCCCCTGGTGCAGAAGCTCTTTCTCGTAGTAGTCCGGAGTCACGAGTTCGGAGGGGTGCCGGATGCAGAAGATCACAAACGCCACCGCCAGCGGGATGGCAAGCGCGAAGACGCCGACAATGGACCAGGGCCAGGGATTGAAACGGGACGGTGGTTTCGGAAGTTCGCTCATGGCTCAACGGGGGCCGACAAATGTCGTCTTCAGTTTTTGGGCGGGCTGGTCGTTGATGTAAAGCGTCACTTCGAGCGGCGCGTTGCCGTTGACCAGCCGGGCGCGGGGCAGTTCGACGAGCACCGAAGCCTGGGTTTGCTGCGCCCGGGGCAGCACGGAAACGCCGCCGAGCACGGTGAGTTTGCCCTCTTCCGGCGAAACGAGGCGCAGATCCACCGGCAGGTCCCGGTTCGTCTTGTTGGTGAGTTTGACGAGGTAAAGATTGCTGGCGCGGTCGCCGGGCAGCAGTTGATACACGGCGCCGGGCGCGCGGAGCATCGTCACGTCCACGTCCGACCGGGTCAGCAGCAGCGTGGCCAGGCCCGCGCCCAGGAGGCAGAGGATGACGGTGTAACCGATGATCCGCGGCGTGATGCGCAGCGGTTCGCCGCGTTCGATGCCGTTGAGCGAGGCGAAGCGGATGAGGCCGCGCGGGCGGCCGATCTTGTCCATGACGTTGTCGCAGGCGTCAATGCAGGCGGTGCAGTTCACGCACTCCATCTGCGTGCCGTTGCGGATGTCAATGCCGGTGGGGCAGACGGTGACGCACTCGCGGCAGTTGATGCAGTCGCCCATGCCGGCGGCCCGGCGTTCCTCAAGCGTCTGGTTCCGGCGGAGCGGGGCGCGCCGTTCGCCGCGCTTGTGGTCGTAGGCGACGACGATGGTGTTCTCGTCCAGCAGCGTGGACTGGAAACGCCCGTAGGGACAGATGAACGTGCAGGCCTGCTCGCGGAACCGGGCGAAGATCGCGTAGAACAGCAGCGTGAACAGGATCATGAACGTCAGCCCGGTGAGATGATTGCGCGGGTCGTCGGTGACGATGGCCTTGAGCGCATCAATGCCGATGATGTAGGCAAGGAGCGTGTTGCCGATGATGAAGGAGAGGCCGAAGAAGAGGCCGTGCTTGAACAGCTTTTTCGCCAGCTTGGCGCCGGTCCACGGGGCCTTAGCCAGGGCGCGTTGCTGATGGGCGTCGCCCTCGATAAGGTATTCCAGACGGCGGAAGACCATCTCCATCATGACGGTCTGCGGGCAGGTCCAGCCGCACCAGAGCCGTCCAAACGCGGCGGTGAACACGGCGATGCCGGTCAGGAACAGCAGCAGGGCGAACGCGAAGATGAGGTTGTCCTGCGGCCAGAAAATCACGCCGAGCACGGAGAACTTGCGCTCGACGATGTTGATCATCAGCAGCGGGTTGCCGTTGATCTTGATGAACGGCCCCGCGAACATGATGGCGATCAGCGCATAGCTGACCCATTTGCGCGCGGTGTAGAACCGGCCCCGCGGTTGCTTGGGATAAATCCAAAGCCGGCGGCCTTCCTGGTCGGCGGTGGCCAGGTGCTCGCGAAAGTCGTCCCAATTGACTTTTTGCACCGCTCCCTTCTCATCGGGTGGAGCAGGCGGCTCGTTGGTCGGCTGCGGCATGTCAGTAATGTCGCCGCCAACCTGCGCCGGGTCGTCGGATTGGACTACACGGATATTGTCCGGCGCTGCGCATATTTTGTTGCGCCCGCCGCGTCCCGCCATCGGCTTACTGCGCGGCGGCGATGAGGCCGAAGATGAGGCCCGCCGCCGCGAGCGCCGCCAGCACGGCGAAGAAAATCTTCCAGAAGCTCTTCGGATATTGGCCCGCGATGGCGCCGGTGTAGCCGTTGATGACCACCTGGAAGCTGCGCCGGCCGTAGTCGTAGGTGAGCAGCCAGACGGGGACGAGGATGTGCTTGAACGTCTGGCCGGAGAACGCGCACCGGACCTGGAGATTGCGGTGGGTGTCGCCGGGCACGGCTCGGGCGCAGCGGCGGCGCATTTCGTCCTGCATCACTTCGCGCGAATGTTGCGCCGCCGCCACCAGGTCAATCTGGTATCGCTCGACGACCCAGCCGGACAGAAACTTGGCGTCGTAGGGAACCAGCTCCTTCGTGGGGAACGGTTCGACGCGGCGGAGCAAATCCATCTGCACGCCCCGCGTGGCGGGCACGAGTTTGTCGTCGAAGAAATGCGCCTGTGACCCGGCGCTGGGCACCCAGCGGATTTTGCGGACCTGCCGGGTTTGCGTCCGGCCCTGGGCGTCGCGGTAGGTCTCGGTGACGTAGTAATAATACCCGGACTCGGCCGTCCAGTCGGCGTGGACCTGCGCGTCGAAGGTCCAGTAGGGCACATACACGCCGTGGACGGTGTCGGTGAGCGCGCGGGATTTGAGCTTGTTCGGCGCGAACCAGCGCGAGCCATACCATTTGCGGATGGCGTCGCGCACGGCGGATTCGGCCAGCTTGAACGGGAGCAGGCTTTCGGGGCGGATGGCGTCCTTGGTTTCCTCGTAGGGCGCGAGCGCCGAGGAACCGCAGAAATCACAACGCTGCCCGACGCGGGCGGCGTCGAACACCGAGATGGCCTGACAGCTCTGGCATTTGACGGACCGCTTTTCCGCCTGCCAACCGCGCGCGGAGTCGGGCAGGGCGCGCAACGCGGCGACGAGGTCGTGTTCCTGGATGACGGTCTCCCCACCCGCCGCCGGTTCGAGCGAGCAGGGCGAGGTGGTGCCGCAGAACGGGCAGACGAGCGCCTGTTTGGCGGGGTTCCACTGCGCCTCGCCCCCGCACGCCGGGCAGGAGAACCTCTGGCGCGCGGTGGCGTCGTTCAGGATGGGGGGCGCGTCGGGCATGGGGAGGGTGATGATTCGTGTGAGGCAACCTTGGGCTGGAGGAATTCAAGCCTGTCGGACCTCGCGCAGTCAAACTCCAGGCCGTGCCCATCCGATTTGTTGCATTTGCGGCTTCTTACGTTTCCGGAATCCCAACGGGATTCCATCCGCCAGCCCCGGGTTGCCGAGCCGGCGAGGCTACCCGGGGTGGCTGGACACGGACGGGGCAACTCTGAAGGAGTTGCCTCAGTCCCACACATATCGTTCATCGAATTCGATTTCATAGCGCTGCAGCAGTTCCCGGAATTCGTCCTGAAACGTCACCTTGCGGTGATGCTGCTCCTGGTCCGCGATGTATTTCCGCACGACCGTCACCTGCGAAAAGCCGATGGAAAACATCCCGTAGCCATTCTGCCATGCGAAGTCGCGCAGGTCCGGGCCTTTGGTTTTCAGCCAGAGGGAGGAGCCGCGTTTGACCTCCTTCACCAACTCGGATGCCGTTTCGGTGCGGGAAAGGGTCGAGAGAATGTGAACGTGATCTTCCACGCCGCCGATGATGAGGGGATGGCAGTCGTGATGGAGCAAGATGCCGCCGAGATAGCGGTGCAGTTCCTCGCGTAGTGCCGGGTCGCGGAGGAACGGGCGACGCTCCTTGGTGGAGAAGACCGTGTGAACGAGAATTTTGGCGAGAGATTGCGGCATGGTGCGTGGTTGGTTGATGGGATTGATGCAACCCCGTTGGGGTTGTAGATCATCTTGGGGCGGTTCCCCAGGGTAGCCTCGCAAGCTCGGCTACCCTGGGCTGGATGATTCCAATCCCGTTGGGATTGGCGGATGGTGTGGACGGCCACTGCGCCTCGCCCCTGCACGCCGGGCAGGAGAACTTCTGGCGCGCGGTGGCGTCGTTCAACATGGGCGGTGCGTCGGGCATGTTCGTGAATTGGGCAGGGGAACCGAGGTCAAGAGAATGGGGATTCCAATTCCCTGTCTTGATTCCACTGACCCTAATTCCTCTGACCTGATTTCAACTCTTCAAGAACTCATCCAGCGCCGTCTTGGTCACGCGCCAGGTCGAGCCGATCTTCTTGCCCTTGAGTTCGCCGCTTTCGAGCGTTGCCAGCACGTCGGCTTCACTCACGCCGAGCGCGCGGGCCACATCGCTGACGCCCAGCAGCTCGGGCATGCCGCCGATGACCGGTGGCGCACCGGCAGGCGGTGCGCCCGCCGGTGCAGCGGGCGGGGTGGCTTGTTGCGCGCTCATCGCGGCCATCATCTGCTGGCCCATCGCCAGGCCGGCGCCGAGTTGCGCGGCGGTGTTCGCCATGCCGCCGCCTTCGCCGCCCTTGCCCATCGCCTCGGCCATCTGAAACTTCACGTAGTCATTCAAATTGCCGATGGCCGCCATGCTCGAGCGCTTGTCAATCGCCTGCTCGACCTCGGGTGGCACGGACACGTTCTCGACGATGAAGCTGGCCATCTCGAGGCCGTATTTTTCGGTGAGGATCGGATTCAGCGCAGGCAGCAGAGCCGCCCCGAGTTCCTGGTAGCGCGAGGCCACGTCCAGCACGGGCACCTTGGCCGAAGCCAGCGCGTCGGTGAACACGCTCACCAGCCGCGAGCGCATGGTGTCGGCGAATTCATCCAGCCGGAAATGATGGTCCGTGCCGGCCACTTCCTTGAGGAAGGTTTTCACGTCCACCACCTTGAAATCGTAGGTGCCGTAGGCGCGCACGCGCACGATGCCGAAATCGGGGTCGCGCAGCATGATGGGGTTGGCGGTGCCCCATTTGTTGCCCGTGAAGAGGCGGGTATTGACGAAATACACGTCGGCTTTGAAGGGCGACTCGAACCCGTATTTCCAGCCCTTGAGCGTGGAGAGGATGGGGATGTTGTCGGTGGTGAGCGTGTGTTTGCCAGGGCCGAAGGTGTCGCCGAACTGGCCGAGATAGATGAACTGCGCCACCTGGCTTTCGCGGACGATGAGTTGCGCGCCGCGCTTGATTTCCTTGTCGTTGTCCGGGAAGCGCCACGAAAGCGTGTCACGGGAGTCATCCTCCCACTGGATGATGTCGAGAAACTGCGTTTTGAGGTAGTTGATCAGGCTCATGAGCGTGTGCTTGGTTTGGCGTTGAGACGATGGGCGCATGATTCCGCAAGCGCGCCGGGTGGGAAGTATAAAATCCGCCCGGTTTTGGATGCGGCCCCCGGGCCGCGCAGTTTGCTCCGGGAAAGGCTTGACCGCTAATAATGCTTTGGATAAGCGGACGCTCAGAGACGCGAGTCGGCCCGCCGCACGCCTCGGTTCGCGTGGACAGCAATCCATTGCCACGACATCTCAACCTCGAACCTCCGGCTTCCAGTGAACTTCCCACCATCCTTCCGCGTTCCGGGCGCCTGCCTCCGCCCGGCGGTGAGGTGGCTCAATCTGGTGCTGGTGGTCGGATGCCTGGCGGTGGCTCTGGGAGCGCGTGCCCAGGGCACCAGTGAACCGGCGGTGTTGCTGGCCAACGGCACGCAGCCGTTGCAGACGGGCACCCAGTCGCTGACCATCAATCCGCTTACCGACCTGCCGGTGCTGGCCTTCACCTTCGGCTTTGGCACCGATGAGACGCCCGGACCGGGCGCGTTCCTCGATGCGCTTACGGTCACGATTGAAACGGCCGACGGGGGGCTGTTCTTGATTCCGGCCACGCTGGATGCCAGCGGACCGCAATGGGCGCCGCCCACGCCGGGCACCGTGCCGCTGGCCCCGGGTTCCGTGCTGGTGACGGCGGTCCCTTTTCCGAGCCTCCAGCCGGTTCTGCTGCAACAATGGGCGTTCGACATGACAGTGCTGATGCCGGAGGCCTTTGTAGGGCGGCCGCTGAACATTTATTTCGATCTGTTCGACAACTTCAATGGCACCACCTCGCTGGGGTTTTATTTCCCGGCGCGGACCGTGTTGATTCCGGAGCCGGCCACCGCGCCGCTGCTCTGGCTCGGCGGGTTGGGCCTTTGGCTGATGAAAGGGCGGCGGCATGATTGGCGGAAGTAAGCACTTCAAATGGGCTGCCCGGTGCGGCGGGATCGTGCTGGCGGGCCTGATCAGTTTGCTGAGCGGCAGCGCCCCCGCGCAGCAACGCGAGTTTCCGATTTCCGACACCACCTTCACGCTGCGCGACGTCACGACCAACGTGGCGGTGTATTTCCAGGGCATGCGCTTCGTGCGCACCACGCCGGCGGTGTGGAACGTCGAGGCGTCCATCACCAACACCTCGGGCCAGACGCTCCCCGGGCCGCTGGTGCTGGTGATCGAGTCGTTCACCGGCACCACCGGACCGTTGCAAACCGACGGCACGGTGGTGGGCGATCCGGCGTGGCCGTTCTACGATTTCAGCGCCCAGATTCCGGGCGGCGCGCTCGGGCCGGGACAGCGTTCGGCGGCGCGCACCCTCACCCTCGGCCATCTGGCCGGGCAGTCGCCCTCGATCCAGACGCGCGTCTTCGCGCTGGCGCCGGGACCCGCCGCCCCCGCCGCCGCGCTGGTGCAATCGCTCGATGCCGACGGCCAGCCGTTGCCCGCGGTGCGCGTCGAGGAAACCGGTCCCGAGGGCGCGGGCGAACGGCGCACGGATGTCGAACAGGGGTTCGCCACCGTCGGGCGCGGCTCGGGGCTGAACCTGATCAAGTTCTCCGCCACGGATCACTTGCCGGTCTGGCGGCGCGTGGTGCTCTCGTCCGGCAGCCTCGTCGAACTTCCCGGGCCGCGCCTCACCCGGCGTTCGACGGCGCCGATCAACATCACTCCGCTCGCGGGCGGCACGCTGACCGGTGGCGGCGTGGGGCTGGTGTTTCCGCCCGGCTCGGCGACGCAGCCCGTGACGGCCACGTTGACGCCGCTGCACGCGCAAAGCCTGCCGCTCTTTTTGCCGCCGGGGTGGAGCCCGTTGCAGGCGTTCTGGCTGGAATTGTCCGGCGAACTGGCCTCGCCCGCCAGCCTCACCCTGCAACCGTGGGGCCTCATTCGCACCAACGAAACCGCCGTGCTGGCGCGGCTGAACGAAGCCACCGTCACCTGGGAGGCCGTGCAGACCATCGCGGGCGCGGGCACCGGGCCGGTGGTGTTGTCGGTGCTGCAGCCCGGCGCTTACGCCCTCGTGCTGCCGGACGCGCCGCCGTATCAACCGCCGTTGCCGGGGCCGGGCGAGCCGCTCGGCGCGGGGCCGCTGGCGGTGCCGGACCTGGGCGGATTGACCGCTGCGGGCGTCATTCAACCTGCTGCCGCCGCCGCCAGCACCAACGCCGCCGACGTGACCGCGTGGGGCGAAGTGGTCTTTGACCTGCCGGGCGGGCCGCTGCCCAGCGGCGTCACGTTCCAGGGCGAACAGGCCGAGCTTTACCGCCTGTCCGACGGACGCGAAGTGCGGCCGCCGCGCCATCGCGTGGCGCTGACGGCGTATCAACGTCCGGGCGACAACGAAGTTCACACGCTGCACGCGCGGTTCCCGGTGCGGCCCGGGCTGTTGCTCGGGCCGGAAACGCTGCTCGAAGGCGAGGTGCGGCTCGAAGTGGAGCGGCCCGGCGCGTTCGCCGGCGCGCTGCTGGACCCGGCGGGCGGCCAGGTGGTGGCCGATGGCTTGCGCGTGCTGGCCGGGGTGGGGGACCTGCCATCGGCGCAGGCGGTGCGGTTGCGCCGCGTGGCCGCGACGCAGGTGGCACCGCTGCTCACCGAAGGGCTGCAACTGGCGGCCGCCTTCGATCTGGCGGTTGGCGAAGTGACAGCGGGCCGTTCGTTGCGGCTCCAACTCGGCGGCCTGCCCACCAACGCGCTGTTCGTCCTCGCCCGTGTGCTGGCGCGCGATGGTCTGCAGGGGCTGGAACCGGTGCAACGCCTGCGCACCGATGGTGCCGGCGCGCTGCAATCGCTCGAACCCGCCACCCCGCCGCGCCTGCCGG
>JBKBTZ010000068.1:0-18067 GCA_046290825.1 Limisphaerales bacterium
CCAGGCCCGACTCGGCGGCGCGCCGCCCCACTTCCCGGTGCGCGGCCTCCGCGTGCGCGCCCTGCTCGCCCATGTCGCCGAGGACGGCGAGTTTGCGGCCCTTCGCCGGAAATTCCGCCAGCGCCGCGAGCGCCGCCAGCATCGAGTCGGGGTTCGCGTTGTAGCAATCGTCGAGGATACGGACCCCGTTCCACTCGCGCAGTTGGAGGCGATGTTTTGGCGGCGTGACCGCGGCCAGGCCGGCCTGGAGTTCCCCGCGCGTCAGGCCGAGTTCCGCGCCGACGGCGAGAACGTAAAGCGCGTTGAGCACCTGATGGCGGCCCAGCAGCGGGACGCGGTATTCGCCACCCAGCTCGGCGCGTGGCGCGGTGACCTGAAACAACGTGCCCTCCTGGCTGGGATGCGTTCGGGTGACGCACCAGTCGTTGCCCGGGCCGAAGCCCACGCGCACCACGCGCGCCCGGGTGCGGGCGGCGAGGTCATCGGCGAACGCGCCATCCCCGTCGAGGAACAGCGCACCGTCGGCGGGCAGCACTTCGGCGAGCGCGCCCTCCTCGCGCACCACGCCGGCCAGGTCACCAAAAAACTCGAGGTGCTCGCGCCCAATGCTGGTGAGGATGCCGAAACGCGGCTGGATGAGCGCGAGCAACGGCGCCAGCTCGCCGGGATGATTGGTGCCCGCCTCCAGCACGGCGGCTTGATGCTCCGCGCCCAGCCGCAACAGGGTGAGCGGCACGCCGATGTCGTTGTTGAAGCTGGCCTCGCTCGCCAAGGTGGGGAAACGGCGGCCCAGGACGGTGCCCAGCATGTCCTTGGTGGTCGTCTTGCCGTTCGAGCCGGCGATGGCGATGACCGACAAGCTGAACTCCCGCCGATACGCCCCGGCCAGCCGGCCCAGCGCGGCCCGCGGGCTATCCACCTCGATCACGGCACAGGGCAATTCCGGGCGGGCATGACCCCTTTGCACCACGACGGCGACCGCGCCTTTGGCCGCCACGTCAGCGAGAAAGTCGTGCCCGTCAAACCGCTCGCCCGCGAGCGCCACGAACACATCGCCCGGCTGCGCGGTGCGCGAATCGGTGTTGATCCGCCGCGCCAGCACGGTGCCATCGCCCCGGACCAGTTGGCCGGCGCAGGCGTTGGCAATGAACTGGAGCGGGCGCGGGTCCATGCTATTTCAGGGCGAATGTGGCGGTCACGACGGCGGTGATGGTTTTCTTGCGGGTAGAGGTGTCGAACACGCCCTCCCACGAGGTTTCGGCGGAGTGCTCGGGCGTGATCTGGAACACGCCCATGCGGGCGGAGCGCAGTTGCGCCACGGCCGCCCCGCCCTGCTCCGCGATCCGCACAGCCCGCTGGCGGGCATCGCGCGTGGCCTCGGCCAGCATCTCGAGCTTGGCTTCGGCGGCGGCGGTGTAGATGAACTCGGGCGCCTGCGGCGTGAACACAACGCCCTGTTCAATCAGCGCGCTGGTTTCGCGGTCCATCGCCAGGACGCCGTTCAGGTCGCCGGAACTCACGCTGACCGTCTGCGTCAGGCGGTAGCCGGAAAGAATCTGGTCGGTGAAACCGTCATCCCGCTTCCGCGCGGCCTTGAGTTCACAGATGTCGAGCGCGGAGAAGGTGGCGTTGGTGATGCCGCGCGCACCGAGAAAGTTGCTCACGCGCTGCTGCGCCGCCGACAATTCGCGATGCGCCTCGGCGAGCGTCGGGGATTCGACGGCGTAGGCGCCGCGCCAGAGGATGAGGTCGGACTCGACCGCGCGTTTGGCGGAGCCGGTGACGGAAATGGTCTGCGACTGCGTGATCTTGAGCCAGGCGCGGGTGACGAGCATGGCGGAGAGCACCAGCCCGGCGGCAAGAAAGAGTCCCGCCACCAGGCCGAGAAGATGGGGTTTGGGCGCGTTCATGGGCGGGTTCAGTTTGCGGCCGGGCCGGCCACCTCGGCCACCGCTGGCCGGGCGGAGGCCGTTCGCGGGGAACGGTCCTCCGGCCCGGCGTCGAACATCGGCGACCCTCCGGGTTCCTCCCCTCGGTCGGGCCGGATGTTCAAATAGCTGGCGGCGCGGATGGCGATGTCGCGGAAAATCGGGGCGGCGGTTTGGCCGCCGTAGTAACGGCCTTTCGGCTCGTCGAGCACCACGGAGATGCAGAGTTCCGGATTATCCGCAGGAAAGAAGCCGATGAAGGAGGCGAGGTATTTGCCGCGCACATAACGCCCGTCCTCGATCTTCTGCGCGGTGCCGGTTTTGCCGGCGACGGTGTAATGCTCGAGTTCGGCGTCCGGCGCGGTGCCGCCCTTGGTGGGCACCGTTTTGAGGGCCTGGACCATGTCCGCCGCCGCCCGCTCGCCGATGACCTGGCGCACGCGGGTGGGCGCAAACTTCGCCACCACCGTGCCGTCCCGGGTTTCAAGCCGGTCCACGATCTGCGGCCGCATGAGCACACCCCGATTGGCAATGGCGGCCATGGCCATGACCATCTGGAGGCGCGTGGCGGCGATGCCGTGGCCCATCGGAATCTGGGCAATGGAAACCTTGGACCATTGGGCCGGCGGATGGACGATGCCCCGGACCTCGCCGGGCAGCAGGATGCCGGTGGTTTTGCCGAAGCCGAAGTTCAGGATGTAATCGTGCAGCCGCGTGGCCCCGAGCTGGATGCCGATTTTGGCCGAGCCGATGTTGGAGGATTTGGTGATGATCTCCTCGACGGTGAGCAGACCATAGCCGTGGTGATCATGCAGAATCCGCCCGCCGTAGAGAAAGGCGCCGTTTTCGCAGTGAAACGCGTCGCGCAGGGTGATCTTGCGGTCATTCAACGCACCCGAAACCACGACGATCTTGAACGTGGAACCCGGCTCGGCGATGTCGGCGATGACGCGGTTGCGGCGGGCCTCCTCGGGCGCGCCGCCGGGATTGTTCGGGTCGTAATCCGGCAGCGTGGCCATGGCGAGAATCTCACCGGTGCGGGGCCGGACGACGATGGCGGTGGCGCTGATGGGATCGTGCCGTTCGAAGCCCTTCGCCAGTTCCTCCTCGACGATGGCCTGGATCGCGGCGTCAATGGTCAACACCACGTTCAGCCCGTCGCGCGGTTCAACATCCTGCTCGCGCTTCCAGACGACTTCCCGGTTGCCCCGGGCGTTGTTGACCAGCCGCCAGCCGCGCACGCCGGTGAGCTTGGAATTGAGCGCGGCTTCGATGCCCGCCACGCCGCTGGTTTCGAGATAGCGCTGGCCGTCCAGCTCCCGCTCGGTCATCCCGACGTAGCCCAGCACATGCGAGGCGAGCCGGCCGTTGGGATAGACGCGCAACTGATCGTCAATCACGTCCGCCGAGACCGCGTGCTCGCGCAGTTCGCGGTAAAAGAGGCGGCGGGAGCGCGGCAGGGTTTTCTCGTCCACGCCGAAGGTGAGTTGTTTCATGGCCGCCTGCACCTGCGCAAAAGTTTCGGGCGCGACCTTGCGCTTGAGCACCACGTAGCGGTTGGTGACGACCTTGCCCGCGTCATTGGTGCGCAGGGTGGGGAAGAGCCGGCGATACACGTCGGCCGGGTCCAACCCCAAAATCGGCGCCACCGTTCGGGCCACCTCGGCCTGATGCGGACCGATCAACACGGGATCGGCAAAGACCGTCTTCACAAACTGGCTGGTCGCGAGCAGGTTGCCGCGCGCGTCCAGCACGTCGCCCCGGCGCGGTTCCCGCGGAATCTGGCGGGTGGAGTTCTCGCGGGCCTTGACCTTGAGTTCCGCGTGCCGGAAGACCTGCAGGTCCACCAGGCGGTAGCCCAGTCCGCCAAACGCGCCGCAGAGCAGCAGCGCGAGGACGACGACCGAGATGATTTGCCGTTTGCGGGCCATGCTGGCAGACCCTCCCCGTCCGGGCACGCGCCGCTTCCTCAAACGGCGGCACCACGGACGGGGACGGTCGAATTGCGGTTTTTTTCCTTCCAACAAGGAGGCGTCACCGGCCTCCGCAAAGCGTGCCCGCCACCTGCGGCGGCCGGTTCCTCATCCGGCCGGAGCGCAGGTGGTGGCACCAAATGGTTCATGTCAGGGCGAATCGCTTTCCCCGGGCCGGCCCGCGGCGTATTGCGCCGGCGCGGCGCCAGCGGGCGGCGGTTCCGGCTCCGGCTCGTAAAGCCGGAGAATCTGGCTGGGCGCGGGCGGCACCAGGCCGAGGTTCAATTCCCGGACGCGCCGGTCAATGAGCGGGGGGCTTTGCTGGATGGCGAGCTGCTTGCGCAGCTTCTCGTTGGTTTCGCGCAACTCGAGCAGGCGCAGTTCGCGCTGTTTGAGCTGCTGGCTCAGGCGGTTGATCTGGCTCTTCTGCCAGACGTAGCCCAGCGCCATGCCGCCGAGGGCCATGCAGATGACCAGCGCCCAGAGCGCCGGCCGGAACCGCACCGCCGCCGACTGATATTTTCGATTCCTGCCCATCGTCTCGTCCGTCCCTCAACATTTCTCCGCCACGCGCAACTGCGCGCTGCGGCTGCGCGGGTTCGCCGCGATCTCCGCCGCGCCCGGCATCACCGCCTTGCGCGTCACCAGCCGCGCCAACGGCACCCGGGGCCGCCGCAGCTCGGGCCGGTCCACCGGCCCGTCAAACTCGTAGTCGCGCGCCCACTCGCGCAGCGTCTGCTTCACGAGGCGGTCTTCCAGCGAGTGAAACGTGATCACCGCCAGCCGGCCGCCCGGCTTCAAAATCGTCAACGCCCCCGCCAGGCCGCGCGCCAGGGAACCCAATTCGTCATTCACCGCGATGCGCAGCGCCTGGAACACCCGCGTGGCCGGGTGCGTCTTCCGGCCCGCGCGCGGCTGCAACCGCTCGATCAACTCCGCCAGTTGCCGCGTCGTGGTGAACGGCGTGGCCCGCCGGTCCTGCTCGATGGCCCGCGCGATCCGCCGCGCGTCCCGTTCGTCCCCGTATTCCCAAAAAATTCGCGCCAGTTCGGCCGCGGGCGCGGTGTTGACCAGTTCCGCCGCCGTCAACGGCTGCGACCGGTCCATCCGCATGTCCAGCGGACCATCGTGCTGAAAACTGAATCCGCGCTCCGGCTCGTCGAGCTGCGGGGAACTGACGCCCAGATCCAACAACACGCCGTCGCAACTGCCCGCCGGCACCCACGTGGCCAGTTCGCTGAAATTCCCCGCGCGCAACTCGCAGCGCCCCGCGAACTCGGCCAGCCGATCCTGCGCGGCCGCCAGCGCCCCGGCATCCCGGTCGCAGCCAAACAGCCGACCATCCGGCGCGCTAGCCGCCAGAATCGCCGCCGCGTGGCCCGCGCCGCCCAGCGTGCCGTCCGCGTAAACCCCGCCGCGGCGCGGGCGCAGCGCCTCCAGCACTTCCGCCAGCATCACCGGCTGGTGCTGGAAGCCGGACCCGTTCATCAGCCTGCCTCAATGCGCCACCGGGCCGAGGATGCGGTCCGTCAGCTTCTTCAACGCCGGTGGCACCGGGCCGCGATTGGGTGACGCCACCGGGGTTTTCGGTCCCGGCGTTGTCACCGTGCTGGTCGTCGGTTCCACAAATTCCAAATCCGATTCGGTCAGGTCGTTGCGAACGACTTTCACGTCATCCAAGGAAAGCTCCGCCTGCACCACCGGCCGGCCAAATCGGGGGATGAATGACGGCTTGGGCCGGCGAAACAGCCCGACGCCCCGGGCGGCCATCTGACGCATCCCTGCCCAGATTCGTCCTGCCCACTGCCGCGCCAAAATCCCTGCGCGGCCAAGTCGCGCCTTCACCCCCAACCGCGGCGCGCGGACCGTCCGCTCCGGCAGGGCTGCGTTCGCGGAGGCCGGACGGTCCGCCGACGCGGTGAAGGGGGAAGAATCCGTGCGCGAAGGAGGAAAGCTTTTTTCCGCCTGTTTCGAGCAGGGCGCTGTCGTTGCGGGCCGGACGGCCTCCAGGCGGGCGGCCGTCTGCGCCGTCGGGTTGTCCGAAACCTTGCCCTGAGCCGGAGCGGTTGCGGACGCGTTTTCCGTTGTTGGCGCCGGGGCAAAAGGATTGCGCGGCCCGCCGAAGCGCGGCAGGCGGTTGCGCGGACTGAGATTGTAGCGGCCCGCATCCGGCGCGCCGCCCACCAGGCTGCGGCCCGTGGCCAGTAGTTTTCCCAGGCTCATGGTCAATCCATCATTTTGAACGCCTCGGGCGCGAGGGCCGCATCGGCCGCCTGCACCGCCGCGAAACGCTCGGGGTTCCAGATTTCAAAACGATCCAGCAGGCCGACCAGGACGACTTCGTCCGTGATGCCCGCCGCCTTCGCCATCTCTTCCGGCAGACAAATGCGCCCGCCCTTGTCCACGACCACCTGCGTCGAGGAACTGCCGATGAACCGTTTCAACGTCTGCTTCTTCGGGTCGCCCTTGGGCAGCGCGTCAATGTCCGCCATCAGCTCGGCCATCTTTTTCGGGGGCAAAGCGCGGAGGCAGGGCCCATGAGCGGATTGCGGCCAGACCAAAAGCGTGAACTCCGCCCCGGCCTCGTCCGTGCGCCACATCGCCGGAATCTGGACACGGCGCTTCTCATCCAACCCGTGCCGAAAGACCGAGTTGTAGCAGATGCGACCGTTGTTTCCGTCCGCGCTCATCGTTTGACCAATTATCCACCGATCCGACCAAAGACCCCATTTTGTCCCACCGCGGCCCATTTCTAAACACTTTCCCCCACCCGGTCAACGCCGAAGGAGACAAATATTTCACAAGTTATTCACAGAGTTGCCGCGGGGGCCGGATGGAGCGCTCCACCTGGCCCGCCGCAGCGAGGGACCGGAAAAAGGTGTGCGGGCGGGCCGAATCGGCGGGCGGAACGGGTCTCGGCGTTGGCCGTGCCGGTGGATTCTTAACGGCATCGCTCATCTGCCCTTTCCAGCCGCGGTCAGTTCCCCTAGCTTCGCGCCCGCACAAGACCAACCCTTCTCGCATGAGCGTATTGATCGTCGGCAGCACCGCATTGGATTCCATCAAGACCCCCAAGGCCAGCAACCCGCGCCTGCTGGGCGGCTCCGCCAGTCACGCAGCGGTGGCGGCGAGTTTCTTCGCGCCCGTCAGCCTCGTCGGCGTGGTGGGTGAGGACTTCCCGCGCAAATACACCGCGCTTTACCGGCGGCACGGGCTGGACCTGCGCGGCCTGCAGGTGAAGCCGGGGAAGACCTTCCACTGGTCCGGTGAATACGAGGTGAACATGAACCGCCGCCGCACGCTCGCCACCGAGCTGGGCGTGTTCGAGACGTTCACGCCCGACCTGCCCGACGCCCACCGCGGCCTGCCGTTCGTGCTGCTCGCCAACATCGCCCCCGCCCTGCAGCACCACGTCCTCGACCAGATGCGACGGCCGAAATTCGTCGCCGCCGACACGATGGACCTGTGGTTGAACATCGCGCTAAACGACCTGCTCCGCCTGCTCAAGCGCGTGGACCTGTTCGTCCTGAACGACAGCGAGGCGCAACAACTCGTGAAGGAGGACAACGTCGTGGCCGCGCTGCCCAAGCTGCACCGGCTCGGGCCGAAATACGTCATCATCAAGAAGGGCGAACACGGCTCGATCCTGTCCGGCCCCGGCGGGCTGTTCCTCGCACCCGCGTATCCGTTGAAGAAGGTCGTGGACCCGACCGGCGCGGGCGATTCGTTTGTCGGCGGGCTGATGGGTTATCTGGCCGGCTCGAAAGGTCCCATCGAGGCCAACCTGCGCCGCGCCCTGCTTTATGGCAGCGTGACCGCGTCGTTCTGCTGCGAAGGCTTCGGCCTCACCCGCACCACGCGCACCACCCGCGCGGACATCGAAAAGCGCGTCAAGGAACTGCTGCGCTTGACCAGCCTGTAAAGGGCGGCCCCGGCTGGAGACCCGCGCGGCCAGCGGTTGACTTGCACAGCGCGGCAGCCCGGTGATACGGTTGGCCCATGGCTGAAACCATTTCATTTCGCTCGCGGATTCCCAAACGCGAATTGCAGAAGCGGTTCGGGAACATTGGCCAGGCGCTCAATCGGATGATCGCGCGGGAAATGTCCAGCCAGACCAAGCGGCGCACGTTGACGGAAATCTTGAATGATCCGAACCGCCCGGTGATTGCGGACAAGGATTATGCGCGATGCCTGATTCCCGAATAGCCTTCGCCGACACCAACTGGCTCGTCTCGACCTATCACCGCACGCGGGATTCTGCTGTCATCGCAGCTTGGAACGCTCGCGGTCCCGCCACCTTGGTGGTGAGCGGGCCGTTGCTGGCCGAGGTGCGTTGCGCCTTCTGGCGGCTGGGCAACCGCTGGTCCGCGTTGGAATCCGACTTGCGGGCCGGGTCCTTGACCGATTGCGGCCTGACGTTTGAGGCACTGGTGCCGCTGGCCGACGACCTGTTCCGCCGCTACGCCCCACGCTGCAACGCCGGCACGCTGGACCTTCTGCACATTGCCGCCGCCCGGCAGTTCGGCTGCCACTGGTTTCTGTCATTCGATTCCAACAGCGGCTGTCGTGCCGTGGCCAGCGCAGCCGAATTGAAAGTGTTCCCCGCGTTGAACGCCACAGACAGGGACTGGCTTCGAAAATTCCGCGGCTGAACTCTCCGCTCGCCTGGATGAATCCATCACCCGCCCTGACTAACGAACCCGGCCTGGTTGCCCGGCTGGCCCAGGTGTTTTATGCGCCTAGACCGTTGTTCGCCTCGCTCGCGAACCAGCCCGTCCGCCACGCGCTCTGGGTCGTGCCGGTGATGACGTATGTGATCGTGAGCTGGCTGGGCGCGGCGCTGCTCTTCTCAACGGACTGGGCGCAACCAGAATTGATCGCGGTCCAACGCGCCGCCCTGCAACGGCAGTTCCAGCCGCACCTGGATCGCGGCTCGATGTCGCAGGCCGACGTGGATCAAGTGGTCGCGCAGATGGAGCGATTTGCCGTGTTGGGCCAGGTCGCACAGGGCGTGTTGGCACCGGTATTCATCGCTGGCGTTTCGCCATTTTGGGCCGGACTGGTGATTTGGGCGGGCGCAGCCTGGGTGATGCGCCGTCCCCTCCCCTACCTGAAGGCCGTCGAGGCCGCCGGACTTTCCCTGCTCATCCTGGCGCTGGGCGCACTGGTGAAGGCCGGCATGTGCCTGGTGATGCGCACGCATTTCACCGGCCCCGGCGCGGTGCTGCTGCTCCCGGAATTCGACCCCACCAACCAGCTCCACAACACACTCCTCATGGTGGACCTCTTCGCCCTTTGGATGGTGGCCGTGCGCGCCATTGCCCTCGCCCGGCTCACCGGCGGGCGCGGCTGGCTGGCCGGATTGTGGGTGGGTGGCATCTGGACGCTGCTGACCGGCGGCATGATGCTGCTTGCTTGGGCCGCGCAACTGTTGTCCGTCTGGATGCAGCAGGTCACCCAGCGTTAAATCGCACCGTGCCCGTCCCGGCCCGGGCCAGAATTGAATTGTCCGCCCCGGGGTCTTCCCGGCACCTTGCGCGCCCTATGCAGCAGGTGAACTTCGGCATGATCGGCGGCGGCACGGTCGGCAGCGGCGTCTTCCACCACTGGCAGCGGAACGGCGATTTGATGGCCTCACGGCTGGGCGTCCGCCTGCGTTTGAGCCGGGTCGCCGTCAAGGCGTTTGACGAGCCGCGGCCCTACGAAATCCCGCGCGCCGTTCTGACCACCGACTGGAAGGAAGTCGTCCACGATCCAAGCGTCCAGGCCGTCATCGAACTCATCGGCGGCACCGGGCTGGCGAAGGAAATTGTCCTCACGGCGCTCAAGCTGGGGAAACCGGTCATCACCGCGAACAAGGCGCTGCTTTCCGCGCATGGCGAGGAGTTGTTCGCGGCGGCCCGGGCGAATCGCGCCAATCTGTATTACGAGGCGAGCGTCGCGGGCGGCATCCCCATCATCAAGACCATCCGCGAGGCGCTGGTGGGCAACCGCTTCACGCACCTCTACGGCATCGTCAACGGCACCTGCAATTACATCCTCACCCGGATGAAGCAGGAAGGCGCGGAGTTCGCCGACGTGCTGGCGGACGCGCAGAAACAGGGCTACGCCGAGACGCCCCCGGACCTCGACATTGACGGGCACGACGCCGAACACAAGACGGGCATCCTTGCGTCGCTGGCGCACGGTTTCTGGGTGCGCCCGCAGCAAATCCATGTCGAGGGCATCCGCCACCTCTCGAAGCTGGACATGCAGTTCGCGCAGCAACTCGGCTACACCATCAAGCTGCTGGGCATTGTGAAGCTTCTGGAAAACGGAAAGCGCAAAAGCGGAAAGGGGGAAACGCAGGACGCGAAGCGCATCCAGGTTTCCGTCTATCCGACGCTCATTCCCAACGCGCATGTGCTCGCCAACGTGAACGGCGTGTTCAACGCGGTCTTTGTGCGGGGCGACGCCGTCGGGGACACGCTGTTTTACGGGCGCGGCGCGGGCAAGGACGCCACCGCCAGCGCGGTGTTGAGCGACATGGCCGACGCCGCACTCGACCTCGCCCACGGCACCACGCGCGTGCCCCCGTTCGTGCCGCATGAACGCCGGGGCGTGGTCGCGCCACTGGGCGAGGTGGTGTCGCGCTACTACGTCCGATTGAGCGTCGTGGACAAGCCCGGGGTGATGGCGAAAGTGACGGCCATTCTCGGCGCGGCGAAGATCGGCATCGCCTCGATCATCCAGCCCGAGGGCCACGAGGGCGAAACCGTGCCGCTGATTCTGATGCTGCACGAGGCGCCGAACGCGGTCATGGACCAGGCCCTCGCCCGAATCGCCAAACTGCCGGTGGTAAAGGCCAAACCGGTGAGGTTGCGGGTGGAAAGTTTTGCGTGACCGGGGTAGTTTCAACTCATGAGCACCGTCGTTGAAATAGCCGAAGCATTGGCCAGCCTGAATGACGAGGAACTGCGTCAGGTTGAACGTGCGCTCATCAGCATTTACCGCCAGCGCAAGACGGGTATCATTTTCGACGATGCCTACGGGGTTTGGACGGAGGAGGAACAAGCCTCGGCCGCCGCGCAGGTATTTGCGTTGATGGACGCCGCGGAGGAGAAGGTGAAGCAGTCTTTGCAGTCATGAACCTGCCCACCCGCGGAGAGGTCTGGCTGTGCGACTTGGGCACGATTGCCAAGACGCGCCCGGTGCTGGTCGTCAGTGTCCCTCTCAACGAACAGGACTATGCACTCTTCCACATCGTTCCCCACACAACGGTTCCGCGCGGCTCTCAATTCGAGGTGGCCCTGAGTCTGCCATTCCTGAAGCAGGGCGCATTCAACATTCAGGGATCCCAATCGGTCCCGCGCAACTGGCTGCTCCGCCACCTGGGAACCCTCACCGAAACCCAAATGGCCCAGATCAGCAGCGCGATTCGGCGCTGGCTTCAATTGTAATCAGCATGCCTTCCATTCTCCTTCACAGCACCAACGGCCGGGCGCCCGCCGTCAACCTCCGCGAGGCACTGCTGCAGGGGCAGGCCCCGGACAAGGGGCTTTACCTGCCGGACAAATTCCCGAAGTTCACGCCCGCCGAGATCGCCGCGTTTGCGACGCTGCCCTACCCCGAAATCGCCTTTCGCGTGCTGTCCCAATACACCGACGGCGTGCTGCCCGACCACGACCTCGCCCAGCTCTGCGCCGACGCTTATAATTTCGAAGTGCCGCTGGAAAGGGTGCGCGGCCTGGAGCGCGTGGCGGTGATGCGGCTGGACCGGGGGCCGACCGCGTCGTTCAAGGATTTTGCGGCGCGCATGATGGCGCGACTGATCGGACGCTTCGTGCGCGAGGCGGGCCAGCAACTGACCATTCTCGTCGCCACCAGCGGTGACACCGGCTCCGCCGTGGCCAGCGCGTTCCATCGTGTCGCCGGCATCCGCGTCATCGTGCTGTTCCCGATTGCGGAGGTCAGCGAACGACAGCGCAAGCAGATGACCACGCTGGGCGACAACGTCCGCAGCATCGCCATGGACGGGAAATTCGATGACTGCCAGGCGCTGGTGAAGCGCGCCTTTGCTGACCCGGCGCTGCGGCACATCGCCCTTTCCTCGGCGAACTCCATCAACATCGGCCGCCTGCTGCCGCAGAGCGTCTATTACTTCTACGCCGCCTCGCGGCTCGCGCGCCCCGGCGAACCGCTCGTCATCACCGTGCCCAGCGGGAACTTTGGCAACATGATGGGAGCCGTCATCGCCGGTCGCATGGGCCTGCCCATCAGGCGCATCGTCGTGCCGGTCAACGGCAATGACGAGGTGCCGCGCTTCCTCGGCACCGGCACCTACGCGAAAATCGAGCCATCCCGCAACTGCCTCTCCAACGCGATGAACGTCGGCCACCCGAGCAACCTCGCGCGGCTCGTGGCCGTTTACGGCGGGCAGATGGATGAAACCGGAGCCATTCATCGCGCGCCCGACATGGCGGCGCTGCGCCGGGATTTGTTCTCCAGTTCCGTGTCGGACGACGACACCCGCACCACCATCAAAACGGCGTGGGAAAGGCACCAACTGCTGCTGGAGCCGCATGGGGCCGTCGGCTGGCGCGGGTTTTGGGATTACCTCGCCACCGAACCCCTCAACGGCGCGCCCGCCGTCGTCCTCGAAACCGCGCACCCGGCGAAGTTCCCGGACGAAATCAAAAAAGCGCTGGGCTTCACTCCCGAAGCGCCGCCGTCGCTCGCCGCGCTGGACACGCTGCCGGAGGACTTCGACCGCCTCGGAACCGACTACGACGCGTTCCGCGACTACCTGATGGCAGCGCACCGCTCCTGAAGTTCCGGCCCGCGCTCAGGCCGGCTTGGTGCGGCGGGCATCCAGTTCCGCGAGCACCGCGCACAACCGGTCCAGCAAAGGAGTCGCGACGCCCGCGTTTCGCGCCGCCTCTCGGGGCGCAAAAAAGAGGCTCTCCAGTTCCAGCGGCTGGCCCCGCTCAAAATCCACCAGCGTCGAAGCCCGATACGCGCCCATCACGCGGGTGCGCTCCACCATTTTGTCGGGTGTGTCGTGGGCGATGGCATATCCCAGCGCCGCGGCCACCGCGACGACCTCGCGCATCAATCCGCGCACCACCGATTCCCAACGCGGGTCGGCCAGCAGTTCGTCCGTCGGAAGACAGGTGTGCCGCGTCCAGTTCGGCGGGACCGCCCCGGCGTGGAACGCCTCCCAGCCCACCATCCCGGCCACGCCGAGGCCGTTGAACGGGATGTTCCAAACCAGCTTTTCCCAGTGGGCCTGTTCGAGGTTTTCGCTCACGCTGCACCGGACGCCCGCCCGCTCGAATTCCGCGGCCAGCGCATGCGTTCGCTCCTGCGGCGGGCGGAGGTATTCCCCCAGCACAACGAAGCCATGACCGAGATGTCGAACCAGGCCGGGGCGGAGACGGTTCAGGCAGACAAAACACAGGCCGCCCAGAATTTGCTCTACCGGGAAGAGCCGGGCCAGCGCGGCCTCGTTGCCCAGGCCGTTCTGCAACGTGAGCAGCATCGTGCGCGGCCCCACCAGCGGCGGCAGCAGGTCGGCGAAGCGGTCGTTGGCGGTGGTCTTGAGGCCGATGAGCACCAGATCGCAAACCCCGATTTCGTCCGGGTGTTTCGCCGCCCGGGGGCGGGCCACAAAATTGCCGGTGGCCGTTTCGATCGTCACGCCCTGTTCGCGGACCACGGCGAAGTCCGAGCGCAGCAGGAAATGCGTCTCGTGCCCGGCGCGCCCGAGGCACGCGCCGTAGTAGCTGCCCAGCGCGCCGCAACCCACCACGCCGATTTTCATGCCGGAAAAACTTCGGGGTAAAATGAAAAAGGGCACTTCGCTCGCGCGAAGTGCCCGGGGAGGAAAGGACGGTTACTTGGAGCCGAGGATCGCGTCCTTGGCGGCCTTCGCGACGCGGAACTTCACGACGCGCTTGGCGGGGATCTGGATCTGCTCGCCGGTGGCCGGGTTGCGGCCGATGCGGGCCTTGCGGTTCACGAGCACCAATTTGCCGAGGCCGGGAACGGTGAAGCTGTTCTTCGCGTTCTTGTAGGCCAGGGCCGCCAGTTCGTCGAGGAACTGCACGGACTGCTTCTTGGTGATCTGGACTTTTTCCGCGAGGGTCGCCGCGATTTGAGATTTGCTGAGTGCTTTAGCCATGATGTGTGTTTGTTGATTGTTGATGTTTGGTAGTCGTCGGACTCGCGCGTGAGTAAAGGCCCGCCCCGCACCCCCCGCAAGTGAAAAATCGCGGATTTCCCGCGTGAAATCGGGGGTTTGCACGCCCCGCCGCCCGGCGCGGAGCTTGACTTGAAGGACCGCTCACCCATGATGCGAAGCCATGCCGTTGTTCACCATCCAGAACGACTTCCGCTACGAAATTGTCCGCAAACTCTACGAGGGCGGCATGGGCGTCGTGTATGAGGCCGAGCAACTCGGCGCCCGCGAGTTCGTCAAGCGCGTCGCCATCAAGGTCATCCGCCAGCACTACGCCAGCCAGCCGCAGTTCATCGAAAACTTCATCGGCGAGGCCAAGCTGGTGGCCGACCTCATCCACACCAACATCGTCCAGACCTATCACCTCGGCGAAACCAACGGCGTCTATTTCATCGCCATGGAACTCATCCGGGGCGTGAACCTCGAACAGTTCGCGCAGCAGCTCGCCGACAAACGCCGGCAACTGCCCCGGGAACTCGCCGTGTTCATCGTCAGCCGCGTCTGCCGCGGCCTGGCCTACGCCCATGCGAAGACCGACAAGGACGGCCGCCACCTGGGCATCGTTCACCGCGACGTGAGCTTCAAGAACATCATGATCGCCTTCGAGGGTGATGTGAAGCTGACCGACTTCGGCATCGCCAAGGCGCGCGGGTTCCTCACGGACAACGAAGGCGAGGTGGTCGCCGGCAAGCCCGACTACATGAGCCCCGAGCAGGCGGATTTCCAAATCACCGACCGGCGGTCCGACCTCTTCTCCGCCGGCGTCGTCCTCGCGCACCTGCTGCTCGGGCGGAACATCTTCAAGGGCGACTCCCCCGAGGCCTCGCGCCACCGCATCATGACCATGGCGATCCCCGATTTCCGCGCGCTGGACAACCGGATTGACGACCGGCTCAACCACATCCTCCAAAAGGCGATGACCCGCGACCTGGCCGCCCGCTACGCCAGCGCCGACGAAATGCTCTTCGACCTCGAACACTACATCTACCACTCGGGTTACGGCCCCACCAACGAAACGCTCGGCAAATTCATGCGCGAGCTGTTCGGTCAACAGGTCCCACCCCAGGCCTTCCAACGGCGGGGGGACACGGACCGGCTCGAACACACCGCCCGGCTGAGCGCGGCCCAGGCCGGCAAAGCCGTCACCCCATGAAACACTCCTCCACCACGGTCCGCGTCGGGCTGGTGCAAACCGCCTGCTCGCCCAGCCCCGCGAAAAACCTCGCCTTGACGCTCCATCGCGTCGAACAGGCGGCCAAACGCGGCGCGCAAATCATCTGCACCCAGGAACTGTTCCGCTCGCAATACTTCTGCCAGAGCGAGAACCACGATTACTTCCAACTCGCGGAAAAAATTCCCGGTCCGACCACCGACGCCTTCGCCCGGCTCGCGAAGAAGCACCGCGCCGTCATCATCGCCTCGCTCTTCGAAAAGCGCGCGTCCGGGCTTTACCACAACACCGCCGCCATCCTGGACGCGGACGGCTCCCTGCTGGGCATCTACCGCAAGATGCACATCCCCGATGACCCGCTTTACTACGAAAAATTCTATTTCACGCCCGGCGACCTCGGCTTCCGCGCGTGGCAGACGAAATACGCGAAAATCGGTGTGCTGATTTGTTGGGACCAATGGTATCCCGAAGCCGCCCGGCTGACGGCGATGCAGGGCGCGGAAATTCTTTTCTATCCCACCGCCATTGGCTGGCATCCCGCCGAGAAGGCCAAGTATGGTGCCCGCCAGCACGGCGCCTGGGAAACCATCCAGCGCGCCCACGCCGTCGCCAACGGTTGCTACGTCTGCGTAGCCAACCGCATCGGCCACGAAGTGCTGGAGGGCGTGGGCGGCGATGGCATCGAATTCTGGGGACAAAGTTTCATCGCGGGCACCTCGGGCGAAATCCTGGCCAAGGCCGGCACCGACCGGGAGGAAATCCTCGTCCACGACCTGGACCTGGCCCACGTGGACACCACCCGCACACACTGGCCGTTTCTCCGCGACCGGCGGATTGACGCTTACGGCAACCTCACCCAACGGTTTGTTGATTGAACCGCATTCCAACCCCATTGCCTGGATCACCGGTGCGGGCGGCCTGATTGGCTCCCACCTCACTGCGCACGCTCCCCAACGCTGGCGGGTGGTCGCGCTCACCCGGGCCGACCTCGAACTGACCGATCCAGCCGCCGTGCAAAGGCGTTTCCGCGCAGACGCGCCGAACCTGGTCATCCACTGCGCCGCCCTTTCCAGCAGTGTCGAGTGCGAGCGGAATCCTGAAGCCGCCCGGGTCCAGAATGTCGAAGTCACCGCGCGGCTCGCCGAACTCGCCGCCAACGCGCGGTTCATTCTCCTCTCCACGGACCTCGTTTTTGATGGTCGCAAAGGCGGCTACACCGAAGCGGACGCCGTTCATCCGCGGGGCGTGTATGCCCGCACCAAGGTGGAGGCCGAACGCATCGTCCTCGCCAACCCCCGCCACACCGTGGTCCGCACCTCCTTGAACGGCGGCGTTTCGCCCCGGGGCGATCGCGGCTTTGACGAACAGGCTCGCAACGCCTGGCGGGCTGGTCAGACCCTGCGCCTGTTCACTGATGAATTCCGCTGTCCGCTGGATGCCTCCGTCACCGCCCGGGCCATTTGGGAACTTGCCGGGGCCAACGCCGCCGGACTGTTTCACGTCGCGGGCGCGGAACGCCTCAGCCGTTTTGCCCTCGGCCAACTGCTCGCCGCGCGCTGGCCGGAACTCCATCCCCGCATCGAGGCCGCCTCGCTCGCGGAGTATTCCGGCCCGCCCCGCCCGCCGGACTGTTCGTTGAACTGCGCCAAAGCGCAGAGCCTGCTGTCATTTCCGCTGCCGAAATACAGCGACTGGCTCCGCGCCTCGCCGCTCAATCGCCCCTGAGCCAACGCCCTCACGCCTCACGCCCCATGTATCGCGGCCGCCTTGCCCCCTCGCCGACCGGCCTGTTGCACCTCGGCCACGCGCGGACGTTCTGGACCGCACAGGAACGCGCCCGGCAGCACGGTGGCACGTTGATCCTCCGCAACGACGATCTGGATCGTGACCGCTGCAAACCGGAGTTCGTCCGCGCCATGTTCGAGGACCTGCGGTGGTTTGGTTTCACATGGAGCGAAGGCCCCGATTGCGGCGGCCCGTTCGCGCCCTACAACCAAAGCGAGCGCCAATCGCTCTATCGCGAAGCGTTGACCCGGCTCATCGAGCGCGGCGCGGTTTATCCCTGCATTTGTTCGCGCAAGGACATCCAGGCCGCTGTCACCGCGCCCCACGCCGCTGACGACGAGGTGATTTACCCCGGCACCTGTCGCGCAAATCGGAAGGCGGAAATCGGCAATCGCCAATCAAGCTGGCGCTTCCGTGTCCCCGATGGCGAAACCATCACGTTCACCGACGCCCGTCTCGGTCCGCAGGCGTTGGTGGCGGGACGGGATTTCGGGGATTTCGTCGTCTGGCGGCACGACGATGTGCCCGCCTATCAACTGGCGTGCGTGGTGGACGACGCGTTGATGCTCATCACCGAGGTCGTGCGCGGCGCAGACCTGCTGGTTTCCACCGCCCGGCAACTGCTGCTCTACCGCGCCCTGGGCTGGAACGCGCCGGCGTTTTTCCACTGTGAATTGATGCGGGACGCCGTCGGCCAGCGCCTGGCCAAACGTCACGACGCGCTGAGCCTCCGCCGCCTGCGGGAGCAGGGAGCCAGCCCCGCGCAATTGCGGGCCACCTGGCAACCGCCCCGGTAGCCGCAGGGCGCAGACACCCGAGGTCGGCCGGCTTCATGAGCCGTTGGTCGGCTCACCTTTGCAAGCTACCGCGAGGCACCCCGTCAAGGCGTGCGCATCCCAGTATTTTGCCAGGGGGTAAGCCGGAAACAGGTCGTCGGTATGGGTGGAACGGCCAACTGGGCCGTTCTGGGCGGCAACTTGCCGCCCAGTCG
>JBKBTZ010000006.1:0-60105 GCA_046290825.1 Limisphaerales bacterium
ATATATGTAACGCAAACTTAATGCGAAATGGTGCAGATTATGCAGTTTTTATAAATACTGGTCAGGAGTTTGATGGTTTTGGTCATAAGTTTGGGAGTGGGTTTGCGGGGTGGATTGGGTTCAGAAATCGAGCGTCGCTGCGGGCGCGAACGATTCGTCGCCGCGAACGGGGTTGGTGAACAACAGGATCATGGTCTGCCCTCGCCGCGCGGGCGGCGTCGTGGTGTCGAGTATCGGTAACACCGGGAGCGGCCTGCAACCACCGCACGTTCATGCGGGCATGGCGCTGCCGCAGGCGCATTTGCGATTCCTGGGTGCCAACCCGACGATGTGGGAGCGCGGGATGGGTTCGTCCGCAACGGCGGGCCGACGCTCGGGCGTCCCCACGGAAGGCCGAACGGGTCCTGCCGTCGTTTTCCCCGTTACGCGGCGATTGCCCGGGCGGGGTGTTCCGCGTAGTCTCCCGCCTCCCCGCAGGGGCTGATTTATGAGTTCATTCCACATCGCAGCACTGGCCGGCGACGGCATCGGACCCGAAGTGATGCGCGAGGCCATCAAGGTATTGCGCGTCACGGAACGGAAATTTGGCTTCACCCTCCAGGTCACCGAAGCGCCGGTGGGGTGGGCAGGCATTGACGCCGCCGGGAAGGCGTTGCCCGACGCCACGCTCGCCTTGTGCCGGAAGTCCGACGCCATCTTGTTCGGCTCGGTCGGCCTGCCGGATCGGGATCCGACGATTCCGAAGGAGGAACGGCCCGAGCGCGCGGCGCTGCTGCGCATTCGCAAGGAGTTTGGCCTGTTTGCCAACCTGCGCCCGGTGCAATTGCCGAAGGCGCTGGCCCACGCCTGTCCCCTGCGCCCCGAGCGCCAGGGCGACGGGATTGACATCCTCGTAGTGCGCGAACTGACCGGGGGGATGTATTTCGGCCAGCCCAAGAAGACCGAGGAGGTGGTGGATGCCAACACTGCCGCCCGTTATCAGCGCGCGGTGGATACGATGGTGTATACCACGCCCGAAATTGAGCGCATCGCGCACGTCGCTTTCCGTGCGGCGCGGCTCCGGCGCAAGAAAGTGACCAGCATTGACAAGGCGAACGTGCTCGAGAACGGCGTGCTTTGGCGCGAAGTGGTGACCCGGGTGGGGCGGGATTATCCCGACGTGACGCTGGAACACATGTTCGTGGACAACGCCGCAATGCAGCTTCTGCTCCGGCCCGCCCAGTTCGACGTGGTGCTTTGCGAGAACATGTTTGGCGATATTCTCAGCGACGAAGCGGCGGCGCTGGCCGGCTCGCTCGGCATGTTGCCCAGCGCCAGCCTCGGTGCCACCAGTGGCGAAAAAACCTTCGGCTTTTACGAACCCGCCGGCGGCACCGCGCCGGACATCGCGGGCAAAAACCTGGCCAACCCCATCGCGCAAATCCTCTCCGCCGCCCTGATGTTGCGGCACAGCTTCGGCCTGAATGAGGCGGCGGCGGCCATTGAGGCGGCGGTGGGCAAGGTCATCGCGGCGGGCCTCCGCACGGGGGACATCTTCAGCGCCACCGAACCTGGCGCGCGCAAGGTTGGCACTCGCGAGATGGGCGATGCCATTGCGGCGGCGGTGTGAATTGCCCCCCCTGTTCGGCGTCGTCACTCTCGCCGCCGTCACCCGTTCGCCTGCCAACTATCGGGTGGACAATTAGCCCGAACGCGGAAAATTGTCCGCGCCCATGAGCCATGAGGTTCGTCCCACCGGCCAGGCCCGCTTCAAATGGCGGGAACTGGACCGGATCGAACTTCCCAAGCGCCCGGCCGACGAGCGCGTGGCCGACTTCCACGAGATTTATTCCCTGCTCGACGAGGCCACCGTGCGTGAGCAGGCCGCCCGCTGCGTCCAATGCGCCTCGCCCGCCTGCGTCACCGGCTGCCCGCTGGGGAACCGCATCCCGGAATGGCTGGGCCTCGCCGCCGAGGGCCGCTTTCTCGAGGCTGCTGAAGTTTCTCGCGCCACCAGCAGCCTGCCGGAAATCTGCCCGCGCGTTTGTCCGCAGGAACGGCTTTGCGAATCCGCCTGCGTCATGGGACCGGCGGAATCCATTTGCATCGGTGCGATTGAGAAGTTCATCGCGGAATACGCCCTTGCCCGCGGTGCCGGGCGCGTGACCGTGGCCCCGCCGAACGGCTGCCGCGTCGCCGTCGTGGGGGCCGGACCGGGCGGGCTGGCGTGCGCGGATGTGCTTTCCCAGTTCGGTTACGCGGTGACGGTGTTCGAGTCCCAAATGCTGCCCGGCGGCTTGCTCTTGTTCGGCATTCCCGCCTTCAAGCTTGAGAAATCCGTCATCGCGCGCCGCGTGCGGATTTTGGAACAGCAGGGCGTCACCTTCCGCGTCGGCGTGCGCGTGGGGCGCGAGGTTTCCCTCGCGCAGCTACGCGCGGAGTTCGACGCCGTGTATCTCGGCATCGGCGCGCTCCAACCCAAGCCGCTCGACTGCCCGGGCGCAGACCTGAAGAACGTGCTGCAGGGCTTGCCGTTTCTCGCGCAGAAAAACGCGCCCATTGCCCTCGACCTGCCGCCCGTGGACGTCGCCGGCAAACGCGTCGTGGTGCTGGGCGGCGGCGACTCGGCGATGGACTGCCTCCGCACCGCGCTGCGTTGCGGCGCGGCGGACACGGTGTGCGTCTATCGGCGCGACCTTGCGAACATGCCCGGTTCGCGCAAGGAATACGCCAACGCCCTCGAAGAGGGCGCGCGCTTCCTGTTCCTCACCAACCCCGTCGCGCTCGAGGGCAATGCCGCCGGGGAGGTCGCCGCCGTCCGTTGCGTGCGCATGGAACTGGGCGAGCCGGACGCTTCGGGCCGCCGCAAACCGCGCGTGGTGAAAGGCTCGGAATTCACCATCCCCGCCGACCTGGTGCTCATTGCGTATGGCTTTGATCCGGTGCCGTTCCCGCCGGACAGCGACCTCGCGCAGATCGCCGTCAACGAGTGGGGCGCCATCCGCGTGGACGAACGCCAGATGACCAACCTGCCGGGCGTCTTCGCGGGCGGCGACGTGGTGCGCGGTCCAAGCCTGGTGGTCCACGCCGTCCGCGATGGCCGCCGCGCCGCGGAGCAGATTCACCGTTTCCTCAGCGCGGCTGGATGATCTGTTTAGGCCGGCTAGGACGCTGGCGTTTGCCGGGCGTGGAGTGGCACTTCCAGCGACGGTTGGGCCGGTTTCTTGCAAATGCCAATCCGCCGCGATAGCTTCGCGCCATGACAACGACCATCGAGGCCATCTATGAGAACGGCAGGCTCGTGCTGCCGCGCCCGTTGTCGCTGCCGGAGCACGCCCACGTCCGCGTCACCATTGAAACGGCGGATGGCGACCGCGAGGCGTGGCTGAAGCATTCCGAAGACTCCCTGACCAGAACCTGGGCCAACGACGCGGACGACGTCTTCAATGAACTGCTCCAGAAATGACATCATCCTCCTGCCGATCCCTTTCTCGGACCTGACCAGTCGCAAAGTCCGGCCGGCGGTTGTGATTGGCCGCAATGGGGCGGACTTGTTCCTGGTTCCGATCTCCTCCGTCCTTTCCAACACCGACTTCCCGCTCGCTGACTGGCGGGCGGCGGGACTGAATGTGCCCTCCGGCGTCAAGGCGCAGTTGGCCACCGTGGAAGAACGTTTGGTGTTGAAAATCGTCGGCACCCTCCTGCCCGCCGACCGCCACACGCTCGACCAGCATCTGCGAAACTGGCTCAGCCTCTAAATGGCTGCGTAGCGGCGTGTCGGCCGAGTGCCGCCCATTGGATGATCAGTGTTTCCGTGGCAGCGGTCAGTCTGTTGGCGGCCATCGCACCTCGGCAAGCTCCTTGGGCAATTGCTTTGGGTCGGTCGGATAGATGAGCGAGAGATCCATGCCAGTGGACTTCGAGCCTTGCAAAAACTCCAGTTCCTCCGGCGCGCCCACAATGAGCCAGAGCACCTCGGCATCCGTGTCGTTGAACACCTGCCGCAGTTGATCCGGGCCAACCAGCACGCCGCCGTATTTAGGAACGGTCAATGTCTCCTCGCCCACGCGCATCCGGCCCGTGCCTTCGAGCACGAAATAAAATTCCTCCTGCCGGATGTGTTTGTGCAGCGTGTTGGCGCTCTTGGGGGGCAACCGCCAGAGCCGCGCGCTGAGATTTTCGCTCCCGGTGCGCTCCAGATAATCCGCGTTCGGAATGCGCATCAGATTGGAAGGCCGCCAGTGCAGATGGTCCGGGGTGATGAGATGATAGCCGTGGATCGGCTTTGGCGGGGTTGTCCCGGCAGGGGCGGGAGCAGGCTTGAGGCGGCCCTCGTCGAGGTCAATGTATTCAAACGACGTTTGCACCGCGCCGGGCGGCAGACCGATTTCCGCCAGCCGCTCGTTCAATCGCTGCGTGGCCGCATCCCGCCAGCCGCGTTTGGTCATGAACCCGTTCCACACCTCGATCTCCTCCGCCGTCGGGCGGCGGCCCTGTGCAAAAGCCCATTCCAGCAACTCCGCGTCGCTCTTCTGGCCCTGGAGCACCTCGGCCTCCAGCGCCGCGTAGTCAATGCCCAGAAACTGGCAGCAGCGTGAATCGAAGCTGCCCTTCCGCGGCCCGCGCCATTCCAGCCAGTCGGGCGGCAGTTGGCCGGCGGCGGCGAGCCGGATTTTATCCACCATGCGTCCGAAATAGACGATGCCTTGGACCGGTTCAAACGGGCTCCGAAGCCCGGGGATGGGAGTTGGGTATGGTTTGTTCATGTGGGTGAGTTGTTGTCAGTGATGGCAAAAGTTGGAATTCAGCCGCGCTTTGCGACGGTTTGGGACGCCATTTGCGACGCCAGATGGCCGAGCACGCCCACGGCCCGTTCGATTTGCGCGTTCCAGGGATAGCCGCAATTGATGCGGATGAAGTTTTGAAAATCGCCCACGGGCGAAAACAGCGGTCCGGGCGCGATGCTGATGCCGGCCTGCCGCGCCTGGGCGGCCAGCTTCAAGGCGTCCACAGCGGCGGGCAGTTCGCACCACAACAGGAATCCGCCCTTGGGGCGGGACAGCCCGATGCCCGGCGGGAAACTTTCCACCACGGCCTCTTTCATTTTGGCGACCTGTTGCCGGTAGGCTTGCCGGATGGTGCGCAGGTAGCGGTCATAACCGCCGTTCTTGAGAAACTCGCCAATCGCCAGCGTCGGCAACAGGGCGCTGTTCAACGTGCTGGCCTGCTTCAAGGCTTTCACTTGGGAATGCCACCGGCCCGCCGCGATGTAACCCACCCGAAATCCAGGCGCGAGCTTCTTGGAATACGAACCGCACAGAATGCTGGCATCGGTGTGGCCAAACGCTTTCAGCGACCGGGGGCGCACGCCCGCATGTTGCAAATCCGCGTAGGTGTCGTCCTCAATCAACGGGATGTCGCGCTTGGCACAAAGCTCCACGAGACGGCGCTTGTTTTCGTCCGGCATGACGAAGCCGGTGGGGTTGTGGAAATTGGGTATCACCACGCAGGCGGCAACCTTGGTTTTCCGCAGCGCCTTCTCCAGCACGTCCAGATTCATGCCGTCGGCGGAATGCACGGGAATGGGCAGCGCCTTCAACTGCAAGGCGCGCAACATCGAGGCCAGGCCGAAGTAAGTAGGCGACTCCACGGCCACCGTGTCCCCGGGTTTGCAGGTCACGCGCAGGGCCAGCGACAACGCCTCCGTCGCGCCCACCGTGACGATGAACTCATCCGCAGGCAGCGCACAGCCCCATTCCAGCGACCGCCGGGATAGTTCACGGCGAAACGACTCATGCCCGGGCGCCATGTCGTAAGCAATGCTGCGCGGGCCGAGCTGGCGTGCGATGGCGGCCATGATGCGGGCCAGTTTGATGCCCGGAAGCAACTCCGCGCTGGGCAACGCCGCCCCCAGCGGCACCAGCCGGGGGTCGGCATGTTCCGCCAGCAGTGTTTCCACCGGATCATTCGTTCCCAGCGAGATGGTTTTAGGGGAATCGGAATACTTCATCCTCGGCTCGGGAATCGTATCCGCCTGCCGCGCCCGGACGTAGAAGCCGGATTTCGGACGACCTTCGATCACGCCGCGCGTTTCGAGGGTGGCGTAGGTTTGCAGCGCGGTTGGCACGCTCACGCGTTGTTGCCGGCTGAACTCCCGCACCGAAGGCACGCGATCACCCGGGCGCAGGGTGCGGCTCGTGATCATGCTTTCCAGCGTGTTCGCGAGTTTGAGGTAAAGTGGCTCTCGGCCATTTGCAGCCATGATTTTCATGCCGGCAATGTAACAAGGCGCGCCCAGTTGAACAGACACAGTTCAGTTCGATCTGGCCTTGCACAGACGCAACAAGCGCCATCTGTAAAAGCTGGAAATGCGCGCCGCTGTATCTGGCCGGTCGGCGATCCGTCGGTAGGTTGGCGGCATGAGAATCAACACGGTGCAAACCATTCTGTTCCGCCAACTGCGCGAACGGCATGAACAGCGGCAGTCCAAAAGGACCACGCCGTTGAAACCGGGGCGTTCCGAAGTCGGCACAATGCCGAAGTCAGTCAAGCCGGTGCGGGGTGCCATCGCCAAACTGCGGCGGTGGTTTCATGTTGTGAACTGCTGGCTGGCTTCTTATTACGCGCTTTGCGGAAAAATTGCGCCGCCCTCGCCTCCGGGCGCCATTCGCATGCTTCGCTTGCACGCCGATGAGCCGATGCGATTGAATCAGGGGCGGGGCGCCATCCATCAAGGTGCGTCGCGAACGATGTGCTCGGTGCCCACTCCAGCACGGGCCGAAATGTTGCCGCGTCGCGGAATTGCTTGGGGTCGTGCACGTCCGGGCCGTTCGTGGTGCCGGCTGTTGGCCGGGCCGCCATAATCGTCGTGAAGTGAGCGGGTAAACCTTTTCAAACCATTTTCAAAAAGATGATTTCATCAAAACAAGCCGGACAGTTTGCGGCCAGTTGGATCGCCGCGTGGAACGCCCACGACTTGGACCGTATTTTGCAGCATTACACCGACGATTTTGAGATGCGCAGCCCGAAAATTGCCTTCTTTGTCGGCGAGCCGTCCGGGAAGTTGCGGGGCAAAGCGGCGGTGGGAGCGTATTGGAAACGCGCCCTGGAGCTGCGGCCGGACCTGCACTTTCGGTTGCTCGAGGTGTGCGTGGGCGTGGATTCGGTGTGCTTGCGCTACGAGTCGTTGGATGGAAAACCGGCGGTAGAATGGTTTGAGTTCAACGATGCGTTCCAAATTCGACGGGCAGCGGCACATTACGGCGATGCTCCCCTGAAGTGACTGGTTTAACCTAACAATGTTCCGACCAAGGCGCACCGGCACACGGCGAACCCTGCTGGGGCGATCCCGGACCCCTGTATGCCGAATTGATTGCCCGGCTCCGGGCCACGCCGTTGGTGATTGGTGCAATTTTTTCGAAGGGGGCAGTTTCGTTTTTGAAGTTCGGGCAGCCATGTGGCCGCCCAAACTTTCCTGTTAGCGGATGGTTGCTGAAGACTAAGGGGCCAAAGTTCGTGGGGGTGGGCTAATTCGGCGAAGCAGAGGACGGCGTTTTGCAAGGGGCGGCTCTCCGCCGAAAGCCGCTACGGCGGGAGAGGAGAGGAGCGCCAGTTTCCGATCCGGCGTGCGGCGCGACGTCAGCATTCTCCGCTTTCTTCCGCGAGCACCTGGCGCACCCGGCGGCGCAGGGCGGGGAGCACTTCGGCCTCGAACCACGGGTGGTTGCGGAACCAGCGCAGATTGCGCGGGCTGGGATGCGGCAACGGCAGGATTTCCGGCCCGAACTCCCGTCCGGACCGCACCGTTTCGGCGAGGGTTCGCTTCCGCCGCGGTCCCAGGTAAAACGCCTGTGCGTGCGCCCCGACGAGCAGCGTCAGCCGGATGTGCGGAAGCGCGGCGCGTAATCGCGGATGCCAGAGCGGCGCACATTCGGGCCGCGGCGGCAAATCACCGCCCGCACCCTTGCCCGGATAGCAGAAACCGGTCGGGATGATGGCGATGCGCGTTTCGTCGTAGAACTGTTCGCGCGTCAGGCCGAGCCATTGGCGCAGCCGGTCGCCGGAGGGGTCGTTCCACGGAATGCCGGTTTCATGCACGCGGCGGCCCGGAGCCTGGCCCACGATGAGGAGGCGCGCCGAGGCCGCCGCCCGCAACACGGGCCGCGGCGGGAAGGGCAGGTGTTTTGCGCAAACCGTGCAGGCCCGAACTTCTGCGAGCAATCGTTCCAGAGCGTTGCCGTTCACGAGGGAATTCAATCAAACCGCCGTTGCCCGCGCAAAACGACAACACCCGAACGGCCCGGCTTTGGAGAAAAGCCGCATCCGACACTCCCAGTCCACCGCCTTGAACCCCGTGGGGTTCAGGCGGCCAGGGCCACCGGCGTGGTCAAACGGCTGACCAGCCGGCGCAGCATGGCGAGATGTTCCTTGAGCACGTTGCGGAATTCGGCATGGTCCGTGTGGAGGATCTCAATCTCCAGATCGCGGATGCGCCGTTCCAGCACCTGTTGCAGGAGCATCTGCTCATCGGCGTTGAGTTCGATTCGCAGCATAACGGGCTCCGGTTTTGGCGGGGTGGCCCCCCGCGCGGTTGCCTGGCGGCGACGTTCCGGGTCGCCGCCCAACCAACTTACGCCCGCGCGGCGCGTCGGCAACTTGACTACGGCGTTTCCGGCTCGACCCACTTTCCGTGCTCGCGGATGAGGTCCACGAGCCGCTCGACGGCTTCGGCTTCGGGGATGTTGAACTTGATGGGCGTTTTGCCGACGTAGAGGTTGATCTTGCCGGGCGCGCCGCCCACGTAGCCAAAGTCCGCGTCGGCCATTTCGCCGGGACCGTTCACGATGCAGCCCATGATGGCGATCTTCACGCCCTTGAGATGCTGCGTGCGCGCCTTGATGCGGGCGGTGACGGTTTGCAGGTTGAACAGGGTCCGGCCACAACTCGGACACGCGACGTAATCGGTCTTGAACGACCGGCAGCCGGCCGCCTGCAGGATGTTGTAGGCCAGCCGCAGCGACGCGCCTGCGCCCGGCTCGCCGCGCATGAGAATGGCGTCGCCAATGCCGTCGGCGAGCAGTGCGCCGAGGTTCACGGCAGCGCGGAGCAGGGCAAGGTTGGGCGGCAGCGGCCACGAACTCCCCTCACCCGGCTTCGCCACCCTCTCCCCATCGGATGGGGAGAGGGAAAGGGTGAGGGGATGCGGCCCCGGACCACCAAGACTCAGGCAATCCTTCAGCAAAATCGGGTTCCGCCGTCCCAACTCCTTCAACTTTGCCGCCAGCAGGCGGAACGCCGTGATGGGCGGCAGCGGCGTGCCGTCTTTGACCGTGACCAACTGCGTGTCGCAATGGATCTGCTCGATGCCGAGGGGCTGCGTGGGGTCGAGCTCGAGCAGGTTCAAATCCTCATAGACGGCCTCGGGTTTCACGTCATCCTTCGGGCGGATTTTCGGCGCGACCTTGTCAAAGGTGGCGCGGGGGACGACAACGCGGATGAGCTGTTCACCGCCGCATTTGACCCCGTCGGCCAGTTCGATCTCGGGGGTCTGGCGGCGTTCGTAACGGAAGGGGTCGAAGGGCGGCGCGTGATGGGTGATGCGTGATGCGTGATGTGTGAGGGCAGGAATCTGTGCGAGCAGATCACGGCACACGGGAATTTCGTGTGGGGAGTCCTCCGTGAGCGAGACGCGGATGGTGTCACCCAGGCCGTCGCAGAGCAGCGAGCCAATGCCGATGGCGGATTTGATGCGGCCGTCCTCGCCCTCGCCGGCCTCGGTGACGCCGAGGTGCAGCGGGTAGTTCCAGTCCGGGCCGAGTTCGGCCAGCCGCGCGGCGAGCAGGCGGTAACATTCGATCATCACCTTCGGGTTCGACGACTTCATCGAGAACACGAAGTTGTGGAAGTCGTGCTTGCGGGCGATGCGGGCAAACTCCAGGGCGCTTTCGACCATGCCGAGCGGCGTGTCGCCGTAGCGGTTCATGATGCGGTCGGAGAGCGAGCCGTGGTTGGTGCCGATGCGCATCGCGCGGCCGAGTTCCTTGCACAGCTTGACCAGCGGCGTGAACTTTTCCTCGATGCGCGCCAGCTCGGCGGCGTAGGCCTCGTCGGTGTATTCCTTGACGGCAAACTTCTTCGAGTCGGCGTAGTTGCCGGGGTTGACGCGGACCTTCTCGACCCATTTCGCGGCTTCCAGCGCGGCCTCGGGCTTGAAATGGATGTCCGCGACGATGGGCACCCAGCAGTCTCGTTTCCGCAGTTCGGCCACGATGTGCTGGAGGTTGGCCGCGTCCTTCACCGTTGGCGCGGTGATGCGGACGATCTGGCAGCCGACGGCGACGAGGTCGAGCGTCTGCTGGACACAGGCGGCGGTGTCCATCGTGTCGCAGGTGATCATGGACTGCACCACGACGGGATGATGGCCGCCAATGATCACGCCGCCGCGCCGGGGATCGCCCACAACGACTTCCCGCGTGGGACGGCGCGTGTAGGACCAGGGGGACGCGCAGTAGTTCATGGCCGCGCCTCAGTTCTTCGGGGCGAACACCACCGGCACTTCGCGGTCCGCCCGCGCGGCGCGGAACCAGTCGCCCGTGTCAAAGAATGCGATGTAGATCATGAAGCCGATGAGCAGCACCGCGAAGCCGTTTTGAATCCACCCGAGGATGCGGGGGCTGACGGGCCGGCGACGGATCCACTCGAGTGCCGAGAGGGTGATGTGGCCGCCGTCGAGCACCGGCAGCGGGAGGAGGTTGAGGATGGCGAGGTTCACGTTGAACACCACGCTGAACCACAGCACCTGCCGCCAGCCCTCGGGCGACTCGAACAGGTTTTTATAGACGCGGATGATCATCACCGGGCCGCCGAGCTGCTGCACGCCGATGTCGCTCTTGCTGAACAGCGCGCCGAGCGTGGCGAAAATCTGGCCCGCGCCGGACTTGATCTGCGCCCACGGCGTGGGATGCGCGAGCACGATGTTGGTGTTGCCCTGCCAGCTCAGGATGCCGAAGGAGGGCGGGTGGTTGGTGGGCGACAACGGGCGCTCGGCGGTGATCGTGCGCTCAAATTCCTGCGTCCCCCGGCGCACAGTGAACACCGCCGGTTGCGGCGTGCCGTTGGTGGCCTGCTCCTCCAGTTCATGCACCGCCGCCAGGCTGAGAATGGGCTGGCCGTTGATGCTGAGAATCTGGTCCCCGCGCTGCAACCCGGCGGCGTGCGCCGGGCTATTGCTGGCCACCTCGTAAATGATCGCCTCCTGCACGGGGCCAACGAGAATCTGCCGCAGTGCGCGGCGCTCATACCATTTGGTCTCGCGTTTGAAGGGCGTGACCTCGGTGATGAATTCCTCACCGTCGCGCAGGTATTTGATGGTGATGGTTGGGTTTTCGCTCGTGACCACGCGCCAGGTGATGCTGTCCTGGGACGGCGGGCCGAACGTGGTGACGGGTTTGCCGTCAATTTCAATGATGGTGTCACCCGGCCGCAAACCGGCTTTCCACGCGGGGCCATCGGGCACCACCCAGCCGAGTTGCGGCGCGTTGTCGGCGTAGGTCATGGGTCGGCCCACCTGCCACACGACCACGGCGAACGCGACCGCCAGCAGGAAGCTGAACAGCGGCCCGGCGAAGGCGACGATGATTTTGTCGAGCGGCGCAACGTTGGGCAGCGGCTCGGCGCCGTCACCGGCCTTGCCTTCGATGGCCTCCATGGTGGCCATTTGCGGGAGCGAGACATAGCCGCCGGCGGGAATCCAGCCCAGCGCGTATTCCACGTCGCCGACCTTGCGCTTCCAGATGGGTTTGCCGAACCAGATGGCGAAGCGCTCCACCTTGAGGCCGCGCCAGCGCGCCGCGAGGAAGTGTCCGAGTTCATGCACGAAGATGATCAGATTGAAGATCAACAGCACTTCCAGGATGATGAAAACGACGCGCAACAGGTCCATAAATCAATCGCCCCCGTCCGGGGGCGCGGCAATATAGCAACCGCCCCCCCTCCGGCAACGGGAGATTCCCCGTCCCTTTGACGGGCCGGGCTTCCGGCGGGGCATTCCCCTGCTTGAGACACCCGCGCGCAGAGGCTAGCCTCGCGCATGGATTCGGCCGACTGGACCACGCTGCCGGACGAGGCACTGCTCGAGCGGCGGATCGCGCGGCTGGGCTTGCGGCTGGAGGGATCGCCGCTGGAGCCGCTCGTCCAGCAGCTTTACGCGGAACTGGACGAGAAGGGGCTGCGCTTTCACCCGCCCTGTCATCTGGGCGACGAATGGTTCGTGCCCGTTGGCGTGCCGGCCATCTTCATTCCGTTCTTTCTCGTGCATGAACGATTGCGGGAACTCGAGCGGAAAATCATTCTCGAGGTGGAGGGCGAAACGCCCGAGTGGTTTATGCGCCTCATCCGGCACGAGGCGGGGCACGCTTTCGCCTACGCCTACCAATTCTTCCGGCGCCGCAAATGGCAGCGCGTGTTTGGCCGGTCCTCCGCCGCCGAAACGCCATCCTTCTACCGCCCCCGGCCCTACAGCCGCGGATTCGTGGTGCATCTGGACGACTGGTATGCCCAGGCGCATCCCGACGAGGACTTTGCCGAGACGTTTGCCGTCTGGCTGACGCCCGGTTTGGATTGGCGGAAACGTTACGCCGGCTGGAAGGCGCTGCAAAAACTCGAGTATGTGGACGAACTGCTCCGCCCGCTTGCCGGTCAGCCGCCTCCGCCGTTGCCGGATTACCGCGCCGCCGAACACGACTGCCTGAACGTCAAGCTCAAGACCTACTACGCCCGCAAACGCAAGGCTTACGAACATTCCTTCCCGGACTTTTACGACAATGACCTGCGCCGCCTCTTCACCGCCGGGCCGGACGTGGTCGCGCGGGTGCGGGCTTCCGATTACCTGCGCCGCCACCGCCGCGAACTTGAGGCTGCCGTTTGCGACTGGACCAATGAGAACAAATACCGCGTCCATCAACTGCTCGACCGCCTGATCGCCCGTTGCGACCAGTTGGACCTGCACATCAAGTCCTATAACCCGGCGCAGAACCTGAACGTGGCCGCCTACATCACCACGCTGGTCATGAACCACCTGTTCACCGGCAAGTTCCAGCGCACCAAATAACCATGCCCCGCAAGCTCAAAGTCCTCGTCCTGTTTGACTCCATCAAACCCACCACCCTGGACCAGGACCTCACCGATCAGCTCCAGTCGCCCGACTGGAAGACTCAGGCCAACGTCGTCGCCGCACTCAAGGAACTGGGCCACACCGTCGAATACCTTGCCATTTTCGACGACCTCAGCCTGCTGCGGCAAAAATGCGAACGGTTCGGGCCGGACGTCATTTTCAACCTGGCCGACCAGTTCAAAAACAACCGCAGCTTCGACCAGAACATCGCGTCCTTCCTCGAACTGCACGACATTCCGTTTACCGGGTGCGGTTCCAGCGGGCTGCTGCTCTGCAAACACAAGGGCATCTCGAAAAAAATTCTCGGCTACCACCGGATCCGGGTGCCCGAGTTCACGGTCATCCCGCGCGGACGCCGCATCGGGCGGCCCCGGCGGCTGCGGTTTCCGATCCTGGTCAAGCCGCTCAAGGAAGAAGCGTCGCTGGGCATTTCGCAGGCGTCGCTCGTGGCCACCGACGAGCAGTTCAAGGAGCGCGTCCAGTTCATTCATGAGAAGTTTGCCGACGACGTGATCGCCGAGGAATACATCGAAGGGCGCGAACTTTACGTCAGTCTCCTCGGCAACCACCGGCTCCAAGTCTATCCCATCCGCGAACTGGTGTTCCAGCAGGTGCCTCCCGACGAGCCCAAGATTGCCACCTACAAGGCCAAGTGGGACGAGGAATACCGCAAACGCTGGGGCTTGGAGAATCGCTTCGCCGAGGGCCTCGACCCCGCTGTCGAGCGCGGCATCCGGCAGACCTGCAAACGCATCTACCGTCTGCTTACCGTGGACGGCTACGCACGGCTTGATCTGCGGCTGACGCCGGCCAACGAACTGTATTTCATCGAGGCCAACCCGAACCCGATCCTGGCCGCGGATGAGGACTTTGCCCAGTCGGCCCTGCGCGCCGGGCTGACGTATCCTCAACTCATCGAACGCATTCTCCGCACCGGCCTGGCCGCCACGCGAGGTTGGTAAATGGCGCGCATCAAGTTTCGTCCCCGCTCTTCCTTGCCGCCCGAAACGTTGACCTGCACCATGCGTCTTACCCCGCAGTGGCATGGCCGCTCCACAACCCGACACCGATTCCGCCTCCGCCCAATGGCTGGCCGCCGCCCGGGAAGGGGACGACGCGGCGGCCCGCGCCCTGGTCGAGCACTTTTACCCGCGCGTGGCGGCCCGGATCGTCCGCTGGCTGCCGCGCCGCGCCGAGGTCGAGGATCTGGCGCAGGAAGTGTTCCTGCGGGTATTCAGCCGCCTCGGCCAGTTCCGGGGCGGGTCGTTTCCGGCCTGGGTGGACGCCATCACGCAGCGGGTGTGTTACGATGCCCTGCGCAAACAACGGGTGCGCCCGGAATGGCGCTTTGCCGATTTGCCCGAAGACCCGGCCGACCCGACCGCCAGCGGCCCGGCCGTTGACGTGGACGCCGCCGAGGTGGTGGGCCGTCTGCTGGCGCAATTGCCTCCGCAACAGGCCTGGTTGCTCCAGCAGGTGGAACTGGAAGGCCGGGCGATCGGTGAAGTATCCACCGCCCTGGGCTGGACGGCCACCGGGGGACGGCTGCGACTGTTCCGCGCCCGCAATGCTTTGAAACGTGCCTATGAACGCTGGAAATCAGAAACCGCTCAATGATCTTTTGCGCGAGGCCGCTGCTCGTTGGCGCGCGCGTCCGGAGGAACCGCCCGCCGCGCCGCCGGGCTTCGCCATGCGCGTCGTGGCGCGGGCGCGGCAGGCGCCGTCGTGGGAGTTGCAACTGTGGACCCGCCTGAGCTTCGGTGGCCTGGCGGCGGCGTTATTGATCGGGCTGATCGTGACCCTTGCCCTGCCGCATCGCCCAGCGGCCACGGCGGAGAACCCGGTGCGGGTCTGGCTGGAGAGCACGCTATGAACCCGCAAACTGCCTGGCCGGTGATTCGCGTTGTGCTGGCACTGCTCGGCATCTTTGCCGGTGGGGTGTGGGTCGGACGGATGACCGCGCCGCCACCGATGCCGTTTCGCCCGCCCCTGTCCGTCGCGCCCTCGCCGACCGGCGGCCGCCCGCAAACCGACCAGCCGTTTCGGGCGGAAATGCAGCATCTGCTCGAACTGTATCGCTTCCGGCTGAACCTCACCCCGGCCCAGGTGGAAAAAATCGTTCCCTTGCTCGAGCGCGCCACGGCGGAAATGCGTCGCTGGCCGCCGCGCTCACCGGAACGGCATCAGCGCATCGCCCGGTTCCACGAGGAGATTGCCGAACTGCTCACCGCCGAGCAACGCGAGCAAGCCCGGCGATTGATCGAGGAAGCCGAGGGCGCCGAGGCCGGGCATCGGAATTGAAAGGCCGCCCCTCTTTGGTGCGAGCCCCGCCGGGAAAGCGGCAGGGGACTGCCGCAGTCCAAGACGCTTCGCGGTGTTCAGGGGGTCGCCGGTGGCGCGCCAGCTTTTGGAGTGCGCCAGTCCTCTGGCGCTTTGGGGAGCGGGCGAGGACGGCGGAGAAAATATGTTGGTTTCCAGCGCGTCTCGCTGGGAAAGCGGCAGGGGACTGCCGCAGTCCAAGACGCTTCGCGGTGTTCAGGGGGTCGCCGGTGGCGCGCCAGCTTTTGGAGTGCGCCAGTCCTCTGGCGCTTTTCCATCACCCTCACCAGTCCGGTGGCACCTCAAACTCGTCTGCCACCTGAAGCCGATCCACCTTGAAACGATAAATGGATTTCACCATCGCCGCCGAGGCCTCCCGCTCAAACCAGGCCGCCGAACACCACGGATATTGGTTCGCCACCGGCACCAGCCCGTGTTTTACCGCATTCTGATGGACGTAATTCAGCCGCGCCAGATAGGACCGCTGATACGTGAGCCGCGTTTCCCAGAAGTTGAACCAGACCTGTCGCCCCGGAGTTTGGTCGAGCTTGTTGACCCACGCGGCGGTCTTGACGTGGAGCACACTTAACATGTCGGGAAGATTGGAAGCGTCGTCGGCCCCACGCGGCGAGTGACCGATAAAATGGTAGTGATTCGGGAACACCGCCCACGCCTCCAGTTGCCAGCCGAAATCCCGCGCCACGGTCAGCAGGCCGCGATGCAGCACGCGCAAGCGCTCCCGACCCCGAAAGTAGTGCGCCTTGTGGAGGGTGGTGGCGGTGACGAAATACGTTCCGCGCGCACTGAGCTGATGGGTGGGCGCGTGCGGCCAAGGCGTGCGCGGCTCAGGCATGACCGTAAAGTAATGACGGGTTTCGGCCGGGCGAGTTCGAATTTGAAAGCGGCTCCGATGGGAAAGCGGCAGAGGACTGCCGCACTCCAAGACGCTTCGCGCGGTTCGGGAGTCGCCGGTGGTGCGCCAGCTTTTGGACTGCGCCAGTCCTCTGGCGCTTTGGGGGGACGTGCGACCGCGGTTGGCGGACCGTTCCCGTCCGGCGCTCGTGACCGATGGAAAAGCGGCAGGGGACTGCCGCACTCCAAGACGCTTCGTGCGGTTCGGGGGTTGCCGGCGGTGCGCCAGCTTTTGGACTGCGCCAGTCCTCTGGCGCTTTGGAGTGGGCGCGGCGATTCGCCGCACCACGGCACGCTCAACCACCGGCCAACGCACCGATGGAAACTTCATGGCGCGTCCCAGCGCAGGCGGAAGAAGCGTTGCGTGAGCAATGGACCGAGATAGCGGGCGCGGACATCGCCGCCGGCCAGGCTCAGGGCCAGATGCTCCGGCGGCACATTCGTCCAGGCCGGGGGCGCGAGCGCCGGTGAGGTTTCCAGGCCCGTGGCTTCGTCCAGAGCGGCGTCCCAGCGCAATTCCACGCCGCCGGCCTCGTGCGGCGCAATGCGCAGGCTTAGGCCGTTGGGCGCCTTGGGTTCGACCAGGATCGGGAAATCCTCCAGTGCCAGCGTGTGCGCGCCGGTAACGGGCTTGAACGTGCTGGTGGTGAAGGTGGCGGTGTGGCCGTCGGGGCTGACTGAGGCGGGCACAACGTGGGTGATCTGGTAGGTGTGATTCGAGGACAAACCGGACAGCGTCCACGACTCGCCGGTGGGACTCCAGAGCACCCAGCGGCGCACGCCATCGGCGCAGGTGAATTGCACGACCCACCGGCCCTCGCCGCCGTCGAGGTTGTCATCGGTGACGCGCCCGAGGGAGAGCAGTTGCGCGTCGCGAAAGCTCTCGAGCTTCCGGATGAGCAGCTTCATGGCGTGCCAGGATTTTTTCTTGCGGCCCACTTCGTTAAGCAGCCCGAACTGGTCAAAGGCATCCGCGCCGGGCGGGTGGGCGGTGGAGTAGAAGTTGTGCCAGGCGACCAGTTGCGCGCCCTTGCCGTAGAGCAGCACGAGGCGTCGCCACACATCGGCGGCCTGGCTGTCGGCGGTCGAGTAGCGCGGCGTGATGGGCGTGTTGGTGCGGCTGGAGATGCCTGTCTCAGTGACCCAGATGGGCGTGTTGGTCAGGCCGTGCGCGTCGAGGGTGGCGCGCAGCATGTCGAAGTGCCGGGGCAGGGTCCACCAGGAGTTGTAGTCGTGGAAGTTGGCCACATCGAAGCCCGTGCCGCCGCCGGCCAGCAGCAGTTGATGCAGCCAGTTGGTCGAGTTGCCGAATGGGAAACCATACGTGCCCAGCAAGCCGGGCAGGACCACCCTGGCTTCGGGCGCGACGGATTGAAGCCACGCGCGGTTGAGGTTGAGGAACTCAGCGAAGTCGGACACGGGCAGGCCGAGCGGCCGGCTGGTCTTGCCGTTCATTTCGTTGGCGATTTCCCAGAACTGCGCGGCGGCGCGGTAGCGGGTCACGGTGTTGGTGACGTAGTTCCGGCTGTCGGCCGCGTCGCGCGGGGCGAACCAGCCGCAGTCCGGCGCGTAGGGCGGCGGGGTGGTGCAGGCGCGCCAGGGCACTTGCAGGCCGTAAACGTCGCGCGCGCCGGCCAGGATGGCGTAGAGCGTCGGCAGCGTGCGGATGCCGTTGGTGTTGAAGATCACCGCGTCCGGGCCGGAATAATCGAAGGCGTCATTGGCCGGCTCGATGTGTTCCCAGAGCGTGTCGTGGTAGGTGAACTGGCGGATGGCCGGCGCGCCCAGTTCGGCGAGCCAGTGGAGGAACGTGGCGGTGGGCGCGGTCTCCGGCGAGCGGAAGGGGAAGTTGATGGCCACGCGCGCGGGCGGCTCGGAGGCCGGGGCGAGGGCGACGAACCCGAGCGCGAGGAGCAGGGGCAGCGCGCGGGCGAGGAAGGAGGGGCGAACGGTCATTTCAGTTCAAGGATTGCCGGTGATGCGCCAGCTTTTGGACTGCGCCAGTCCTCTGGCGCTTTGATGGGCGGGCGACTGCGGTTGGCTGACCGTTTCCGTCCGGTGCATCCGCTCCGATGGGATAGCGGCAGAGGGCTGCCGCACTCCAAGACGCTTCGCGCGGTTCGCAAGCCCGGCTCGATTTTCGGGCGGCGGATTCCATTTGGCGTTCGGCTCGCAAGGTCGCCGCGCGTCCACGGGACAGGGATTGCCGAATGGGGAGCTTTCATGGCTGGCCCTGGCTGAGGCGTTGCTGAAGCAGTTGCTCGAGTTTTTCGAGCCGGGCTTTGAGCGCGGCGTTCTCGCGTTCCAGTTTGCGGTTCAAGCCCTGGATCGCCGCCAGCGCCACGCCGTCGGCGTCCACGCCGGTGATGCCCGTGTCGCTCTCGCCCACGCCGAAGGCGGCGTGGAAGTCCTGCGCCGTCGGCCCGATGTGGCGGATGTCCGGCGATTGCGTCCGGTAATTCCACGTCTGCACGGGCAACGCCACGACCCGCTCCAGCACGGCGTCAGCGTCCGCCGGGGCGAAATTCTCCTTCGCGTGGCGGTCGCTGATGCTGATCCAACTGCCGCCGCCGTGGGCCAGGCGGACGCCGTTGGTCAAGGTGGCGTCGGTGAAGATGCGGAAGCCGCCCGAGGCGCGGAAGGTGACCTGGTTGGCCGCGGTGGAGAGGACTTCGTCGCTGCTGGAGGCGTCGGCCCAGACGAACGCGCCTTCGTGGTCGGCTTTGGCGCGGATGCCGGCCGCGAGGGAGTAATCGCCGGCGGCACGATTGAAACGTCCGCCGGGCACGGACGCCGTGTAGCCGGAGGCCTGGTTTTCCAGGCCGCCGCTCACGGTGGCGAGGTCGCCGTTGGCCACGTTGTTCCCGCCGCCGGCCACGGTGGCCCGTTCGCCGGTCGCTTGATTGTTCAATCCGCCGCCCACGGTGGCATACGTTCCCCCGCCCGGGGCGCCGGCGACGTTGAGGCTGCCGCCGCTGACGGTGGCGCCTTCCACCCGGGCCAGATTCTCCGCGCCACCGCTCACGGTCGCATGAGGGCCGGCCGCTTCGTTTTGCCTTCCGCCGGCCACGGTGCCGAAATTTCCGCTGACCCGGTTGGTGTAAGACAACACGCCCAGGCCGCCCCAGTCCTCCGCGCCGCCGCCGCTGATCGTGGCCCCGAAGACACCGGGCGCGACGGTGTTGACGCTGGCACCGGCGATGAGGTTGGGCGCCTTGTTGGTGCCGCCCGAGGTCAGCCGCACAGTGCGGCGGCCATTCACCCGCAATTCCAGCGGGACATCATCACTCGTGCCGAGGTAATGCAGGGCGGGCAAGGTGCCCGCGTTACCGCCGAGCAACCACACCTGGTTGGTGCGGGCCACGTTGCCCGCCAGCCGCGCGTCCGGCACCGTGCCGCTCTTGAGTTCGGTGGCGTTGAGGTTGGTGAGGCCTGAACCGTTGCCGGCGAAACTGCCGTGAAAGGCGTTGGCGGGGTTGGTGAACATCAGCACCGCACCGTAGGCGCCCGCTAAGACCGGTCCGGGCAACGTGCCGGTGAGCTGGCTGGCGGCGACCGGCCCGGTCACGGCGCGGGCCACCAGCGCGTGCGGCGTGGCGGTGACCGGTTGGCGTGGCGCGAGGACGGTGAACCCGGTTTCGTCCGTGAGGCGCGCGGCGATTTCCAGCCAGCGGTCGTTGCCCGTGAACACACCCGGCCCGAAATCCAGCGTCACCGTGAACAGGCCGTTGCTGACGGCCGTGGCCAGATTGGTTAGCGCCCCGCCCACGGCGCTACCCCCGGTCGGCGCGTCGTAGAGCGTATAGCGCAAATCGTGCGGGCCGTTGGCGGGGACTCCGCCGTTGTCCAGCCGGCCCTGGTAGGTGAGGGCCGTGGATTGCGGCAGCGCAGGATGCGCGATGGCCAGCACGGTTGACAGCAAGGCGGTGCGAATCCAACCGGGGAGCATGATGTTCATGGTCGTCGGATGCGGAGGGTGCTGGTGTTTTCGAACGCACAAATTCTTCGCCGGGACATCCGGGGCAGTGTCCGACAGGAAGGGCAACCACGTTTGTCTCTCGAAAGGCGTGCTGTTGTTCACGGCGATGTTCATGGTCGTGGGCCGGAGGCGATCCATCGGCATGACCCAAAGGACGCACCGTGGCCACCCGCGTTTCGGGTGGTCGGCAAGTCCCATTGGAAAAGCGGCAGGGGCTGCCGCAATCCAAGACACTTCGCGTGAGAAAAGGAGCCCGGCTGGGAATGAAAAACCGCCCTTTCCTAGGGAGAAGGGCGGCTGGGCGGCGAATTCTTCTTGGTTGGGGACCCGCGCCCGGGCGGTGACGAAAGGTGCCCCGAATTCTTCGCCGCGATCCGCCCTGCCATACACTTCGGCGGGGCACTGCCCGGTGCCCCGAAAACGTCACCTCACGGACCACTTGCTGATGTTGTCAGCAACCCGGCTCGCCACCTGATGCACTCTTTGACCTGCTCAAGCCGTTCCGCTGCCGACGCGGCCGGCGCGCTGGTCGCGCCAGTGCCAATACCAGGCGATGCCGGTGCTGATTTCGTAGAGGATGTGCAGCGGGATGGCCATCAGGAACATGGTGAATGGATCGCCCGACGGAGTCAGGAAGGCGCAGAGCACCAGTTCGCCGACGACCCAGTAGGCGCGGTATTTCGAGAGGGTCTGGTAGTTGATCAGGCCGATTTTGACCAGGGCCAGGAGGACGATGGGCAGCTCGAAGCTCACGCCCATGACGAGCATGAACATGCATACGAACGTGATGTAATCCTCCGCTCGCCATTCATCAGCGGAAAAACCCAGCCAGGCGGAGAACTGCACGGTGGCCGAGAGCGCCACCTGGAGCATGATGAAATAGCAAAACGCCATCCCCAGCAGGAACAGGAACACGCCGAAGCCGAGCGCGCGGAGGACGAATTCCCGCTCCTTCACCCGCAGGGCGGGCAGCACAAACTGGCCAATGAAGTAGAGGATGAACGGAAGGGAAATCACCACCCCGCCGTAGAGGGCCAGTTTGAGGGCCACCATGAAGGCGCTGAGCGGGCTGTAGTTTTTCAGGAGGACCACCTCGCGCTGATCCGGCACGAAGGTTTTTTCTTCCGGCTGCAAGGCCAGCACCAACGTGCCGCCCAGATTCTGAGGCACGACCCGCAGGGCGGCGGTATTGGTGGGCGCTTCCGGCAGCACCTCGGCCAGATTGGTCCGGGCAAACTGGGCGACGACGTTGGTGCCCCAATGGACGGCCACCGTCTCGGACGGGCTGGCGGCGGTGAGGGCGGTGGCGAGGCGCAGGGGGTAGGTGAGGAACTGGACCAGATAGCGTCCCCCCACCAAGCAGATGAGCATCCCGACGGCCAGCGAGACCGTGACTTTCAGGAGCGTCCAGCGAAGGTCCTCAAGATGTTCCAGGAACGGCTTGACCGGTCCCCCTTCTGTCTCCGCGGACAACGGTTCCGCCGTGGATTCGTCGGCCATCGTGGAGGCGGCGCGTCAGGCGTTGCCCGGGGTGGGCGGTTCGGTCCGGGGCTGGGTGGGTTGAGCGGGGGCGTCTGGCTTGCGCGGCGGAGCGGGGGGCTCCTCAATCGAGCGTTCCAACTCGTCCTGCACTTCGCGGGAGGCCTTTTTGAATTCTTTAATGCCGCTGCCGAGGCCCCGGGCCAGTTCGGGCAGTTTTTTGGCGCCGAACAACAGGAGCACCACCGCCAGAATCGCGACAATTTCGGGCCAACCGAGAAACGCCAACATAATTTCATTCATAACTACTTTCCGACTCGCCGGCCGACGCCGACGTTCAAAACGGTCTCGCCGTCAAATGACGTTAAGCCCCGCGAGGGGGGGAGTAAAGGGACAAAACCGGGCACTGACCCGGGCGGACAAACTTGGTGCCATGCACTCCAACCCCGCCTGGTTCCAACCGGGGGGGCGGCGCGGCAGGGCTGACGCTTATTTGACCGGTTCGTCGCGCAGAATGGCGAGGAATTGTTTCATGGCGGGCGACAGCACCTTGGTCTTCTTGTAGATGGCCGCCAGTGGGCGATACATTTCGGGATCATCGAGCGAGACCGCGGCGAGCGTCTGCTTTTGCACCTCCTGAGTGATGGTGCTTTGGGGCACGATGGCGATGCCCGCGTCAATTTCCACCGCCCGTTTCACGGTTTCGATGTTGTCGAACTCCATCACATGGTGGACCTCGATGTGATGTTCGCGCAGGACCCGGTCAATCGCCTTGCGGGTCGGGATGTCCGGCTCGAAGCCGATGAACTTCTGCCCGGCAATGGCCTTCAGCTTGAGGGTCTTGGCCTTCGCCAAGGGATGCTGCGGGTGCGTAATCAGCACGAGCGGGTCCTTCTTGAGCGGCACGATTTCGAGTTTGTTGTCCTTGACCGGGTAGGCGACGAGGCCGAGGTCCACCACGTTGCCCATGACGTCCTCATAGACCTGATTGGAGCGGCGGTATTCCACGTGGATGTTCACGGTGGGATAGGCCTTGAGGAATTTCTTCACATACGGCGGCAGGTCGTGGAGACCAATGGAATAAATCGTGGCCACGCGAATGGTGCCGGAAATGATGTCCTTGATCTCTTGCAGCTTGCTGTGCAGTCCCTCGTAGGTCGCGATGATCTGCTTGCTGTAATCGTAGAGCACCTGGCCCTCGCGGGTGAGGCGGAACTTCTTCTTGCTGCGTTCGATGAGCAGCGACTTGAACTGCCGCTCCAGCGAGCTGATCTGCTGGCTCACGGCGGACTGGGTGACGCCGTTGATTTGGGCGGCCTTGGTGAAGCTCTCGGTTTCCGTCAGATCGCAGAACACTTTCAGACTCTCGATTTGCATAAGAGTTATGCATAGTCGGGTCAGAAAGATTAGTCAACAAGATTGTCGCAAGGTGCGTATGAGCCGGGGGCATCAGCTAGCCGGAGGCCGGGCGGCTTTTGCGGTGGCGGCGGTTGCCAGCGGCGGAGGCTTTGTTTAGGGTTCGCGCCCATGCGATTTGTTCACGGCTTTCTGTGCCCGTTGCTGTTGTCGGCACTGGTGGGGCTTCTGTGCAGCGGCTGTCTGCCCGCCCCCACCGGAGAACTGGATGAGCAACGGGAGCCGCATTTTTTGACGGGCAAGGCTCGCGTGGCGGCGCGGGACACCCGGGGAGCGATGGAGGCCTTCGAGTTGGCGCTGGAGGCCAACCCCCGCAATGCCTCTGCGCACTATGAACTGGGCCTGCTCTGTGAAAGTGTCGAGGACTACGCGGCGGCCATCTATCACCTGGAGCGCTACCTGAAGCTGCGACCAAATGCGCCCAATGCGCAAATCATCCGCGACCGCATCAACGTGGACAAGATGCAACTGGCCAAAACGCACGCCTTCGCGCCCGTCACGCAGAACCTTTCCGCGGAACTTGAGCGGTTGAACGAGGAACGACAGCAGTTGCGGGCCGAACTGGATAAGGCCCGGGCGGAACTGGCCCAGTGGCGCACCTATGCTGCGCGCCAGGCCGCTGTCCCTGGTGGGGCCGCCCCGGCGCCGACATCACCTCCGGGCGGCTCCCCGCCATCGCGTTCCCCATCGCCTGCTTCGCCGTCCGTTGGCGGCGCGGTGGCTCCGCCTGCGGCTCCGCGTTTCCATATTGTCCAAGCTGGCGAAACCCTGACTGGCATTGCCGCGCGCTACCGCGTCACGGTGCAGCAGCTTCAGTCAGCCAATCCCCAAGTGGACCCCCGCCGGATGAAGGTGGGGCAGACGTTGCGTATTCCGCCGTCGGGAACCTGATTGCGCTTCCGCCCGCTGGGCTGATGCGGGATATAACTGGTGTGCTGCACGAGGGACGCCCCCAAACCCTTTCTCCCGCCCGAATTTGCGCCAAATTTCGCCGGAACTTTTATTTGACAGCCCCGCGTGGCGGCGGCTAAAACGAAGTCGAGTTTCGGAATAACCCAGTCGGTCAATTGCGCTTTTGCTTATGAAGAAGATTTTCGCCTCTCTCGGGACGCTCGCCGTTGGTGCCGCCGCTGTTCATGGCATGGGCGCAGTGGACACGGCCAAGACGTGGAGCGTGGGCGCCAGCCTGCGCGGGTTTTACGACGACAATTACGTGACGGCGCCGAAAGGGCAGGAGCGGGACACGCTCGGCGCTTCCATCAGTCCGTGGGTGGGGTTGAGCCTGCCCTTGGACCAGACCACGCTCGCGCTGAAATACACGTTCGGTGCGTATTGGTATGAGGACCGCCGGGGTGACGACTGGGATTTCACGCATCAGTTGGATGCGATGCTGAACCATGCCTTTAGCGAACGCCACGCCTTCTATTTCCTCGACTCCTTCGTGCTGGCGCAGGAACCGCAGTTGCTGGATCCGACCGGATTGACGACGAACCCCTACCGGGTGGAGGGCGACAACATGCGCAACCACCTCAAAGCGCAGTTGAATTCGCAGCTTACCGAGAAATGGAGTTCCGTGTTGGGCTACGCGAATACCTGGTATGATTATGAGCAGGATGACAAGGCCAATGAGACCCCGCTCGGCTTCCTGCTCAACGGCTTGAATCCCACGCGGTCCGCCATCAACGACCGTTTCGAGCACACCTTCCTGGTCAATCTCCGCTGGCAGATGCTTCAGGAGACCGTCGGCGTCCTCGGCTACAACTACGCCATCACCGAATACACCAGTGACGAATATGTTGGGCTGCTGCCCCCGGGCACCTTCGTCCCCGCCAGTTGGCGCGACAGCCGCTCGCACTTCCTGTATGCCGGCGTGGATCACAATTTCTCCCGTCAGATGATGTTGTCGGTCCGGTTGGGGGCGCAGGATATTGACTTTCACAACGACCCGACCAGCGACACGGACATCACGCCGTATGGCGACTTGAGTCTGAGCTACATCTACAAGCCGGGCAGCAACCTGCGTGTGGGCATCACCCACACCCGCTCGCACACAGACGTGATTGCTCCGAACGCGTCCGCCACGAAGAACGCCATCACCTCCGACCAGCAGGCCACCGTGCTTTATGGCATGGTGACCCATGCTTTCACCCCGCGTCTGACCGGCAACCTGTCCGGCCACTACCAGCACTCGACCTTCGAGGGCGGCGCGTATGATTCCAAGTCGGAAGACTTCTTCGGCGGGAGCATCGGCCTGAGCTACAAGTTCACGCGCCACTGGTATGGCGATGTGGGCTACAGCTTCGATTCGCTCAGCTCCGACATCAATTTCCGCGACTACGACCGCAACCGCTTCTACCTCGGCGTGAGCGCGGTTTACTGAGTCAACCGAATGTAACTTTCTTGGGGGCTCCACCGTTTGGGCGGCCCCCGTTTTTTTTCTATGGATCCCCTGAAAACCGCCGCCACGCCGGAAAACAAACTCCATTTCCTCGACTACTGGCGCATCATCCGCATCCGCAAGACGGTCATCATTTCCGTCTTCCTGCTCGTCCTCATCACCACCGCCGTCGTTACTTTCGTCCTGCCGCAGTCCTATTACAGCAGCGCCCGCATCCGTGTGGACCGGGACCGCTCGGACATCGGCGATTTCACACAGCAGACGATGTCGGGGATGTATGACCCGTATTTCATCCAGACCGAGTTCGAGTCCATCCGCTCGGAAGTGGTGCTCACCCGCGTGGTGGACGCCCTGAACCTCAACGTCGTCTGGGCCAAGAAGTTCAACACGGACCGTTTGAAGACCTCGGACACGCTCGACATCCTTCGCCGTCGGCTCGATCTGCGACCGGTGCGCAATACGATGTTCATTGAAATCGGCGTGTTCAGCGAGAAACCCGAGGAGGCCGCGGAAATTGCCAATGCCGTCGCCGAGGCCTACCAGGCGCACCGTTTGGAGCAGTTCCGCAGCGCCACGGAGCGTGGCATCAAGGCGCTCGAATCGAAGTTCAACGAGCACAGCGACAAGGTGACGGCCATGGCCCGGGAACTGGAGCGCCTGAAAAAGGAGTTGAACATCAGCGAAGCGGACGCCGCCGGCCTGGCCCCCACGCCGAGCATGGAATACACGGTGGTGCAGGACCTCACCCGGGAGTTGAATTTCAGCCGTTCCCAGCTCGAGAGCGAGGAAAAGGTTTTGAGCATCCTCAAGTCCCTGGATCAGGAGAGCCGCGATCGGCTGATTGCCGCGATCCCGGCCATTCCAAACCTGGTGCAGGACCAGCAGTTTTCCTCGCTCGTCGAGCAGTTGAACCTTGCCGAACAGGCGCTGATCAAGCTTTCCAAGGACTTCGGTCCCGAGTCGCCCACCTACAAGACCGCAAAGGCCCTGGTGGATGACTTGCGGCAAAAACTGAACGCCCGCGTGGATGGCATCTTGGTGGGCGTGGAGACCAAGGTGGAGTCCCTCCGCAAGCGCGTGGATTCCATTCAACTGCGGCTGGACACGGCCCGCAGCAACGACATTGCCCGGGCCGAAATCACCCGGCCCTATTGGGAAAAGAAGCGCGAATACGAACAGTTGCTTTCTTTCCGTCGTATTCTGGAGACCCGTCTCTCGCTCGAACAGGTCAACGTCACCCTGCCGCGCAGCGGCATGGTCACGATCATGGACCGCGCGGTTCCGGGGGTGCGTCCGGTGAAGCCCAACAAGACGCTCAACATCATCCTCGGCGTGGTGATCGGCCTGGTGGTCGGCGTCGGCCTGGCATTCTTCATCGAGTATCTCGACACCAGCGTGAAGACGATTGACGACGTTGAGCGCGCCCTGCAATCCCCCGTGCTCGGCGTCATTCCGCAAAACGTCGGCCTGCTCATCAAGGAGGGGGCCGAAAGCCCGCACGCCGAAGCATACCGCGTGCTCCGGACCAACCTGCTGTTCTCCCGCAAGGATGAGAAGCTGAACAGCCTTTGCGTGGTCAGCGCGGGCGCGGGTGAGGGCAAGTCCACCACCGTCTTCAATCTGGCCACCATCTTCGCGCAGGCCGGCCAGCGGGTCATCATCATTGACTCGGACCTCCGCCGCCCGACGCTGCACAAGATGGTCGGCGTCAGCAACGCCGTGGGGTTGACCAATTATCTGCTCAAGCAGAACACGCTCGAGGAGGTGGTCCAGCGCACCAGCATTCCCACGTTGGACTTCATCGCCAGCGGCAAGCTGCCCAGCAGTTCAATGGGCATCCTCAGCTCCGCGCAGATGAAAGATCTCATCAGCGAGCTGAAGCAGCGTTACGATTTCGTGTTCTTCGACTCGCCGCCCATCATGGGCGTCAGCGACGCCTCGATCCTCGCCAGCGAGGTGGACATGACCATGCAGGTCATCCAATACCGCCGCTACCCCCAACCCATGAACATCCGCGCCAAGCAGATGATCGAAAAGGTGGGCGGCAACCTCGTGGGCATCGTCCTCAACAACATCAACATGTCGCAGGACGAGAGCTACTACTACTACAGCGGCTACTACCACGACTATTACTACTCGAAGAACGAGGACGCCGAGGAGCCGTCGGGCGCGGCCACCGGGGACAAGGCCAAGGTGGAGATCAAACAAAAGTATTGAATCCGGTCCGGGATTTTGGAGGCAATGAGGAACATGATTGGCAAACTGACTGTGCGCGGATTCCTGACGGGCCTGCTGCTCGCGGGCCTGGCGGGCCTGACCGGCTGCGCCACCACCGATGGCGGAAGCGGCTACACCAATCCATCGGCCGCCAGTGGGCGCACCGGCGACATTCCCTCTTCGGATCGCTTCAACGTTGGTGAACTGGTGGTTGTCACCTTTTCCGGCCTCGACACCCCGATCCCGCCGCACGAGGAGAAGGTCAAGGAGGACGGCACGATCACCCTGGTCCACATCGGCTCGGTGACGGCGTTGGGCAAGACGCCCGGTGAATTGCAGCGGGAAATCCGTTCCGCCTACATTGAGCGCGGGTTTTTCCGGGAAAACCTGATGGTAACCGTCCGTGCCGCCGAGCGTTTCTATTTCGTCGGCGGCCAGGTCCGCAACCCCAACCGTTACCCTTACACCGAGGGTATGACCGTGCTCAAAGCCGTCCAGTCGGCGGGGGATTTCAACGAGTTCGCCAAGCAAACCCGCGTTCAGGTCACCCGCCTGGATGGCCGCACCATCATCGTGGACTGCAAAAAAGCCCGGCGTAATCCCAAGTATGATGTGCCCATCTATCCGGGAGACCGGATAGACGTGCCGCGCAGTTTGTAAGGCATCGGGCGCGGCTCCCGATGATTCAGCTTCAAATTCTTTCCGGTTCCCTGGCGGGCCAGCGCAGGCTGGTCCGCCATTTTCCCTTCCGGGTGGGACGCTCCCCGCAGGCCGAGCTGTCCCTTGCCGAGCCGGGGGTTTGGGATCAACACTGCGAACTGACCGTTCAACCCGAGGCGGGAATTTGCGTCGCCGTGCTGGGGGAGGCCCGGCTGGCGGTTAACGGGGAGAATGTTCGCACCGCCCGCCTGCGGAACGGCGACGAACTGGACCTGGGCGGCGTGCGACTGCGGTTCGCGCTGGCCGATGCGCCGCTCCGCAATTACCGCCTGCGGGCGACGCTGGTCTGGCTGGCGCTGGGCCTCGTGCTGGCCGGGCAGGTCGCGCTGATCTTCGCCTTTGCGCGGTGAGTCTCAATGCCGGAAGTGGCGCACGCCGGTGAAGGCCATCGCCATTCCTCGTTCATCCGCCGCCCGGATGACCTCCTCGTCGCGCACCGAACCGCCCGGTTGAATCGCAGCGGTTGCGCCCGCCTCCGCCGCTGCAATCAGGCCGTCCGGGAACGGGAAGAACGCATCGCTGCACACCACGCTGCCTTGCAACGACAGCCCTGCCTCGCCCGCCTTCCACACCGCGATGCGGCTCGCGTCCACGCGGCTCATCTGGCCCGCGCCCACCCCGAGCGTGCGGTCCGCGCCGCAATACAGAATCGCGTTCGACTTCAGATGCTTCACCACCCGCCAGCCAAAGAGCATCGCTCGCAACTCTTCCGGCGTCGGCTGGCGGCGAGTGACGATTTTAAGATCCGCCGCCGTGATTTTGCGCTCGTCGCGCTGCTGGAGCAGGAAAGAGTCCGCCCCCACGCTCCGCATGTCCCACGGCGCGGCGGAGGACAGGCAGCGGAGAATTTCGAGGAGCCGCAGGTTTTTCTTTTTCTGCAAAATGGCCAGGGCCTCGGGCGTGAACGCCGGGGCCACGATGACCTCGCTGAAAATTTCCGCGATGGCCTCGGCGCAAGGCCCGTCGAGTGGCTGGTTCACTGCGATGATGCCACCGAAGGGTGCCTGATTGTCCGTGGCGAACGCGCGGTCCCATGCCTCGCGCAGGCTCGCCCCCTGACCCACGCCGCACGGGTTGGTGTGTTTGAGGATGGCCAGCGTGGGACCGTCCTTGCCGAATTCGGTGATGAGTGCCGCCGCCGCGGTCAGGTCCAGAATGTTGTTGTAGGAAAGCTCTTTGCCGTGGAGTTGCTTGAAAAACTCGTGAAACCGGCCGTAAAGCGCCGCCTGCTGGTGCGGATTCTCGCCGTAGCGCAGCGACTGGGCCTGCGGCGCGGCCAGCGTCAGGGTTTTGGGCAATTCGGCAGTCTGCGTTCCAAATTCCGCGCTCAGATGCGCCGCGATGGCCGCGTCGTAGGCTGCCGTGCGGGCATACACCTTGGCGCACAACCGGCGGCGCAATTCCAGCGTGGTGTTGCCGGTTTCGGCGATTTGCCGGGCCACCTCCGCGTAATCCGCGGGGTCCACCACCACCGTGACGCTCTCGTGGTTTTTGGCGGCGCTCCGCAGCATTGAGGGGCCGCCGATGTCAATGTTCTCGATCGCCTCGTGCAGCGACACGCCCGGCTTCGCCACCGTGGCCTCGAACGGATAGAGGTTTACCACCACCAGATCAATCGGCGCGATGCTGTGCGCGCGCACGGCCGCCTCGTGCTGCGCGTTGCCGCGGAGGTAAAGCAGCCCGCCATGCACGAGCGGGTGCAGCGTCTTCACCCGCCCGTCGAGCATCTCGGGAAACCCGGTGTGTTCGCTGATGTCCCTCACCGCCAGCCCGGCCTCGCGCAGGGCGCGGGCGGTTCCGCCGGTGGAAAGCAGCTCGACACCGGCGGCGGCGAGCGTGCGGGCGAGGTCCACCAGGCCGGTCTTGTCGGAGACGGAAAGCAGGGCGCGTTGAATGCGAGTCATGGGGCGGCCACGTTTGCCAGCGCATGGAAATCCGTCAACGGCAATTCGCCCGTTGACGCTTGCCGAAGCGCGGCGGCAATGTGCCCGCGTCATGGCTGAGGCGTGCGACCGTTTCGAGTTTGAAGCCGCTTTGTGGGCAGCGGGCTGCGTGCGCGTGGCCGGCGTGGACGAGGCGGGGCGCGGGCCACTGGCCGGCCCGGTGGTCGCCGCCGCCGTGGTGCTGCCGCCGCGCTGGCAGACGGACGGGCTGCCGGCCGCCTTGCGGGGATTGAACGATTCCAAACAGCTCACCGAGGCGCGGCGGGAGGAATTCTTCGCCGTCCTGACCGGATGCGCGGAGGTGCGGTTCGCCATTGCCCAGGTGGACGCGGTGACGATTGACCGCATCAACATCCTTCAGGCCACACACCGAGCGATGAACGAGGCACTTGCGCAACTGCACCCTGCGCCCGAACACGTGTTGGTGGACGGCCGGTCGGTGAAGTCACTGCGTTTACCGCAGACGGCCCTCGTGAAGGGCGACGCGCGCAGCTACTCGATTGCCGCCGCGAGCGTGCTGGCCAAGGTGACGCGCGACCGCCTGGCCGCCGACTGGGAGCGCGAATGGCCGGAATACGGCTTTGCCGTTCACAAAGGTTACGGCACGCCGCAGCACCTCGAGGCCCTGCGCCGACACGGGCCGTGCCCGATTCATCGGCGCAGCTTCGCACCCCTCAAGCAGGCGCAGCCGCAACTGCTTTGAGCCATGAACCTCTGGGAACGGCTTCGCCAACTGCTGGCCCGCAAGGACAAGCCCGAGCACCTGCGGCGGGGCAAACTGGGCGAGCGCGCCGCGAAGCAGCATTTGCGGCGGCGCGGCTTGAAGTTCCTGACCGCGAATTTCCGCTCCGAACATGGCGAGATAGACCTCGTATTCCGCGACGGTGACTGCCTGGTCTTTGTCGAGGTGAAAACCCGCTCCTCCGAGGACTGGACCCGCCCCGCCGCCGCCGTGGACGCCCGCAAACGCCGCCTCTTGTCCCGAACCGCGCTGGATTACCTGCGGCTGCTGAAGCATCCGGAGGTGAAAATCCGCTTCGACCTCGTCGAGGTGCTGCTGCGGGATGGGGTGGTGGCCGAGGTGCGCCACCTGCCGAACACGTTCAGCCTCAGCAAGCCCTGGCGCTACGGATGAACTTGCTCACTTCTTCTTGAACAAATCCCCCACGCCCTTGAGCGCCTTGCCGGCCTCCTCGGTCACCTTGTTGACCGCGCCGGAAGCCGCGTCGCCAGCGGCCTTGGTGAGCAACGGCACGAGGTCGCCGGTAAGCTGGCCGAGCACGCGGGAGGTGAGGTCGCCGGCGGTGATGCCATCAGGACCGGTTCCCAAGCCGGTCATTTTGATGTCGGGCACCGCAATCGGAACGGTGAGGCCGACGCCGGGCACGGTGTAATTCACCTTGGCACCGGTCAGGATGAATTCGTCCACCTGCAGTTTCTTGCCGGAACTTGCGGAGGTGCTGTCCTTGCCGCTGCCGCCCGAGCCGACGCTGCCGAGGGCGGCCTGCACGTTGTCGCGGATTTGCGTCAGGTTGTTCTTGCTGGGGGAGCCTTCCACGTTGATGACCGGCCCCTCGATGCGGATCGAGCGGATGACAATTTTGTCGGAGAACAAAGATCCGGGACTGAGGGACAGCGCGGCCCGGTCAAGGTGGATGGCGTTGCCCGCCTTGTAGCCTTCGGGATTGCCCACCTCGAGGCCCTTGATGCTGCCGCTGCCAGTCAGGAGCGACAGCCCCACGCCGTCGAGCTTGATGGGCACCTTGGTGAGCTGCGGCCCCACGGTTTCAACGCCGTGCTTGACGGCGCGATCCAGGAACAGGGTCACGGCGACAGCACCGACCACCAGCAGTGCCACGAGGGCGATCACGATGCGAACGAGCCATTTTTTCATGCGAGTCAGGCTCCCGCGCGGGAGCGGTTGCAGGTTTTCTGGTTCAGACTTCCGCCGAGCGCCGCCAGCGTTCGTAGGCCGGGAGGATTTTCAGGCCGAAACGCTCGTAGGGCGTCAACACCCGGCCATGCACCTCCAATTCGCGCAACAACGCGAGCGGCAGGCAGAAATCCAAGTCACTCAGAGGTCGCCCGCCAATCAGCCGGTTGCGCCAGCGGCTTTCATCGGTGATCTCCTCGATGGTGGCGTCGGGGCCGGGCCGGAACGAAATGCCCCAGGCGTCATGCCGGAGGAACCCCTCGGCCTCGCCGCGTGTTTCAAAAACGGGGTCGCAAAGCAACAGGCAGATGGATTTGCCGCCCGCCGTTCCGACGCGGTAGAAGACGAGGCGCGCTTCCATTTCGCTGAAAAAGTCGTAGGTGGCCTCCGCCAGGTTGTCGGGGCGCGGGGTGAAGCGTGTCTGGAAGCCCACGCGCACACCATTCGGTGCCGCCGGGTCACGCTCGAAAACGAGGTTCTCGTCCAGAATCCATTCGAGCGTGGTGGGCAGGCCCTGCCGGTCGAGAATGCGATGCCATTCGGCAAGCGCCTCGGCAAATGGCGGCCGATGTTGTTTCTGGGGGTGCTCCATGGTGGTTTGGTGGCAGTTTGGTTGACCAAACCCGGTCCGGAGGACGGGCAAGGCGCTGCACTTCCTAGCCGATTTCCCGGCGGGCGCAAGCCGCAATAGCGTGACTCGGTTCTGACCGGAGCGATGGAGGAAAGCGGCCGGCCGGCCCGGAGAGTCTCCCGCTACGCTTGCACGGCCATTTGCGCCAAGATCAATGCCCGATGATGCCCCGATACTTCTCTCTGGCGGCACCTTGCGTGCCGCCTGCGGGGGCGTTTTTTGTCACTTTTTGGGGCTGGACAATTTCCGGGCGCGGTGGCTCAATCTTCTCACAATTCGCTCTAGCTGTTGAAAGGGTCCGCCATGAAACAATTTCTCGCCGCCATCCTATTGGCCGCCTCGCTCGGGTCCGCGTCGGCGTCCATTATCATTTCGAACTACTACACGCCGACGAGCGGGTTGATTCCCGACAACAACCCGAGCGGCTGGACCGACACACGCACGATTTCCGGTTACTCCGGTTACACGGTCACCGACGTCAACGTGGTGCTGAACATTTCCGGCGGCTGGAACGGCGACCTTTACGGCTATCTGGTGCATGACAGCGGCTTTGCCGTTTTGTTGGACCGGGTGGGAAAGACGCTCAGTCAGCCGTTTGGATACTCCAACTCCGGTTTTTCGGTTACTTTGGATGACTCCGCGAGTCCAGCCATTCATACTGTGGGCAGCTACAGCTCCAGTGCTCCCGTCGTTGGCACCTACGCCTCGCAAGGCGGCACGCTTGCTTCGTTCAACGGAACGCCCGTCAACGGTTCGTGGACGCTGTTCCTCGCTGACCTGTCATTCGGCGATATGAGCACGGTGGACAACTGGTCCCTCGTCATTACCGCCGTGCCCGAGCCGACCACTTGGGCGGCCCTCATCTTCGGCGGCCTGTTCGGCGCGGTGCAGGTGGCCCGCCGGTTCCGCAAGGCCTGATCGGTCATCTCGATTGCTTTCCACCCGCGCCTTTGGGCGCGGGTTTTTTGTTTGGGCGCATTTCCGATGCGCCCTCGGGTCGGCCCAGTCCGCGGGCCTGGTTCTGGCGGCCTTTCGTGGGTTCCATGCATTTCCGGGATCGCCGTCCGCCACCTTCCGCCTTGTTTCGATTGCGCGCTTCTTCTATTCCACCCCGGCAATTCCGATGAAAAAGGCGCTGGTCGTCGTTCCCACCTACAACGAGCGGGAGAATCTCCCTCCGCTCATCCAGCGGCTTTTGCATCTGCCCCGGCCGGTCGAGGTGCTGGTGGTGGATGACAACTCCCCGGATGGCACCGGCCAGCTTGCCGACGAGCTGGCCGCGAAGCATCCCGCGGTCCATGTGTTGCATCGGCGGCAGAAGGAGGGCTTGGGCCGGGCCTACATTGCCGGGTTCACCTGGGCGCTCGAACGGGATTACGAATACGTGCTCGAGATGGACGCGGATTTTTCGCACAACCCGGACGACGTGCCGCGCCTGATCGCGGCGGCGGAGGCGGGCGCGGACTGCGCGCTGGGTTCGCGCTACATTGGCGGCATCCGCATCATCAACTGGCCACTGACCCGGCTGATGTTGAGCAAGTTCGCGGCGATTTATGTCCACGTCATCACGGGCATGCCGATTTGCGACCCGACCGGTGGGTTCAAATGCTTCACCCGCGCGGCGTTGCTCGCGTTGCGGCTCGAGGAAATCCAATCCAACGGCTACAGCTTCCAGATCGAGTTGAACCACCGATTGTGGCGGCAGGGGCGCAAGATTGTGGAGGTGCCCATCATCTTCACCGAGCGGCTGCAGGGGCACTCGAAGATGTCCGGGCACATCATTCGCGAGGCGCTGATCATGGTCTGGAAACTCTGGTTGCAGAACGGCCTCCGCCGTTCGCCGCGCCCGTCGCGGTGAGGCGCAGGTTTTCGGTGCCGCTCATTCCGGCCCAATTCCATTGCTTCTGTGACCTACGACAATGCCATCGCCTTCCTCTACGGACTGCGCCAGTTCGGGGCCAAGCTGGGCCTCGAAAACCCCCGCCGCCTGGCTGCCCTGGCTGGTTCGCCGCACGAACGGCTCCGGTTCATCCACGTGGCCGGCACGAACGGGAAAGGCTCGACCTGCGCCATGCTCGAAAGCATCCACCGCGCGGCCGGTCGGCGTGTCGGCCTGTTCACCTCGCCGCACCTGGTCAGTTTTGCCGAGCGCATCCAGGTCAACCGCCGGCTTATTCCGGAAGCGGACGTTGCGCGTCTCACGGCGGAAATGCAGGCGCTGCTGCCCACGTTTGGCGATGACCACCTGCCGACGTTCTTCGAGGTCGTGACCGTGATGGCGCTGAAGTATTTTGCCGAACAACGTTGTGATGTGGTGGTATGGGAAACGGGCCTGGGTGGTCGGCTGGACGCCACCAACATCGTCACCCCGCTCGCCAGCGTCATCACCAACATCCAGTTTGACCACGAACGCTGGCTCGGGCACACCCTCGCGGCCATCGCCGCCGAAAAGGCGGGCATCATCAAGCCCGGTGTGCCCGTTATCACCGGCGCCACCGCGCCCGAGGCGCTTGCTGTCATCCGTGCCACTGCCGCCGGGCGCGGCAGTCCGTTGACGGAGGTGGATGAAGCCGCCGCCGTTGCGGCGACCGCCGGGTATTCCCTTCCACTCGCCGGCCCGCATCAGCGTCACAACGCGGCTCTCGCCCTGGCCACCGTGCGGGTGTTGCAGCCGATGCTGCCGGTGGCGCCCGAGGCCGTCCGCGCCGGGCTGGCGAATGCGCACTGGCCTGGCCGGATGCAGCGGGTCGAGCGGCCCGGTGGGGGCCTGCTGTTGCTGGATGGCGCGCACAACCCCGCCGGGATTGCCGCGCTGGGCACCGCGTTGCGCGAGCAGTTTCCCGGGCGGCGGCCGGTTTTCATCGTGGGAGTCATGGAGGACAAGGATTGGGAACAAATGTGCCGGGGGCTGGCCCCGTTGGCGTCGGCTTTATGGATCGTGCCGGTGGCCAGTAATCGCAGCCTGGACCCGGCACGGGCCATGACCGTGGGCCGGGCCGTCACGGAGGGAATTGCCGTGGAAACCTGTGCCAGCCTCGCCGAGGCCCTGGAACGCACCGAGCGCGAGCCTCTGACCGTTGTGGCCGGTTCATTGTATCTGGTTGGCCAAGCGTTGGAACTGCTGGGGCTGACCCCGGCCCCGGCGGCGGATGAAAAGCCGCTTAACGAGTGGACCGGCGCAAGCCCTCGCTGAACCGCAGGGGCGGGGCCGACTTTTGGTAGGGATTCTCTTTGGCTAGCGCGGGAATGAACCCTGCCCCGCGATGTCTGGCGCAACGGCTTTCGCGCAAAACTTGCGCGCCCATCAGCCGAATGTCCGCTCGCATTTCCCGTCCGAATTGATACGTTTGCGGACGATTGCGCGGCATCCCGCGCCTGCGCCCGCCCGGCGGCGGGATCCTTGTTCATGAACAAAAGAAAAGCACCCTGGCGGAAGGTTGTGGTGGTGGTGGTGGTCGCGGCCCTGGCGGGCGGCGGCTGGTGGTATTGGCAGCGGCCCCAGGAGGAAAAAGTCGAATATCAGACCGCCACCGTCACCCGCGGCGTGCTGACGCAGGTCGTCACTGCCACGGGCACACTGAATCCTGTGACCAATGTGACGGTGGGCAGCCAGATTTCCGGCATCATCGAAAAGATCTACGTGGACTTCAACAGCCGCGTCACGGCGGGCCAGGTGGTGGCGCAACTGGACCCCGCCACCTTCGAGGCCAACGTCGCCTCTGCCGAGGGCGAACTGGCCAACGCCCGCGCCAATCTGGAGCTGGCCACCGTGGATTACCGGCGCGCCGAGGAACTCTTCAAAAACCGGCTCATTTCCCAGTCTGAATATGACCGCGCCGCTGCGACCCGCCGCCAGGCCGAGGCCGCCGTGCAAATCCGCGCCGCCGCCCTCCAACGCGCCAAGGTGGACCTCGCCCGCTGCACCATTTATTCGCCCGTGGATGGCATCGTCATTTCGCGCAACGTGGACGTGGGCCAGACCGTGGCCGCCAGCATGAGCGCGCCCACGCTCTTCATCATCGCCAACGACCTGACCAAAATGCAGATCAACGCGGCCGTGGCCGAGGCCGACGTCGGCGGTGTGCAGCCCGGGCAGGAGGTCGAGTTCACCGTGGATGCTTTCCCATTCCGCACCTTTCGCGGACGAGTCACCCAGGTCCGCAATTCGCCCGTGACCGTCCAGAACGTCGTCACCTACGACACCATTGTCGAGGTGAATAACGACGACCTGAGGCTTAAACCGGGCATGACGGCGAACGTCTCCATCGTGGTCGCCCGGCGCGAGGACGCCCTCCGCGTGCCCAACGCCGCGCTGCGGTTTCGTCCGCCGGAGAATGCGGGCAGCCGCACCAACGCGCCGACCGCCACCAACACCGCCATAGCTGCCGGCGGCGGACGCCGGCCCGGCGAAGGCGGGGGGCGGCCCGGAGGAGGTGGGGGTGGCCGTGGCCGGGCCGAGCGCTCGCCCATGCGGACGGTTTACCTCCTGGGTGCGGACGGCCAGCCGACACCGGTGCAGATCAAAATCGGCATCAGCGACGGCCTGATGACCGAGGCGGTGGAGGGCCTGGAAGAAGGAGCCGTCCTCGTCACCGGCGTGGTGCCCACCGGCAAGGCTGCGACGGCATCCGCGCCGAGCAATCCCTTCGGAGGGGGCGGCTTCCCGCGCCGGTTCTGAGTTTGTCGTCATGCCGCCCGTCATCCAACTCGAGAATCTGCAGAAGACTTATCACACCGGCGAGGTCGAGGTGCGCGCCGTGCGCGGGGTGTCACTGACCATCGAGTCGGGCGAGTTTGTCGCGTTGATGGGCGCGAGCGGCTCGGGCAAGTCCACCCTCATGAACATGCTCGGCTGCCTGGACCAGCCCACGGCGGGCCGCTACTGGCTGGCCGGAGTGGACGTTTCGGAACTGGACCGCGACGAGCGGGCCGACATCCGCAACCAGAAAATCGGCTTCGTCTTCCAAGGCTTCAATCTCCTGCCGCGCACCGCGGCGCTGGAGAATGTGGAATTGCCCATGCTTTATCAGCGGCGGCGGATTCCCGGGCAGGAGCGGCACGAGCGCGCCCGTCAAGCTCTCGAACTGGTCGGGCTGGGGCAGCGGCTCGACCACCAGCCCAGCCAGTTGTCCGGCGGTCAGCAGCAGCGCGTGGCCATTGCCCGCGCCCTGGTCAACCGCCCCGCCCTGATCCTCGCGGACGAACCCACGGGCAATCTCGACAGCCAGACCAGCATCGAGATCATGGGCGTGTTCCAGCGGCTCAACGAGCAGGGCATCACCATTGTCATGGTCACGCACGAGCTGGACATCGCCCGTTACACGAAGCGGAACATCGTCCTTCGCGATGGCCGGATTGTGAGCGACGTGCCGGTGGCGGGGCGGCTGAATGCGGGGGACGAACTCGCCCGGTTGCAGGCCGAGCAAGCGGCCAAGCTGGGGGGAAAGGAGGGAGGATAAAGGGTGAAGGATGAAAAAGACCTGCGTTGGCGGACCAAACTGTTCGCGCGACGCGGCATCCGGCTTTATTGTGCGCTGCGTAATAATGACGGCGTTGCCCAAGTCCTGGGCAAGCTGGTCTTGCGGTCGGGCACGTCTGTCGGCGCGAACGATCGCGAAGCCCGGCGCGCCCGTTCCAAGAACGAGTTCATTTCCAAGATCAGTGACTTTCTGAAGGAGGTGGACGAAACCCTCTCCCGACTCCAACTGATGATCGAAGAGAATGTTGTTCCGGCCCGTCGTCTCCAACCGCTTGCCAATGAGGCGAACGAGCTGGTGGCCGTGATTCTCACCATCATCAAACGCGCCCGTGCCGCCCGATGAGCGAATCCCTGATTCATCATTTTCCATTTTGCATTCCCTGATGCGCCTCCTTGCCACCATCCGCCTGGCCCTGCGCGCGCTGCGCCGCAACAAGCTGCGCTCCATGCTGACCATGCTGGGCATCATCATCGGGGTCGGCTCCGTCATCGCCTCGGTGAGCATCACCACCGGGGCGACCCGCGAGGTTGAGGGCCGCGTTGCCGCGCTCGGGCAGAACGTGGTGACGGTGTTCTCCGGCAACTTCACCAGCGGCGGGATGCGCGGCGGCTGGGGCAGCGCCCCCACGCTCACCGTCGAGGACGCCTACGCGATTCTGCGCGAGGTGCCCAACGTGGTTGCCGTCAGCCCCGAGGTGCGGGACCGCAACCAGGTGCTCGGCAACGGCCTCAATTGGAACACGCAGGTGCTGGGCGAGGGGCCGGATTACCCGCAGATCCGCGACTGGCGGCTGGCGGCGGGCGTCATGTTCTCCGAGTCCGACGTGCGCGGCATGGCCAAGGTGGCGGTCATCGGCAAAACGGTGGCCGACCAGTTGTTCCCCGACGAGGATCCGGTGGGCCAGACGCTGCGCATCCGGGACATCCCGTTCAAGATCGTGGGGGTGCTGGACAGCAAGGGGTTCAACCTGTTTGGCCAGGACCAGGATGACGTGGTGGTGATTCCCTACACCAGCCACATGCGGCGGGTTTCGCGTCGCACGTTTGTGAATTCCATCCTGGTGCAGAGCGCGTCGCCCCGTGCCATTACCCAGGTGCAGGAAGACATCACGCAGTTGCTGCTCCAGCGCCGGGGGGGGCGGGAACAGGATTTCACCGTGCGCACCCAGTTGGAGCTGGCCCAGACCGCCACGGCCACCTCGCGCGTCATGTCCGTGCTGCTCGCCGCCATTGCCAGCGTTTCCCTCATCGTGGGCGGCATCGGCATCATGAACATCATGCTCGTCAGCGTGACCGAGCGGACCCGCGAGATTGGCATCCGCATGGCGGTCGGCGCGCGGGGCCGGGACATCCTCGTGCAATTTCTGGTCGAAGCCGTGACGTTGAGCGCCATTGGCGGGCTGGTGGGCATCGGGCTGGGCGTGGCCGCCTCGGCAATCGTGGCCAACACCACGGGCTGGCCTACGGTGACCCCGCTGTCGTGGGTGGGCATTGCGTCCATCTCCAGTGCCATGGTGGGCATCCTGTCCGGCTTCTACCCGGCGTGGAAGGCATCGCAGCTCGACCCCATCGAGGCACTGCGCTACGAGTGAGCCGACCTGGGTCGGCACACGGCCGCTTATTCCACCACCAACGGGCAACCGGCCGCCGCCTCGGCGCGCAGACATTCCCGGAGATAGGCGACGATCTGCCCCCGCAATGCCTCGCAGCGCGGCGTCCAGCGGCGCGCTCCCGCCAGCCGCATCACACACGAACGCAGACCCCGGAACCGCAGCAGCCGCGGACCGTTTCGCAGTCCGTCCCGCAGCGTGTCCCGCAACCGGGGGAAGAAGAACAATTCCGCCGCCGTGTCATCAGCGACTAGTTGCGCGAGGTCGTGCTCGACGACGGCAGGCCGGGGAGCTGGTTCCGGATCGGGTGCAGGCGCGGCGGGCTGGAAGCCCTGGAGGACTTTTTCGAGGCACTGCGCGAACTCCGCCACCGTCACGGAATCGCGCCCCTGCACCTCCTTGAAGTAGTGCAGCACGGCGGCCGAGGCTTCCATCACGAACTCCTCGTCAAACGGCGTGTCCCCCTCGGTCACCACCTCGACCGCCAGCGCCGGCCCCGGGACGGGCACCGCGCCGCCGTCCGGCTGGCGGAGGAGGATGCAGTCCCGTGCGAGGGCGATCATGGCCGGGCCTCCAGGTTGCGAACCACCTGCACGAAGTCGGTGGCCTCCTGAAACCGCCGATACACGCTGGCAAAGCGCACGTAGGCCACGTCATCAATTTCCCGCAGCCCCTCCATCACCATGCGTCCGAGGAAATCCGCCGGAATCTCGCGCTCGAACTGCGCGGTGGCCTGCTCGACGATTTTTTCGACGAGGTCCTCCATGACCTTGGGAGACACGGGGCGTTTCTGGCAGGCCTTTTTGATGCCGCCGAGCAGCTTGTCGCGGGAGAATTCCTCATGCCGCCCGTCGCGTTTGAGCACCATCCAGCCCTCGTGCTCGATTTCCTCGTAAGTCGTGAAGCGGTTTCCGCAGGCGACGCACTCGCGGCGCCGCCGGATGGTGGCCCCGTCCTTGGTGGCGCGGGAATCCACCACCTTGTCTTCCATTCCGCCGCATTTCGGGCATCGCATAAGGGAACCACAATTGCTGGTGGTCTGGCGGGTTGTAGCACGCCATCGGTTGGGCCGTCAAAGGATTCTCCCCGCCGGGAAAGTTCCTGGCCGGATGGCCCGGTTCAGCCGTAGCGGCCTTCGATGTATTCGGCGGTGCGGGGGTCGCGGGGGTTGAGGAAAAGTTCCTCGGTGGGGCGGTGCTCAACGAGTTTGCCCAGCAACATGAAGGCACATTCGTCGCTGGCCCGCCGGGCCTGCGCCATGTTGTGCGTCACGATGACGATCGTGTAACGGCCCTTGAGTTCAAACATGAGTTCCTCGATGGCGCGGGTGCCTTCGACGTCGAGGGCGGAGCAGGGTTCATCCATCAGGATGACCTCGGGTTTGAGCGGCAGCAGGCGGGCGATGCAGAGTTTCTGCTGCTGTTCCAGTTGCAGCGTGGTGGCCTTCTGCGTGAGGCGGTCCTTGAGGTCGTTCCAGAGTCCGACTTCGGTGAGGGCCTTCTCGACGGCCTCCTCCAGCAGGGAACGCCGCAGTCCCTCGCGTTCGCCGTGGATGCGGAGGCCGAAGACGACGTTTTCGAAGACGGAGAGGGGCAGGGGGTTGGGTCGCTGGAACACCATGCCCACGCTCTTGCGGAGTTCGATGAGCGAGACGTCGGGGTCGTAGATGTTCTTGCCGAGGATTTTGATTTCGCCGGTGGTGGTGACGTAGCCGTAGCGTTCGTTGACGCGGTTGAAGCAGCGCAGGAGGGTGGTCTTGCCGCAGCCGGAGGGGCCGATGAGCGCGGTGATGCGGCCGTGCGGAATGTCCACGGACACGTCGTGCAACGCCTGGAACTTCGCATACCAGAGGTTCAGGTTGCGGGTGGTGATGCAGGGGGTGGCGGTGCTCATCCGAAAATCCCGTTCACATACTCATAAGTCCGCCGGTCGCGGGGCTGGTCGCTGAAGACCTCGTCCGTCGGGCCGATTTCCACCACGTCGCCGTTCCACAGGAACATGGTGCGGTCGGCCAGGCGGCGGGCCTGCTGCACGAGGTTGGTCACGAGCAGGATGGTGACGTGGGCGCGCAGTTCCTTGAGCACGTCCTCGATGCGCATCGTCGTCACCGGGTCAATGGCGATGGAGAACTCGTCGAGGCAGAGAATTTCCGGGTCGTGGGACAGGGCGCGGGCAATGGTGAGGCGCTGCTGCTGGCCGCCGGAAAGTTTCGTGCCGAGCGTGTCGAGGCGGTCCTTCACCTCGTCCCATAGGGCGGCCTGGCGGAGGCAGTGTTCCACGCGGCCGTCGAGTTCGGAGCGGCTGGTGATGCCGGCGCAGCGCGGGGCGAAGGCGACGTTGTCGTAAATGGTCAACGGCAGCCCCACGGGCAGCGGGGCGACCATGCCGATCTTGCGGCGGAGGGCGTGGACATCCGGCACGCGCCGCACGTCCTCGCCGTCCACGCGCACGGTGCCGCTCATGACGGCGCCGGGGGTGAACTCGACGGTGCGGTTGAGGCAGCGCAGGAGGGAGGTTTTGCCGGATTGCGCGGGGCCGATGATGCCGAGGATTTCGTTGGGCGCGACGGTGAAGGAAACGCCGTGGAGCACCTCCTTGTGCCCGTAGCTGAGGCGGAGGTTTTCGACGGCGATTCTGGGGGGCGGAGTCACCATTTTTTCCGGGAGCGCAGGTAGCTGCGCAGGGCGATGGCGGTGGCGTTGACGAGCAGGACCGCGCCGAGCAGCACGACGGCGATGGCATAGGGCAGCGCCTCGGGGGCGTTCGTGACCTGGGTGGTGACGGTGTAAAGGTGCATCGAGAGCGCCATGCACTGGTCGGTGAGCGAGTAGGCAAACAGCGTGCCGTCGGGGATCTTTTTGAAGAAGACCGCGCCGGTGAACATGATGGGCGCGGTCTCGCCAGCGGTGCGCGAGACCTGGAGGATGACGCCGGTGAGGATGCCGCTGATGGAGTTGGGGAGAACGACCTTCCAGATGGTCTGCCAGCGCGAGGCGCCGACATTCCAGCACGCCTCGCGAAAGGCCAGCGGCACGGCGGCGAGCGCCTCCTTGGTGCTGGCGATGATGACCGGCAGGGTCATGATGGCGAGCGTGAGGGAGGCGGCGAGGATCGAGCGGCCCATGCCGGCGAACAACACGAACGCGCCCAGGCCGAACAGCGCATGCACGATGCTGGGCACGCCGGCGAGGTTGACGACGGCGAGGTTGATCAGGCGGGTGAACCAGTTGTCCCGCGCGTATTCGTTCAGATACACCGCGGCCAGCACGCCGATGGGCGCGGAGACGAGCAGCGCGATGACCACGAGGTAAATCGTCCCCACCAGCGCCGACCAGATGCCGCCTTCGCGCATGCCGTTCGCCGGGTTTTCGGTCAGGAACGACCACGACAGCAGCGGCGCGCCCTTGACGACGAGGTAGGTGAGGATGGCCAGCAGGGGAACCACCAGCGCGGCCACCATCAGGGCGAGGATGACGCGGGCGAGGCGCTCCTGGCGTTCCTTGCGGCGGACGAGCGGAGTGGCGGTGAACGTGGGGTGGCTCATTGGTTCCGGCGCACCCCGCGCACGGCGAGGTCGGCGAGCAGGTTGACGATGAAGGTGATGGTGAAGAGCATCAGCCCGATGAGGAACAGCATCCGGTAATGCGGCGAGCCGACGGCGGTTTCCCCGAGTTCGGCGGCGATGGTGGCGGTGAGCGTGCGGATGGGATCGAACAGGCTGGTGGGGATGTTCACGGCATGGCCGGTGGCCATCAGGACGGCCATGGTTTCCCCGATGGCGCGGCCCACGCCGAGCAGGACGGCAGCCAGCAGGCCATTGCGCGCGGCGGGCAGGAGCACGCGCCACGCGATCTGCCAGCGGGTGGCCCCAAGCGCGAGCGCGGCCTCGCGATACGAATCGGGCACGGCTTTGAGCGCGTCCTCTCCGATGCTGACGATGATGGGCACGCTCATGAGCGCGAGCAGGATGGCGGCGTTCAAGAGGTTGAGGCCGACGGGCGCGGGGAGATAGCGCTGGATGAGATGGTTCAGCACGCTCAGGCCGATGAAGCCCCACACGATGCTGGGGATGGCGGCGAGCAGTTCGATGACGACCTTGAGCGTTTCGCGGACCTTGCCGGTGCAGAATTCGGAGATGAAGAACGCCGCGCCCAGGCCGAAGGGGACCGCGATCAACATCGCCAGCCCCGTCACGCTGAGGGTGCCGACGATCATCGCGCCAACGCCGTAGCGGACATTGGCGCGGGAGGTGGGATACCATTCCGGGCTGAACAGCACCTCGCGCCAGTTCAACTCGGGAATCAGCGGCGCGCCCTCGCGGAAGACGAACAGGAAGATGCCAAAGACGAACAGCACCGCGCTGAAGCCGCAGAGGCGGATGAGCCATTCGATGCCGCGTTCGGACCAGCGGGCCAGCCCGGAGCGGCGGGCGCGCGGCGGCCGGCCGGGCGCGCTCATGGCTTCACCTCCGTGGTGGGCATGGGAATGTAGCCGGTCAACTCCACGATCTTCTGGCCGGCGGGCGAAAGCACCCAGTCGAGGAACTGCCGCACGTGGGGCGGGGGTTCGCCGGGCGTCAGCATGAACATCGGGCGGGCGATGGGATAAGTTTTATCGAGCGTGGTGGCGATCGAGGGCAGCACGGCCGGTTCACCTTTGCGACGCGAGACGGGGATCATTTTGACCCGGTCGGTGTGGTAGCCCAGCCCGCTGTAGCCGATGGCGCCGGGCGTGCGGGCGACCAGTTCCACCACGTCCTTCGACCCGTTCATGTCGAGCGAGCCGAGTTTGAAATCGGTGTTCTTGCCGCAGACGGTGTCGCGAAAGTAGTGGTAGGTGCCGGAGTTGTTCTGGCGACTGACGCGGATGATGCGGTCGGTGCGGGCGTTGGGAATGTTCGAGACGCCAAGCTGCCACCAGTAATCCAACGTCGAGCCTTCGGCGTAAATGTCGTGCAGCTCCTCCATGCTGATCTGCGTGATGGGGTTGTCCCGGTGGACGAAAATCGAAAGCGCGTCGAAGCCCACGAGAAACTCGATGGGCTTGCGCCCGGTTTTCTCGACGACTTTGGCCTCCTCTTTCTCCTCGATGTGCCGGCTGGAGTTGGCGATGTCCGCCGTGCCGTTCATCAAGGCCGCAATGCCCAGCCCCGAGCCGCCCCCGGAAACCTCGACGGAAATGTCCGGGGCCACTTGCTGATACGCCTCGGCCCAGGCCTGGGCGAGGTTGACCATGGTGTCCGAGCCGATGTTTTGGATGACAGTGGGTTTGGCGGCGGCGGCGGGGGAGCCGGGCTGGGGGCGGGAGCAGCCGAGGAGAAGAGCGGCCAACATCCAACATCCAACTTGGAACATCCAACGTCCAAGCCGCGACGTTCGCAAAGGCGCGGGCGGGGGGGCGTTCCGCTTCTGTCGGGCGGGTGAGTTGGGTCGGCGCGCTGTGTTCGACATGCTATTCGGAACTCGGGTTTCGGGTCTCGGGCTTCGCCTTGGCACCCGGCTCACGAAGTCTGGCCGGCGACGGCCTGCACCAGCGCGCGCAGGTGCTGGTCGAGGGTTTGAAAGGTGCGTTCGCAGACGGCGCGCACGGCTTCGGGAGGGCCGCTCACGGTGGCGGGATCCTCGACCGGCCAGTCGAGGAAAATGATTTTCCGCGCCTGCCGGGGGAACAGTTTTTTGGCCTCGGGATGGAGCACAGCGACGATGTGGTAGCGGTCCAACTGCGGCACTTCGTTCAACGCTTTCGGGCATTTCTGGGCGAGTTCCAGCCCTTTGGCGCGCATGAATTCCAGCACGGCGGGCGGTGTGGGCTGCGGTTCGAGGCCCGCGCTGCCGAACAGGAAGCCCGGGGCGCGGAGGGATTCGGCGATGGCCTCGGCCATGAGGCCGGCGCCGGCGTTGTGCTGGTCGAGGAACAGCACCCGGAACTTGTCCGCGTCGGGATGCTGCGCGAATTCGCCGGTGCAGAGGTAGAGCGTTTCGGCGCAGATGTCGCGGGCCTGGTCAGACACCCGTTCCAGCCGGCGGGCGATGGTCAGGCAGGGGTCCAGGGCCTCGAACGGGAGCTGGTTGTCTTTATACATCTGGACCAGGTCCCGGCGGAGCCGGCTTTTGAGCAGGTCCACGGTGTCTTCCATGGGGATGGTCGCCTGTGCGAGGGCGGCGTTCTGCGTCAGGAACGCCCGCACCGCATCGCGCAGCATGGGCAGGACGAGGTCCGCCATTTCCTGAAAGCGGGCGAGCGGCAGATCGGCGGGCAGGGCGGCCAGTTTGGTGGCCTGGTGGGCGATGCTTTCGCTGTAATCGCCGATGCGTTCGAGGTCGGAATTGATCTTGATGGCGGTGTAAATGAAGCGCAACGGCGCGCCGGCCGGCTGCTGGCGCACGAGGAACCCGAGGCAATGGCGGGCGTTCTCCTTTTCCAGCGCGTCAATGGCCTGGTCGCGGATGATGACGGCGTAGGCCAGTTGACGGTCGCGCCGGTGGAGCGCGGTGATGGCGTCCCGAAGGGCGCGGTCGGCGAGTTCCGCCATGCGGGCAATCCCGTCGGTGACCAGCCCGAGGTCGCGCTGAAAGGAGGCCTCATGGTGCGGAGCCGGGGCGGCGGTTTCGGCGGCTGCTTCCGGCCCGCCGACCGGGGAGGAATTGAAGGGCGATGACATGGGCGCTGACGCTGGGTGGCCGCCCGGAAACGCGCCGGGTGGTGGCGGCACTTAAACAAACCGCGCCGCTCATGACAACCGCGCCGTCACAGAATTGTAACATTTCCGCCATTTATCCGTCACCGACTTGTCACACAATAGGGCTTTCGACGAACAACCCATGCGACAACTCCTCGTGACCATCCTGCTGGCCGCCTTGGCCGGCTCCATCGTCCCTCTTTCGGCCCGCGCGCAATCCGCCGATGCGCTGCTCAACAAGCTCGTCGAGAAGGGTGTGCTCACCGCCGACGAGGCGAAGGAACTGCGGGCCGAGGCGGACAAGGATTTCACCAAGGCCCATGCCGCGAAAACCGGCATGCCTCCGTGGGTGGAGGCCTTCCGGGTGAACGGCGATTTTCGCGGGCGATATGAAGGCATTACGGCTGACCACCCGGATTTTGTGGATCGGCACCGGCTCCGTTACCGGGCGCGACTGGGCTTCACGGCGGTGATGCGGGACAACTTCGAGGCGGGTTTGCGCCTGGCTTCGGGCGATATTGACAGCTATCCGGCCAATGGTCTGGACCCGATTTCGAGCAATCAAAGCTTCCAGAACAACGCCTCGAAGAAGGGCATCTTCATTGACCTGGCCTATGGCCGTTGGACCCCGTTGCGGACCGACGGCTGGCTGCTCGCCCTGACCGCCGGCAAGATGGAGAATCCGCTGGTCTGCCCGGACACGGTGTTCGACCCGGACTACACGCCGGAGGGGCTGGCGCTGCAACTGGGCCGCGACCTGGGCGCGCGCCACACGGTTCGCTTCAACGGAGGAGCCTTCGTTCTCGACGAAATAGGCGCCTCGACCCGGGACCCGTATTTGCTGGGGGCGCAAGCCCGCTGGGAATCCCGTTGGACGGACCGGTTTTCCACGTCGCTGGGGGCGGCCTATCTTGCCATCGGTCACGCGGAGGCGCTGGCCAACAACGCCGTTCCCAACATCAACCGGGGCAACACCCGCACGGCGGGGGGCGCACTGATACACGATTACCGTCCGGTGCTGGTGGACGCGGCCGTGACGTGGCGACTGGACAGTTTCCCGTTGTATCCCGGGGCCTGCCCGCTCCGGGTGGGTGGGGACTACCTCGAAAATCCCGGCGCGGATTCGACCACCGACGGCGAGGCATGGTCGGTGGGGATCACGCTCGGCAAGGCCGGCAAAAAAGGCACGTGGGAACTGGCCTACGCCTACAAGTGGCTTGGGGCGGATGCGTGGTGGGAGGAAATGGTGGACTCGGATTTTGGCGCGTATTACGCCGCCGCCCCGCTCAACGGCGGGGGTGGTGCGGGGTATTACGCCGGCACCAATGTCAAAGGGCATTCCTTCCGGCTGGCCTATTCGCCCTCGGACGTGCTGACCCTGGCCGCGCGGGTGATGTTCACCCGGTTGATCAACGAGGCCGCCGCGCTCACCACACCGCTGCCGGCGAACCTCGACAGCGCCGCCGTGCGCCTCCAACTCGACGCCTCCCTGCGATTCTGATGTCACCGAATTGTAACGCAATTGCCACCGAATCGGTAGTCCAACCCCCGAACATGGAAACGCCAATGAACAAATCCATCCACCGCCCGCTCGCCGGGCTTCTGGCCTGCGCCCTCACCGCCTTCACCGTCACCGCCGCTCCGGTGCAGGTGGATCCCAAACTGGCCGATTATGAGCGCGTTGCGGGCGTCGCCGGCAACCTCAACTCCATCGGCTCGGATACGCTCAACAACCTCATGACTCTCTGGGCCGAAGGTTTCCAGGCCGTTTATCCCAACGTCCGCATCCAGATCGAGGGCAAGGGTTCCTCGACCGCGCCGCCTGCGCTCATCGAGGGCACCGCCCAACTCGGCCCCATGAGCCGGCCCATGAAGGGGGCCGAAATTGACGCCTTCGAGAAGAAATACGGCTACAAGCCCCTGGAAATCCGCGTAGCCATTGACGCTCTCGCGGTTTATGTCCACAAGGACAACCCGGTCGAATCCCTCACCATGCAGCAGGTGGACAGCATGTTTTCCAGCACCCGCAAGGCTGGCGGCCCCATCATCGAACGCTGGGGCGACCTCGGCCTGACCGGCGATTGGAGCACCCGCGCCCTGTCGCTTTACGGTCGCAACAGCGCCTCCGGCACCTACGGTTTTTTCAAGGACGTGGCCCTTCGCGGTGGTGACTTCAAGGCCACGGTCAAGGAGCAGCCCGGTTCCTCGTCCGTGGTTCAGGGCATCTCCAGCGACCTGGGCGGCATCGGATACTCCGGCATTGGCTACAAGACCTCCGGCGTGCGGGCCGTGCCGCTGGCGGGCGGGGACGGCAAGGCCTACGACGCCTCTCCCGAGAACTGCCTGAGCGGCAAGTATCCCCTGGCCCGCTTTCTTACCGTTTACGTCAACAAACCGCCGGGCCGCCCGATGGACAAGCTCACGGCTGAGTTCCTCAAATTTGTCCTGTCCAAGCCCGGCCAGGAAGTGGTGGTGAAGGATGGCTACTTCCCGCTGCCCGCCGCCGCCGTTGCTGCGGAACTCAAGAAACTCGAATGAGCCGCCCTGCTGTCGTCGCCCTCGTCGCGACCGTCGCGCGGGCGCGTTGCGCCGCCGCCGCTGACCCGCTCGCCGGGTCCGGCGGCGGCCTGTTTCCCGCCGCCACCGCCCCATGAGCCAGCCCGCCGCCCTCCCTCCCGAACCGCCCGTGCCGGCGCGCTTTCAAACGGCCCGCAGCACCCTGCTCGTGGACCGGTTCATGAACCACTTCATCAAGGTGGGCGGCATCGGCATCATCACCGTCGTCTTCGGCATTTTCTTCTTCATCCTCTGGCAGGTGCTGCCGCTGTTCGGCGGGGCGCGCGTCAGCGAATACAAGACCGTCCCCCTGCCACCGGGCGATTACCGCGTGCTGGGACTGGATGAATACGCCGAACTGCCGTTCCTGCTCGACACGCAGGGCCGGTTCACCTTCCTCGACCTCACGGGAGGCGACGGCTCCCCCCGCGTGGTGCCGCCGCCCTTTGCGCAACCTAAGACCTTTACCGCGTTCCGCTACAACCCGGAACGCCGCGAACTGGCCTGCGGCACCGCGGACGGACAGTTCGCCCTGGCCACGGTGGATTACCAGACCTCCTTCAAAACGGGCCGGCGCACCATGCAGGCGGAAGTGTCCGCCGGTCCGTTGCTGCCGGTCGGGCAACCGGGACACCCCATCCGCGCCGTGGCCTATGGCGATGCCGGCGATTACAAGCTGGCGGCCGCCATTCAGGAGGTGGAGGGCCGCACCGAACTGCGCGCCGCCACCCTGGTGCAGGAGCGCACGCTCTTCGGCGCGGGCGAAATCACGGTCAAAGACACCATCAACCTTTCTTCCAACGTCACCGGCAAACTGGAGTTCCTCCTCGTCAACCGCCAGGCCGACGGCATTGTGGCCGCCACGCGCGAGGGCGAGGTGTTCTACTTTTATCGGCAGGGCGATACCCTGACGCTGCGCCAGCAGTTCAAGCCCTTTGCCGACCGGCCCGACCCGGGCATCGCAAAGATGGAGTTCCTCCTGGGCGATGTGACGCTGGTGTTCAGCGGGGTGAACGGCGAGAACCGGCTCTTCAGCCTCTATGTCACCCCGGGCCGGAATGAACGGCTGTTCGGCCAGACCAAGGAATTTCCCAGCCTGCCCGGTCCCGCCAACTACTATGCCGCCGGTCAGCGCAACAAGGCCTTCCTCATCGGCCATCAATACACCGCCAGCCTCCGCTACAGCACCACCGAGAAGGTGCGCTGGGAACACGCGCTCGACTACCCCGTGACGCACGCCGCGTTGAACAGCAAATACGACCGGATCGCGCTGCTCGACACGAATCACACGCTGCACCTGTTTGAACTGCGCGACCCGCATCCCGAGGCCAGCTTCAAGGCAATGTTCGGCAAGCTCTGGTATGAGGGCGCGGACCGGCCGCAATACGTCTGGCAGTCCACCGGCGGGTCGGACACCTTCGAGCCGAAGCTCTCGCTCATTCCGCTCATCATCGGCACGCTCAAGGGCACCCTCTACGCGATGTTGTTTGCCGTGCCCATCGCGCTGCTGGCGGCGCTCTACACCTCGCAGTTCGCCCACCCGCACTTCCGCGTGATCTTCAAGCCGGTCATGGAAATCATGGCCTCGCTGCCCTCGGTGGTGCTGGGCTTTCTCGCGGCGCTGTGGCTCGCGCCCCTGATCGAGAACCGCGTCCCTTCCATCCTGCTGATGGTCGTGGTGGTGCCTGTGGTGGCGCTGGTCTTTGGCCAGGGCTGGGCCTCGCTGCCCATTCAATATCGGGCGCGCATCCGGCCTGGTTTCGAGTTTCTCGTCTTCCTGCCCTTGTTTCTCGCCGCGGTCTGGGCCTGCTGGCATCTCGGGCCGGCCTTCGAGCGGGTGGCGTTTGTCGTCACGGACCCCGCCACCGGGCGCAGCATTGCCGATTTCCGCCTTTGGTGGCCGCAGTTCACCGGCGCGGACTTCCAGCAGCGCAACTCGCTTGTCGTCGGCTTCGTCATGGGCTTCACCGTCATCCCCATCGTTTTCACCATCGCCGAGGACGCCCTCTCGAACGTGCCCGCGACGCTCCGCAGCGGCTCGCTCGCGCTCGGGGCCAGCCGCTGGCAGACCGCCCTCCGCATCATTGTTCCCACCGCCTCGGCGGGCATCTTCTCCGCCCTCATGGTCGGCCTCGGACGTGCGGTCGGGGAGACGATGATCGTGGTGATGGCCACCGGCAACACCCCCATCATGGACCTCAACATCTTTTCCGGCATGCGCACGCTCTCGGCCAACATCGCCGTCGAACTGCCCGAGGCGCCGCACCACGGCACGCTTTACCGGACGCTCTTTCTCGGAGCGTTGGTGTTGTTCCTCATGACCTTCGTGCTCAACACCGTGGCCGAGGTGCTCCGCCAGCGGCTCCGCGAACGTTACAAGCTGGTCTGAACCATGACCGCCACGCTCAAGAAAATCACCACCGCGCGCACACCCGGCGAGGCGTGGGTCTGGCTTACTGCCATGGGCCTGACCATCGGCCTGGCCATGATTCTGTTCCTGCTCGGGCTGGTGGTTGTGCAGGGCCTCAAGGCCTTCTGGCCCCGGCGCGTGGTCGAAATCACCCTGCGCGACGGCAGTCCCCAGATGCTCCAAGGCTCCCGCGTGCTGGGGGGGGAAATCACCCGCGAGCAGGAAAAAACCGCCGCGCCAGGCGCGGAGTCTGCCGACCGGCGCGAATGGCAGTTGTTCCTCGGCAACAAGGACGCCTATGGCCTGGCCTTCCGCTTCGTGGACCTGGCCGAAATCGAAAAGACCACCCAGCCCGCCGGCCTGCTCAAGCTCGAGCGCCTCGAATACGGCCCGGCGCTCGGTTACCCCGTCGCGCTCCACCTCAAGGGGCGCGACCCGCTCCCGGCGGAAGCTCCCACCTTCCGCGCCGAACTGGCCCGCATCGTTGCCGAGGCCGCCGCCCGCCGTGCGGAAATCCGGCGCATCGAAAAGCGTGAAATCGGCGCCATCAACCAGCAGATGACCCAGTTGCGGCTGCGCCAGCGCGCCCTCGAGCGGGAACGCGACGCGGGCCGCGACGTCACCGCCGGGCTGGCCGACCTCGCCGCCCGCCAGGCGGCGCTCGAGGAACCTTACAGCCGGCTGGCCACCCGCGCCCGTGAACTGCGTGCCGCCCAGGCCGAAAACACCCTGCGTTACCGCCTGATGACCGGGCCGGAACGCGAAATCGCCCTCGGCCAGGTCGTGCATTACTACTTTCCCAACCAGCTCTCCACCGCGCAGCGCCTCGGCCTGTTCTTTCAGAATGTCTGGACCTTCCTGAGCGAGGAGCCGCGCGAAGCCAACACCGAGGGCGGCATCTTCCCGGCCATTTTCGGCACGTTCGTGATGACGCTGCTGATGAGCCTCGCGGTCACCCCCTTCGGCGTGCTGGCGGCCATCTACCTTCGCGAATACGCCAAACAAGGCCCGCTCGTGCGGGCCGTCCGCATCGCCGTCAACAACCTCGCCGGCGTGCCCTCGATCGTCTTCGGCGTGTTCGGCCTCGGCTTTTTCGTCTATTTTCTCGGCGGTTCGATTGACGCGTTGTTCTTCAAGGATGCCCTCCCCACGCCCACCTTCGGCACCGGCGGCGTGCTTTGGGCCGCACTCACCCTCGCGCTCATGACCGTGCCCGTGGTCGTCGTCGCCACCGAGGAGGCGCTGGCTGCCGTGTCGCGCGGCTCGCGCGAAGGCTCGCTCGCTTGCGGCGCCTCCAAATGGCAGACCATTCAACGCATTGTCCTGCCCGCTGCCGCCCCCGGCATCCTGACGGGTCTCATCCTCGCCATGGCCCGCGGCGCGGGCGAGGTTGCCCCGCTCATGCTGGTCGGCGTTGTCAAACTCGCCCCCGAGCTGCCGATCAATTTCACCTATCCCTTCATCCACCTCGACCAGAAGTTCATGCACCTCGGCTTCCACATCTACGACCTCGGGTTCCAGTCCCCCGACTCGGAAGCCGCCAAGCCGATGGTCTTCGCCACCACCCTGTTCCTTATTGCCCTGGTGGTGATTCTCAATCTGGCCGCCATTCTCATCCGCAACCATCTGCGGAAGAAATACGCCACCGGCGCCTTCTGACCGCAAACGCATTGACCGCCGCCATGCCTGTGACAACGTTGCCCCCGCGCAGCCCGATGAATGCCACCGCCACTCCGACCAGCGCCAGCCCTGACGCCGCGTTGCGGCTGAACACCACCGCTGCCGGCCTCACCGCGCCGCCGGAGGGCAGCTTCAACCCGCGCCTCATCGAGATTCAGAATTTCGATTTCTTCTACGGCACCAACCAGGTGCTCCACGGCATCAACCTCGACATCGCCGAGCGCCACGTCACCGCCCTCATCGGTCCGTCCGGCTGCGGCAAGACCACGCTCCTCCGCAATCTCAACCGCATGAACGACCTGGTGGACGGCATCCACCACCGGGGCGACATCAAAATCCGCGGCTCCAGCATCTACCATCCGCACCTCGAGGTCATTGCCTTGCGCAAGCGCATTGGCATGGTGTTCCAGAAATCCAATCCCTTTCCCAAATCCATCTACGAAAATGTCATCTACAGCCTCCGCGTCGCCGGCGTCCGGGACCGCGCCCGGCTCGACGAAACCGTCGAACGCAGCCTCCAGGCCGCCGCGCTGTGGGACGAGGTGAAGGACCGCCTGCACACCAGCGCGCTGGCCCTCTCCGGCGGCCAGCAGCAGCGTCTCTGCATCGCCCGGGCCATCGCCAACCAGCCGGAAATCCTGCTGATGGACGAGCCTTGTTCCGCGCTCGACCCCGTGGCCACCGCCAAGATTGAGGAATTGATCCTCGACCTGAAGCAGCAGTTCACCATCGTCATCGTCACTCACAACATGCAGCAGGCGGCGCGCATTTCGGACCACACCGCCTTTTTCTACCTGGGCCAGCTTGTCGAGTTCGGCCCCACCAACCGCATCTTCACCAGCCCCGCGAAGAAGCAGACCGAGGATTATGTGACGGGCCGCTTTGGCTGATTGGATTCTCCGCCATGCAGACGCATCACGACAAGGAACTCGCCGACCTCAAGGAAAAACTCCTCATCATGGCCAGCCACGCCGAGGCGGCCGTCACCCGCGCCGTCCAGGCCGTCGTTCAGCGCGACGAGGTGCTCGCCGCCCAGGTCCGGGCCGATGACAACATCCTCGACGAGTTTGAAAAGCAACTGGATGAGCGCAGTGTGGCCCTCCTCGCCAAGGCCCCGCTCGCCAGTGACCTGCGCCTCGTGCTCATGGTCATGAAAATCTCCCAAAACCTCGAACGTATTGGCGATGAGGCCACCAAGATCGCCAACCGCGCCCGCGACCTCGCCCAGGAGCCGCCCCTCAAGGTCAACCTCGACATCACCGGCATGGCCCGCATGGTCCTCGACATGGTCAAGGGCGCCCTCGATGCCTTCGTCCGCCGCGACGCCGCCGCCGCCCGCGCACTCATCCCGCGCGACAAGGAGGTGGACGCGCTCAACAAACGCTATCAGACGGAACTGGTGGACCTGATGACGCGCGATTCCGCGAACGTTCGTCGGGCGCTCTGGCTCACCGTCGTCTGCAAAAGCCTCGAGCGCATCGCCGACCACGCCAAAAACGTCGCCGAGGACGTCGTCTATCTCTGCGAGGCACTCGACATCCGGCACGAGGGAGCGGCGAAATGACGGCGATCTGTCCGGCGGCGCGCGCGCTTTGATTTTCGGCATGAGAGGCCCGCCCGTCCTCCGGCTCACGCTCCTGGTGGCGTTGCTTTCCCTGGCCTTCGGGGAGGCGGCTCGCGCCATCACCAACGATCCCGCGCCGCCGCTGGTCGTCACCACTTACAACCTCCGCTTTGCCAGTTCCCAGCCGCCCAATGAGTGGGCCGTGCGCCGTCCCCTGATGCGCGAACTGCTCCGGGAGATGGCCCCCGATCTCCTCGGCACCCAGGAGGGCCTGCACGACCAGTTGCGCGACCTCGCCGCAGACCTGCCGGAATACGACTGGACCGGCGTGGGGCGCGACGGCGGCCTGAAGGGCGAGTTCATGGCGGTGTTTTACCGGCGCGACCGGCTGGAACCGCTCGCGACGAACCATTTCTGGCTGTCTGACACACCCGAGGTCGTGGCCTCCCGCACCTGGGGCCACACTTGCAACCGCATGGTGACCTGGCTCCGGTTCCGTGACCGTCGGACCGCGCGCGAGTTTTATTTCTTCAACACTCACTTCGACCACGAGGCGCCGCTGGCCCGCGAGAAGAGCGCGGAACTGGTCCGTCGGCGCGTGGCGGCCCTCGATCCGAGCCTGCCGGTGCTGCTGGCCGGCGATTTCAACGCCGCCGCCGGGACCAGCCAGCCCTACGAAATTCTGACCCGGGAGGGTTTCTTCACCGATACCTGGACCCTGGCCCGCGAGCGCCGGGGCGAAGGCCTGAGCACCTTCAACGGCTTCCGCCCGGCGGATCGGCGCGGCATCCGCATAGACTGGATCCTCGCGCGTGGCGCGGTGACGGTGGAGCGCGTCGAGATCAATCCCTTTGCCCGCGCCGGCCAGTTTCCCAGCGACCACTTTCCCGTGACCGCCTGGCTGCGGCTGGGTGGGGGCGTCGAATAACGCGCTTCCCTCTTCCCGGATCGCCACTCATTTCAGCATCGCCCGCGCCGCGCGGCGCACGGCGGCGGCCAGTTCCGGGGGGCGCACCACCCGTGCCCGGCCGCCCCAACTCAAGACCCAGCGTTCGATCTCGATGAGGCTCGACAGCCGGAGCCGCAGTTCCACCGCGCCGCCCTTCAGCTCGCGCAGTTCCTGCGAGTCATGCCAGCGCTTCTCGCGGATGTAATCCGCCACTGTGGCGTCGAACCGCAGGACCACCTCGTAGCGACCTTCGCCGGAATGCACGCCGAAGCTGTCGCGCAGCCGTTGTTCCAGCGAAAAACCGCGCGGCCGCGGAAAGGTCCGCCCCGTCCGCCGCACCGCCCGGATGCGCGCCGGCACGAAGGTCCGGAGGTCTTTCCGCAGGTGGTCAAACGCAAAGAGGAACCACTCGCCGTTGATGTTGGCGAGGTGATACGGGTCCACCAGCCGGCGCTCGGTGGTCTTCGCGCCAGCCTTGCGGTAATCGAGTTCCAACTGCTCCCGCCGCGCGGCCGCCTGCGCCAGCGCGTCGAAGATTTCCAGGTTCAACACCGGCTCCGCCCGCGTGCGAAAGGAGATCGCGGCCCCCAGTTCGCCAAGGTCCACCGAGATGGTGTCCGGCAGCGACTCCTGCATCTTGCGCAGCGCCGACAGCAGCGGCTTCTCAAAGCTCGTCCCGCGATACTGTTCGAGCGCCTTCTCCGCCACGCACAGCGCGAACAATTCGCCCTCCGTCAATTGGAGCGAAGGAAACGCGCCCACTTCCCCCGTGTAATGGTAGCCGTTGCGGACGGGGTCGAACTCGATTGGCAGGTTCATCCGGTCCCGCATGAACGCGATGTCCCGGTGAATCGTTTTGGGCACCACTTCGATCTCGCGGGCAAGGGTGTTGGCGTTGGGATAACGGCCCGCCTGCAGCGCCTGGTGAATGCGCAGCATGCGCTCGAGCGGCGGGCGGGACAGCGGCAGCGGGGGGGCAGGGGTGGTGCGGGGCATGGGGTGCAGGGCAGGGGACGACGGTGGGGGGCGTGTCGGGACGCAGGCTTGGGGGAGGGGTTGCGTTCTGCTTGGGCGCTTCAGGTTTCCGGTCGTTCCGCCTCGCGCGCCTTGCGCACGAACAACGCCGCGGCCGCCGTGTAACCATGCAGGAAACTTTGCTGGCCGATGGGGCCGATCTCGCCGTTGCAGAAGAATCCGCTCAAACCCAGCGGCCCCAGCCGTTCCTGCACCAGCGCGGCGTCGTGATTCGGTTCCTGGAAAAAGTTCCTGCCACGCCCGTTGCACGAGCACAGACAGGCACCGTAGATCGTGCGCCCGGCCAGTTGCCGGGCCGCCCGGTCGAGCAGTTCCGCCATGTCCTCCCGCGCCGCCCGCGCGTCCCGTCGTTGGAACTGGATGGTCTGGCCCGGTCGCGGCAGCGCGCCCACCGCCAGAATGCCCGACTGGGGATCGCCGCCCAGCAGGTTGCGGATGAGAAAATCGCCCCGGTGGAACTCCTCGCGATATTCGTCCACGACCAGCCCGATGAACAGGTTGCCCCGCGCCTTGCGCTGTTCCTCCGAGGAGAGCGCGTTGACCGTCTCGGCCAGGACCTCGTAGGCGGGCCGGTTCGCAATCTGCTGGATGAAATTCCGGTCCACGCGCGTCAGCGTCCACGTTTCGCCGATCGGGGTGCAGCCTTGGGAAATGACGCTCGCCAACTCCACCGCGCCTCCCACCGAGATGGCCACGCCGCCCTCCTCGTAAACTTCGCCATTCAAATACACCTGGGTCCGCTGCTCGGTGAACACACCACTGGCCAGCCCGCCCAACACCGGCGCGGGCGCGTAGGCCGCGCCCCACGAGCGCAGCCAGCCCTCGCTGTCCAGGTGAAACGGGTCGAGAAACGCCAGCCAGCCGTTGGTCGCGCCGCGTGCCACGCCGGTCTGGGCAGGCCAATAGCCGGTTCCCCCGGCCTCCTCCACCTGTTCCTGATGGAAATAATGCGCCCGCAGTTCGGCTCCGGGCAGGGCATACAGCCCCAATACCACGCCACCACCTTCCTCGATCTCCTCCCCGCCGGCGATCAACCCCTGACTCGAGCAGCCCGCCAGCAGCGGCACCCGGGCATGGACCCGCAAAATCTCCAGCACCTGCGCCGCGTGCGGAAAGAAGCGCGGCGTCATAAACACCAGCCCCAGCGACACCGGAAAGCGCAGCCGCTGGCGCAGTCCCTCCGCCCACGCCTGCAGGCCGGCCTCGTCGAAGTCGCCACTCCAATGTCCCGCCACGGAATACTCGTTGTTCACGCCCGCAATTTATGCGGGACCGCGACGTGGGGCAAACGCGGTGTGGCCGGAACGTCCGCGCCTGGCCACGGGGAGGCAGGTGCTCCTCGCTGGGCGTCGTTGGCTAAGGCGCCCGGCTTTTTGCTTTTGCGCCTTCGCCGCCGCTGGCACTGTCGCGGCATGGGCATTTCACCGCGCGATTTTGCGCAGTTGCAGGCGCGATTGGCGTCGCCCCGGCGCGGGGCGGACGGCGAGGCCGCGTCCCTGCGACCCCGGCCGGGCCGTCGCGCGGAGGTGGTGATTCTCGGGGTGGATCCTTCCCTGCGGGGCACCGGATTCGGCGTGATTCGCGCGGGCGCGGGAGCGCCGGTGATGCTGGCGTGCGGAACGATTGCCTGCCCGCCCGCGTGGGAGCGATCGCGCTGTCTGGCTCGGATCGCGGGCACGTTGCGCGAGGTGGTGACCGCGCAGCAGCCGACGGTGGCGGCGGTGGAGGGGTTGTTTCACGCGCAAAACCTCCGGACCGCGCTCATCATGGGCGAGGCGCGCGGCGCGGCCCTGGCGGTGCTGGCCGAGGCCGGGCTGGAAATCTTCGAGCTGGCTCCGCGCAAGGTGAAGCAGGCGATCGTGGGTTACGGCGCGGCGCAGAAGCTGGCGGTGGCCAAGATGGTGCAACGGATGCTCAACCTCGCCGAATTGCCCGCGCCGGACGCGGCGGACGCACTGGCCCTTGCCCTGGCCTACGCTCACGAAACGGGCCGCGTCGGCCTCGGCGGGCCGAAACGGATTTGAAAAGGTGCGGGGACGTGGCCTCCACCAATGGCGTTGGCATCCCGCGCACCTCGAATTCAATGCACCTGGTTTATCTTGACGAATCTGGCCAGACCGGCACGAACCTCAGGGACGCCGCCCAGCCGGTGTTTGTCCTGGGCGCACTGGTCGTGCCGGAATCGTGTTGGCTGGCCTTGGAGTCGGATTTGCAGGCCGCCGTGGACCGATCATTTCCTGAACCGCGGCCCGAAGATTTTGAGATTCATGCCCAGGAAATTAGCAGCCCGCGCCACGGCTACCTCAGACAGTTCTCCATTTCGCACCGGTTGGCCTTCCGGGATGAATGGTTTCGCATCGCAAGGAATCATGATTTGAGATTCGTTTATCGGGGGATAGCCAAGCGGCGGTTGGCTGAGTGGAGCCAGCGGACGTTCGGTGCGGGGGTGGCCATTAATCCCCACGTGGCCGCCTTTCCCCTGGTGGCCCGGGTCGTGGATGATTTGTTGAAATCGCTGCCGGGGGCGCCCTTGGGCATTTTCATTTCGGATGAGAACCGCGAGGTAGTGGGGGATGTGGAGAAGGCCATCCGGTTCTTCCGTGGCGCGGAGGGCGATTTGAAGCTGGGGCAGATCATCGAGAAGGGCTTTTTCATCGAATCGGAAAAAAGCCTTGTTTTGCAACTTTGCGACCTTTGCGTTTATACCGCCCGGCGGCGGGAAGAGAAACGGCTGGGCTTTCCCATAAAGCCGATTGATGATAGCGGCATACCGCTGATCGAACCGCTCATCCATGTTGGCGACGAACGCTTGCGAGACGTCAACCAGTGGCTGGAACAGGAACAAAGAAAGGGGCGGCCAGGGAAGTAAATCACGGGGTCGGAAGGTGTCCGGCCCACTCTGGTCGCCGACTTAACTATGCTGGAAAAAACTTTGTTTGCAACGCCGATTTGCCGACGTTTCCGGCTGTGGGCGCATCTCAGTTTATTGCAAGATGGAAGGCGCCAGGTGGCGGTCATGACCCCAGCTTACCCGGAACGATTCCGT